>JAJETZ010000009.1 GCA_029784595.1 Wolbachia endosymbiont of Meromenopon meropis | reverse complement strand
TTATGACACAAGTAGTAAAAGCATTTGGCAAGTCGCATATCAACGTTGGTACAATAGGGCATGTTGATCATGGGAAGACTACATTGACTGCGGCGATAACGAAATATTATGGTAATTTTGTAGCGTACGATCAAATAGATAAAGCGCCAGAAGAGAGAAAAAGGGGAATAACTATTGCGACAGCACACGTTGAATATCAGACGGATAAGAGACATTATGCGCATGTTGATTGTCCAGGGCATGCTGATTATGTAAAAAATATGATAGTAGGCGCAGCGCAGATGGACGCTGCGATATTGGTAGTTTCAGGCGTTGATGGTCCGATGCCACAAACTAGAGAGCATATATTACTTTCAAAACAAGTTGGTGTTAAATATATTGTGGTTTATATAAATAAAGCCGATGTCGCTGATCATGATATGATTGGTTTGGTAGAAATGGAAGTTAGGGAATTGTTAACAAAATATGGATTTTCTGGAGATGAGGTACCAGTTGTTGTAGGTTCTGCGTTAAAAGTGCTGGAAGGAGACGAAAATAGTGAATACGGAAAGAAATCGATGGATAAATTGATGAAAGCGTTAGATGAGTATGTGCCCGATCAGCCGAGGCCTGTAGATTTGCCATTTTTAATGCCAATAGAGGATGTATTTTCGATATCAGGACGTGGCACCGTAGTAACAGGAAGAATAGAAAAGGGGGAGATAAAAATTGGAGAAGAGATAGAAATAATAGGATTAAAACCGACCCAGAAGACGATATGTACAGGTGTTGAGATGTTTAAAAAATTGCTAGATAAGGGGTGCGCAGGACTCAATGTAGGGATATTGTTGAGAGGCACTAAAAGAGAGGAAGTGGAAAGAGGGCAGGTGTTGGCAAAGCCTGGAACGATAACTCCGCATAGAAAATTTAAGTCAGAGGTGTATATATTGAAGAAAGAGGAAGGAGGGAGACACACGCCATTTTTTGCAAATTATCAGCCGCAATTTTATATAAGAACAACAGATGTAACCGGTAGTATAAAATTGTTGGAGGGAAAAGAGATGGTAATGCCTGGAGATAATGTGAGTATAGAGGTCGAGTTGCAATCACCGATAGCAATGGATAAGGGGTTACGTTTTGCGATAAGAGAGGGTGGTAAAACTGTTGGTTCTGGTATTGTTTCTGAAATTTTGGAGTAA
>JAJETZ010000008.1 GCA_029784595.1 Wolbachia endosymbiont of Meromenopon meropis | reverse complement strand
GTAAAAGGTTATGTTCTGTCTCTATCAAATTTTATTTTTATGTATGGTGCATATAAGTGTTAGAAAGCAAAATATTTTTATATGAAAGCAAAAAGTAATCTATTTTAAAAAAATATCTTGCTCTTCAGCTTCAATGGGTTTTATAACACATACAACGGGTGTATGATCAGATGGATTTTTTAACTCTCGTAGCTTGATATCTATGTAGCAAGTTTTTAATGCATCAATATTTTGCAACGATAATAGGATATGATCTATTCGCATTCCACGATTATTTCTTAGTGAATTTCCTTGATAGTTCCACCAAGTAAATTGCTGTAAGTTCGGATTAGATATCCTAAATGCATCTTTAAAGCCAAGATTTAGAATTGCTCTTAATTTTTCGCGTTCTCTTATATGAAAACATACTTGACCATTTAATGAAATTGGGTCAAAAACATCAATTTCATTTGGTGCAATATTGTAATCTCCGCCTATAATAATCAATTTCTCATTCTTTAATAAATAACTCATTCTTCTGTATAAATTATCTAAAAACACGAGTTTATACATAAACATATGCGAATCTGGGCTTTGGCCATTTGGGATATACACACTTCCTACTATTATATTCTGACTATTGTATTTTATCTTGCACTCTATATAACGCGCTTCTTGATAGTTTTCTACAATGTCAATTTTCAATTTCTCTAAGATTGGATTTTTGGATAAAATACAAACCCCATTTCTTGCAATTTGTCCATAGACGGCGCATTCATACCCAAGTTTTTCTATTTTATCATATGGAAACTGCTCTTCTGTGCATCTTATTTCTTGAAGTAAAATTATATCTATTTGACTATCAATCATAAAACTACAGAGTTGCTCAACTCTTTTACGTATGGAATTAACATTCCAAGTAGCAATTTTTAGCATTAACAATCCCTATTAATCGCATCAATTAAGCTTTCTTTAGTGGGTAGTCTCGATGTTGTAACTTTTTTCCATTTGATTGATTTTAAGCTATCAGCAATATTCTTACTCATAGAATAAGCAACTATGTCACTTATTGAATGAGAGAGACCGCTTTTTAAAATTAAAGAACAGAATATTCTTGCTGATTGTGAAGAAAAAAAAGCAATGCTATCAATTTTAGTACTTAATAGTAGATTTTTACATCTATGAGTTAGATTCTTTTTAATAATTGTTTTATAGAGTATAAGCTCTTTGATATTAAAACTCTCTTTAGATAATCTTTTTTTCAAATCACAAGATACCTCCTGTCCTCTAATATACAAGAATTTTACTGTTATCGAATAGTGATTTTTTATAAATGATACTAAGCTTTCAACATTACCCTCTGCTGATATGATATCAGAAAACCCTAAATCCTTTGCAGTTTGCATCGTTGAGCTACCAACCGTAATGATTGGAAAATCATCTACCTTGCATATTTGGCTAAATGCTTTTATACTGTTTTTACTTGTAGATATCACAACATCAAACTGACATGTAGATATGTTAGGTTGTAGATACTTTATTGTGAATAGCGGTTCTATATAGACTTTATAGCCGTATCTTCTCAGCGCATTTCTCGTATCTAATGAATCCGACAAGGGTCTAGTCAACAAAATAGACTTCATTCTGATATACCACCTTACCACAAGTAAAATGATACCTTCATAAAAAAAAAACTGAATAAAAATTTTTTAATTAGATTGCATTTCCTATTTTCAAATTTTGATTTGATTAAAATCTCAAATTTATTCTTCTATAAAATTAGGAGAATTTAATGTGAAAATCTGTTAAAAAGAAAAATATTAAGATATTAAGTTTAATTCCTAATTTAGGATATAGATCCTATCTACTTTGATAAATAAAAAACTTTTCAATTCGAATTTTAAAAAAACAACTCTTTATAAAATAATTAATATATACAAAATACAATAGTCAAAATATAATCTTATTAT
>JAJETZ010000007.1 GCA_029784595.1 Wolbachia endosymbiont of Meromenopon meropis | reverse complement strand
AAATGTAAATAAATTACAATGTGGATTGATATAGGTTCTTCTTAATTTTTTCTCTTAATAAATATTTATACAGTAAAATTGCTAAAAATGCACTTTAGAAACAAAGTTTCTAGTAAGAATAAGAAATAGTAAAACCTACATTTTATATGTAATAAGATAATAATTAGAAAATTCTGATCTATGAAATAATCTAAATTATATTCTATGATATTAAAAAATTAAAAGTTTTTATATCTAAATTACTAATATTAGTAATATTACTATCGTGTTTTTACAAAATTTTATTCATTTATAATAATACTATATAAGCACTTATTGTTAACTAACACTATTCTGTAGTTTTTTAAAAAATCCGATCTAATATTTCGCAATTAATCATCTCTATGATACCAAAAAGAATAATTCTTTATATATATCATGCATTGTTTAATATATTGATCTTGCCCATGGAGGCAATACTAAAGTCTATTTTATTTCTTTATTTTCTAATCTCTTTAACTAATTAAAAATTAAAGTTTAAAGAAAAAGGCTACAAAAAATTTATCAAAAATGAATGAAAATCGTAGTTTCACCTTTCAATGAAGCATAAAACAGAAGCATAACATAATGTGTACTCTATTATTATATTAGAATAGTAATTTAAATTACACTAAAGTACTCTCAGTAAGAAATTAAATACTAATACCAACAAAGTGCCGACTGTCGGACTTGAACTGACAACCTACTGATTACAAGTCAGTCGCTCTACCAATTGAGCTAAGCCGGCGCAAATAAGCTCATAACTTATAACTACCAATAAATTTTTCGTCAATTAATTTTTAAAATTATCAAAACGCTACATACTACATGGTATGCATAAATTTTTATTTAAATCTAAAAAGAGATTAGGGCAAAATTTCATTTTATCAAGTGAAATAGCGAAAAAAATAGTTGTTTTAGCAGGTAATCTGGAACATTTCAATGTCATTGAAATTGGTCCTGGATATGGTGCATTAACAAGAGAAATATTGGCGCATAATCCAAAATTTCTACTTGCTATAGAAAAAGATATCAATTTGATACAATGTCACAACCAATTGTTAGATAAATATCGCGGAAAATATAAAATATTAAGAGCAGATGCGCTGAACATTGTGGAAGAAAAACTAATAGAATATCCAGTCAAAATCATTGCTAATCTCCCTTACAATATCTCAGTGGCACTATTTCTAAAATGGTTAAGCAATATAAAATATTTTACAAGCTTAACACTAATGTTTCAAAGAGAAGTAGCAGATCGCATTATAGCAAAAACTAATTCCAAAAAATATGGCTCCTTATCAGTATTAAGTCAACTACTATGTAATATACAAAAAGAATTTGATATTGAACCTAAAGAATTTTTTCCAAGACCGAAAGTATACTCTTCAGTAATAACTGTAAATCCACTACCTACTCAAAGGTTTACAGTAGATTTAAAAATCTTAACCAAATTAACTAGCATTCTTTTTTCTCAGAGAAGAAAGATGCTAAAAAATAGCTTGCAAAAGCTTACAAAACATGCTCAAACTATCCTTAATGATCTCAAATTAAAAGGTAACGAACGTCCAGAAAATTTAACTATTGAGCAATTTTGCCTGCTGGCAAATGCTGTACAAAAAGAATCTTCTCTATAATTAATTAAATTAATGGTACTATATAAAGCTTTGTACATTAAAAATATTTTAATAATCTTTCAAGTTAAAGTGTTAACTGCATCGGTTATATAATGGTAATCATTTTATTAAATATTTAATTGCAATACTAATTTGCCTTAAATTAATCAGATCGTGCTACGAAGCACGCAATAAAATCTAAATATATCAAAAATTGATAAAACTTAGTTTTTTATCTTTAAATCATCATCTTAATAATGTTAATTTATGCAGATACAAAATTTAACAAGGAAAAAATTTTCGTGCTTATCACAAAAACGCTGCAATAATTAAAACGCAGTTCAAATAATATAAAATTATTGATGTATTATTAATATTCTCCTAAGTTGGCTGAAAATAATTTTCAAAAAAAAATATTCATCGTTAAATTGAATTTAACCCTAACAGGAGTCGTTTTACTATAAATTTAGGCCTCAAACCGAAAGAAACTAATACTAAATTACCAAATTTAACATCTTATAATTTTAAAACAAAGACAAAGATTAAACTAGCAAAAAAAAATTCTGTACTAGTGCACGATCTATTATTATTTTCAGCTCTTGACTTTACCTCATAAAATTTATATTTTACTCTTAATTTAATAGATTTACAGAATAAAAGTTAGATGAAGTTAAATCCATTAGAGCAGTTTAAAATATACACAATACTGGAATTACCCAAGCTGTTTGGGCATGATATAAATTTCACCAATTCGTCTCTTTTTATGATGATTTCAGTAACGTTATTTATATTCTTCTTACTATTGGGAATAAGGAGGAGTTCCATAGAGCCTGAATATTTGCAGTCTGCAGTTGAGTATTTATATAATTTTGTAGTTACAATAATAGAAAGTAATACTGGAAACAAAGGTCTGAATCATATTCCTTTCATATTTACGGTATTTATTTTCACTTTATCATGTAATTTAATAGGAGTTTTTCCTTATAGTTTTGCCGTCACAAGTCATGTGATAGTTACATTTACTTTATCTATGATAGTTTTTACTTACATAACAATTATTGGATTCAAAGAAAAGGGAGCAAAATTTTTATGTACCACGTTGTTACCGAATAACACTCCTTTATGGTTGGCGCCTTTGATGGTTTTTATTAAGCTATTTGCTTATTTAGCAAGACCTGTAAGTTTATCAATAAGGCTTTCAGCGAATATAATTGCAGGTCATACCATCATTAAAGTGATAGCTGGATTTATTGTAAATATGCATGTAATCTTAGCACCTGTACCGTTTTTGTTTATAATTGCCTTAATAGGATTTGAAATTTTCGTTGCAATTTTGCAAGCTTATATATTTACTGTATTAACATGCGTATATTTGTCAGATGCAGTAAAATGATTGACTTTGTTTTGAAACGTTATATAGTTTGATAACTAGAAATTGAAGGTAGTGGTATGGATTTGATGGCTTTAAAATTTATAGCGATTGGCTTAAGCGTACTTGGTACGTTCGGAGCTGGTCTCGGCGTAGCAAATATATTTTGCACTATGCTGAATGGACTTGCGAGAAATCCTGAATCAGAAAGTAAAATGAAAATTTACGTTTATATCGGAGCTGCTATGGTTGAATTTATGGGGTTATTAGCGTTCCTACTCGCAATGTTGTTAATATTCGTTGCTTAACACACATGCCTCAGCTTGATATTTCAACTTTTTTTTCTCAGATTTTTTGGTTTCTATTTTTTTTCTTTTTACTTTTTTTTGTAGTCGGTTGTTTTTTCCTACCAAAACTAGATAAAATAATAGGCATTAGAAGCAAAAGATTGATAGATTCTCTTAATGCCTCAATTTATCTTTTAAGACTCATAGAAATTCAACTTGTTAGATATAACAAGGCTTTAGATGAAGCTAGGATTAAAGAGGAAAGGATTGTAAACGATGCAATTAATCAAGTAAAAGACATGAGAATGAATTTGAAGTATACGTTGGATGAGGAAAGTAAAAAGATGAAAAAACTTATCGAAGAAAGAGTAGAAAAATTTAAATCTGATTATATTCATGAACTCAAGCAAGTAGCCACTGGTATCGCCTTGATTTACTACGGTAAGCTGACCAGCTCTAAAATTGAAAAGAAGTTTGTTACTGATTTGATATCTAAAGAGTTCTAGGGGGTTTTTATGTCTACATCGCTTATTGTTAGCCTCGCTTTTTTTTTAGGACTTATTATTTCATATAGATCGGTAAAAAAAATAGTTAAAGAGACTCTTAATAAGACACATTATAAAAATAAATTCATAAATGATGAAGTTGAAAAATTTAGAAGGGATGTTTTGGAATATTACAGAGAATCTTCTGAGAAATACAAAAGATTAGATGCGGAAGTTAATAGAATCATGAATGAAGCTCTTGATAAAGCTAATAGCATTATTAGTTTTAACCGACAGCAACTGAATCAAACATTAGATCGTAAGGTACAATCTAATTTAAAAAAGGTTACTGATCAAGTTGAAAGAACCATTGGAGATTTGCATGTTAACACAGCTAATATAGCAGCCAATACCATAAAAAAAATAATGCAAGAGCACAAAGATGAAAAACGCAATAGCGAAATTATATCTTCGCTTTCACGTAATTTAAATAAAAAATTGCATTAGATTTTTAATTCAATATCTATTTTATATTTTAAAAAAAAATTAATGATTCTAAAAAAAATGATCAAATCTCAATCTGATTTTTTATTAAAGAATACGGAAAAATTTTTAATATAAGTCTGATAGCTTCTTCGCAAGAAGCTAAATGATATTAGCTTTCATAGTAATCAAAAGAGCTAATCAATTTAGTAAGTATTAAATTAAAAACTAAATGCGTCGTAGCTCTATTTCTATAGAAATATACTAAAAAAAATTAATCTCTTCTCAACTCAAAACCCTACATTCTAAAATTTGTGAATAATAATTCATATTATTACACTGCTAACATCTGAGTCTAAATATTAAAATCTAGCTCAACATTTCTACTTCTTTTTTTCTTCAAGAGAATTTTGTAGTTAACACAGTACAGCATACGTTTATACATTAATATTCATCAAATATTCTAGATATTACTCACTCGTGTTTACTATAATAAAAATTTAATTACTTATACAACAAAAATCTTCCAACGTTTTTAGAAAAAAGAATAGGTCTTCACAAAATTAAAGCGCAAAACCCTTTCTTAAGCATGCACAATTTTATTAATTCTTTCTCTTCAAGAATTAAAAAAAAAGTGATGATAAAAGCAATTAATTATTATATTTTTAACTTAAATAATTTAAAATTAAAGTAAATATGAAAACTTTATTTTATAAAAAGAGATATAATCGAACAATGCTTTTTAATGTAAAGGCTACTTTATCTAAGTCTTTAAAAGTAAAGTAAAAAAAAATTTACTCTTTAATTCATCTAAAATAAAAGTTCTAAACTATTCAATAGAAATATAAACTTTTGTGCCAAAAAAAGTTTATAATAAGATCTGATATAGTCAGATGCAGATAAAAATAGCACAAAACATTAGTAATTAAATTAAAACAGACTTTATTTTGTACAAAATTGAGCAACATTTTAAATATCTTAATTCCGATATGGAGAAGCAAGAGTGAATTGCCACACAAAAAAAATAATTTGACTAAATCTATTTTCTCTATTCAGAAGTATATGTGTTATCTAGATTAAATATTTACTGCACCTTTAATTCTCAAATTAAAGAATAAGATATTTCTTCTTATATTTTTTTTGAATCGTAGCGTAATAATTATTAATATTTTTTTATGGTGGAGAAATCTTAAAAAGTCTCTTACAAATATTTTTAATGTCGCTGAAAACGTACTTTAGATCGGAATTCAGATTTGTAGTATAAAAATTATGATATAAAATTGAAAGGAATTTATTAACTCTTAAAAAGCTTAAAAAAGCTGCAAACCACCTCTTTGTTAATTATGCAATATTTATATTTCTTATCACTTCATTTTTTATTACATTTATTGACTTTTAATTAAAATTTAAAATAAATTATCATACATTTACTCAATCTTATATATATTCATTATGAAACCAAGTCCTATATTTAAAGAGTGTGAAAATCAAAGTAATATTCAAAGATTTTTTTATACTTTTAGATAGTATCAATATTCTTTCCTATGTATAATAAATCTCTGATATAACAATATAAAAAGCAAAATTCAGCGCGATTTTTTTATGAAACAACAAAAACAATCAAAATCTGTAATTATTTGGCTTTTTCTGTGTTCTGCCATGGTAATTATTATGGTAGGAATCGGCGGATTTACTAGACTATCAAAAGCAGGATTATCTATAACAGAATGGAAGCCAATTCTTGGAATATTGCCACCACTAAGTGAGCAAGATTGGATACAAGAAAAATCAAAATATGAAATCACACCTGAATATAAGACATTTAATCACGGAATGAGCATGAAAGAATTTCGCACTATCTATTTAATAGAATATATACATAGATTAGCCGCAAGAGTAACAGGTTTAGTATTTGTTCTACCATTTATATATTTTATTCTAAAAAAAATGATATCGAAAAAAGTAGTAATAAGACTGTCCTTAGCACTAATATTTGGGATATTGCAAGCTTTTACTGGTTGGTATATGGTCAAAAGTGGCCTAATGGCTGAACCTCATATTAGTCACTATAGACTCACACTTCATTTACTACTGGCATTAACTATTTTTGGATTATTATCGTATCAATTTTTTGACTACCAAATCATGTTAAAACAACTTAAACCTAAGATTCATAACAACAACAATGCTATACAACGATATACAAAAATGATCTTAGCCCTAATTACAATACAAATAGCTTTCGGGGCATTTGTTGCAGGATTGAATGCTGGTCTTATTTACAATACATTTCCACTAATGGATCAATATATCTTTCCGAAAGATTTATTTTTTTTACACTCTAAATTCTTAAATGTTTTTGAAAACAGAGCGCTAATACAATTTATACACCGAATACTGGCATTCCTTATATTAATTCTAACAACAATTCTGACAATAAAAAATTCTGATATAAAACCTGTATATTCTATGCAATTTTGTGCATTAATTCAAGTAATCTTAGGAGTGATTACTTTATTGCTCCAAATACCGATAACTATCGCCATAGCTCATCAAATGTTTTCATTCGTTTTATTCGGATCAGGATTATATCTTTTGTGTTATCTAAGAAAGAGTTCCATTCAAAATTAATATAATATCGCCAATTCGAACATTTTCTCCCTCTTGAATGGAGATATTTTTTATTTTCATCTCTGATTCAGCGCATATGATATTTTCCATTTTCATCGATTCTATAACAAATAAGGGCTGTCCTATCTCTATTCGATCTCCAACATTTACATGTAATTTAACTAATAAACCAGATATTGGAGATTTTACAACATTCATTAAAACTTCATCATCATTGTCTGTTTTATAATTTAGCATTAACTCACTTAACTTTGCTATATGAGGTTTAAATACACAGCATTTAGCCTGCATTCCAGCATATCTTATAAAGAGTTTAGTATTATTTTGTCTTTCTACTTTAAGCGTTATTTGAGTATCCTCATTAACAGTGATGGATAATAGTCCATAGCTTAATTTCCATTTACCTATTATAGAATAGGTATTATGGTTATATACCGTTGTTAATATTTTATCTTGATACTTTGCTTTTACAGAGTATTCATTATCATTTACTTTTACTATGAGTGTTTCATTTATTGACTTATTATAATACTTCTCTTCATTTCTTAAATGAACATATAACATAGCAAAGATAAATATCTTAATATATTCTTCCGTGATAAAATCACCGCAAAATCTATTTTGGTAATGATCTGCAATGAATTTCGTGTGGAGTTTTGCTGCAATAAAACTTGGATGATGAAAAATTGATTCTAAAAATTCTATATTGTTTGTTACTCCATTTATATAATATTCAGATAAAGCTTTTTGCATTCTGCTAATTGCTTCTATTCTATCCTTTCCATAAGTTATTACTTTTGCAATCATTGAATCATAAAATGTACTAATTTCTGAACCCGCAGTAACTCCATCATCTACTCTTACATAATTATTCTCATTCGGCTTATTGTAATATTTTATCCTTCCGCTAGAAGGATAAAAATTTCTTGACGGATCTTCAGCGTAAATTCTACTTTCTATTGAAAAACCTGCAAGCTTAATATCTTTCTGATCGAATCTTAATTCTTCTCCGCGTGAAATTCTGATCATTTCTTCTATTATGTCTATTCCTGTTACAAATTCTGTTATTGGATGCTCAACTTGTAATCTTGTATTTATCTCAATAAAATAGAAATTTTGGTTCCGATCTACAACAAATTCAATAGTGCCCGCTGAAAAATAGCCAACTTGTCTTGCTAAAGAAACGCACTGAGAATACATTTCTTGTCTTATTTTATTGGTAACAAATGGACTTGGCGCTTCCTCTATTATTTTCTGGTTATTTCTTTGTATTGAACATTCTCTCTCTCCAAGACATACTATATTACCATATTTATCTGCTAGAATTTGAACTTCAATGTGTCTTGGTAATTCTATATACTTTTCTATAAAAATACTACCGTTTTTAAAACTCTTTTCTGCTTCATTAGTTACTAATATAAATGCTGGCTCAATCTCTTTTTTAGAATTAATAATTCTTATGCCTTTACCGCCTCCTCCTAAGGCAGCCTTAAGTATAACTGGAAAACCGATTTCCTCAGCAATATTGATTGCATCAGTAATATTATCAATCTTGTTTATACATCCTGGTACTACATTTACTCCAGCCTTCTTTGCAAACTCTTTTGCTGTTATTTTATTTGCTGTAACCTCTATTATTTCCGCACTTGGACCTATAAAATCTATATCATATTTTTGCAAAGCGCGTGGAAAATTTGGATTTTCTGCCAAAAAACCATAACCTGGATGAACTGCCTGTGCACCTGTTTCAACTGCTAATTTGCATATTTTTTCAATATCTAAATAACTGAGATAAGCTGGAGAAGGACCAATGTACCTCGATTCATCTGCTTGTCTTACATAAACAGAATTAATATCTGCATCTGAGTATACAGATATGCATAAAATGCCCATTTTGCGAGCAGTTTTAATAATTCTAGATGCAATTTCTCCTCTATTTGCTATTAATAGTTTTTCATACTTTCTTTTAGTCATTACGCAAATATATTTTTATGAGTAACATAATCTCAATTAAAATGAACTAAACCCTGTTTATATTATAGCCTGCAATTAACTTTTTTACTATGTGATATTAAGCAATATTACAATTACTTTTTAACTTTCTAATCACACCTACTGCTAAAACTCTTTACTAAAGTACTTACACTACCCTAAGTCATATATCTAATCAGATATTTGTCCATCAAAAACGTGTTAAACTTGTCACAAACTATTTTCGTTATCAAAATCCAGCACAAAAGATTAAGAATGTAAATAAAAATTTTAGAGAAAATGCACAAGATAGGACACAATACACGCTGCAGTCTCCATTATATAATGGGTATAATTAGAAAAATTTCTTATTTTCTTATATACAAGATTCTTTTTATACTTATAACATTTCTTCTTTAATTTGGTTCTCAACTTACTTGCCAAGCGTATCCAAGAAGAAGAATTTTTCTCAAAAATCTGTTCGTTTTATCTCGATGCACATTTTATATTATCTAGTACGTTTTTAACCTAATTTTAAAATAACAAAATAATTTCTAATTTTTCTTTATATATTGCTTCTCTTCTAAATCTAAACAATCAAACATTTTACTCATAATATTCGTCAATATCTGCTACATGAAAATGAACTTTGATAATCGGTCAGTAATATTATCTAATAGAACATTACTTTCATTTTTCCAAAAAGAAACACAAGAGATCAAAATCTTTTATTTTAGCAAATTAAATTGCAATTAAATTACCTTCAATGTATCGTTAGCTTTGTTTTTGTTGCGAAACAGATTCTTGTAAACAGGTTTATATAAGAATCTCTTTATTTCATTAGAAGAAATTTTGTTATTTCTTTAATGTAAAGCTTCACATTTTTTCAAGAAATTTCGTTATTTTTTCATCTATAGGTTGTAAACAATACATTGTGGTACTGTATCCAACCGAAGTAAGTCATAAAGTCATAAAGAATAAATTCTAGAAAACAAATACAACTTTTATCATAGTAAGATCTATAAACTAGAAAGTTGCTCAGCATTGTCACGTCAATAAATTTTAGCTATACTAGTAATTACAGTGGGTTGTATTTATTTTCACTAAAATGTCAAGCGTAATTACCAGATTTGCTCCATCGCCAACGGGGCTGTTGCATATTGGAGGAGCTCGTACCGCTTTATTTAATTGGCTTTATGCAAGACATCATTGCGGAAAATTTTTACTAAGAATTGAAGATACTGATAAAAAACGTTCAACTCAAAATGCAATTGAAGCGATAATTAATGGATTGAAGTGGCTTGGTCTGGACTATGATGGGGAAATAATATATCAATCAAAAAGATTGAAACGATACATTGAAATTGTAAATCTTCTCATTGAGAGAGGAAAAGCATATCACTGCTATTGTTCTGAGAATGAGATTGCAACAAAAAAAGCAGAAGCGAAAAAAGAAGGAAAAATGTACAAACACAAATGCACTAATATAACTTCAGGCATAAAGCCTGTTATTCGCTTTAGAGTGCCAGACTCGGAAGATATCATTATTAATGATAGAATATATGGCCAGGTCAAAATGAATAGTAAGCAACTTGATGATTTAATCATATTGCGTTCCGACAATACCTCAACGTATATTTTGACCGTAGTTGTTGATGATCATGATACTGAAGTAACTGATATAATACGAGGCTCTGATCATCTTACTAATACTTTTAAGCAGTTATTAATATATCGTGCCCTTGATTTTAACATCCCGCGTTTTGCGCACATACCACTTATTCATGGAGAAAGTGGAAATAAACTATCAAAAAGACATGGTGCTACTAGTATTTACAATTATAAAAAGATGGGCATATTGCCTCAAGCAATGCGTAATTATCTTCTCAGACTTGGTTGGAGTCATGATAACGATGAGATTATCAGCGATGAACAAGCAATGAAATGGTTTAACTTAGAAGGTATTGGTCGTTCTCCTGCAAAGCTTAATTTAAAAAAATTGGAACATTTAAATAAATATTATATTAATAATATGAACAATGAAGATATCATCTCTTTAATATTCAAGAAAAACACTCTGACTAAAAAGAAAAAAAGTTACTTATTACAGGGATTAACAGAGCTAAAGAAAAGAGCAAGCTATCTAACCGAACTACTCAATTTAGCACAATTTTATATTGAAGATCCTCCACTTAATTTAAGTGGAAAGGCCGCGCAAATTGTAAAATCCAATTTAAATATAATTAGATTACTAATATCATTTCTCTCAAAAATCAGTTATGAAAATTGGAACAAAAATTATTTATCCTCTCAAATTAAAGTTTTTTCTGTGTTATTTAACATAAAAATAAGAGACATTTATCAGTCATTGCGAGCTCCGATAACTGGAATAATGGATGCGCCTGGAATTATTGATATAATGATAATTTTTGGCAAGGATGAATGTATAAGGAGATTGCAGGCAATTTAGAAGACAAACAAACTTGGTGATTTCTTGTAATCATCTTATTCAAAAAATGAAATTGAGATTGTTTAATATAATTTCAATCTGTACAAAGTACACAACAAGAAGAAATATAGTTGTCAATGATAGTTTATTATCTTCTTGCTATATACGTCTTAAAATTACAATATATACAATATAATATTTACCATTAAACTTCTGTAATTTTATAGAGCTCTTCTCGCTATTAAAATCATGTAACGTATTCACAGGTCGTTTTTATAAAAAAGCACACAGTATTCTACTAAATCTATAGAATTAGAAATTCTAACAAATTTTCCATTTAATTAACTATTTTATTTCTTTGTATTATTCTGAATAAATTCCTTAATATCTAAATTCGAATATTTTTTATTACAATTTAAAAATCATTAAATCCGAATGTTTAAAACGTTAAAACTCTAATATTAAAAATTATGAATATTGTAACTATAGTATCTTTAATTATCTTTCAACTTTATTATTTTCAATATTGATTACTAAATCTGTTTTTATAGCTCATAAAAAATGCTAAAGATCATCTCACATTTATGTAAGAGTCTTGATTGCAATCATTCATTTTTTAAAGTAAAATACGCTGAAGTTTGTATTCACCATTGTGTGTAAATGAAAGAAAAAGAAAAACACTTTAATTTTACGTTGGAAAATTTTAAGAAGGCGAATAAATTTATAAAAATGTATCCAAAGGGTAGAGAGGGAAGTGCCGTTATGCATTTACTATATCTAGTTCAGGAGCAACATGGATGGATTCCAGAATCTGCTATGCGTTACGTTGCTGATATGTTGAGTATCCCACATATTCGCGCATATGAAGTAGCAAATTTTTACACCATGTATAATTTAAAACCAGTTGGTAAATATCTTATACAAGTTTGTAGAACAACTCCATGCTGGTTATGCGGCAGCCAAGAGATTTTAAATACTTTTAAAAAAAAACTTAGAATTGATATAGGTGAGACTACTAAAGATAACATGTTTTCTTTAAAAGAAGTCGAATGCCTTGGTGCGTGCGTTAATGCTCCTATTGCTCAAATTAATAGAGATTTTTATGAAGATCTTACTCCTAAAAAAGTGGAAAACGTCATAGCAAACTTGCAATTATAAATATATGAAAAAAAAGTTTTCGTTTAGAATAAATAAGCAATTAAGTTCTGCAAAAGTTGGCGTAATTGAAACTCCAAATGGAAAAATAGAAACGCCAGCATTTATATTTTGCGCAACCAAGGCCGCAATTAAAGCTGTAGACATTGAAAGAATCACTGAGGCAGGTACTCAAATAATACTTTCCAACACTTATCACCTTATGCTTCAACCAGGAGAAGATATCGTAATAAAACTTGGTGGTTTACGTAAGATGATAGGATGGAATGGACCCATATTAACTGATTCTGGCGGATATCAGATATTCAGTCTTGGACACGGATCAGTTTCAGAAGAGATCAAAGGAATAAGAAAAAAACAAAAAACTCTTATCAAAATTAATGAAGATGGTGCAATTTTTCGCTCTTATATTAATGGTAAAATCTATCATTTGACTCCTGAAAAATCTATACAAATTCAGCAAAAGTTAGGTTCAGATTTAATTCTAGTTTTAGATGAATGTACTCCATTTCACATTACTAAAGAATATACACAAAAATCAATGTTAATGAGCTGTAGATGGGCCAAACGCGCTTTAAATGAATTCAAAAAAAATGATAATGGTAAGCAAGCGCTATATGGAATTAGTCAAGGTGGAGTATATCAAGATTTGCGCAGAAAAAGCTGCGATTTTATCAATAATTTATCATTTTTTGGTCAAGCAATAGGCGGATCACTTGGCAAAAATAAGGAACAAATGAATGATGTCGTTTCTTTTACTATGGAATATTTAAAAAAAGATAGACCTACTCATTTGCTTGGCGTTGGCACAATTGTAGATATTTTTCGCGCAGTAGAAAATGGAATTGATACGTTTGATTGCGTTTATCCAACTCGGCTAGCAAGGCATGGCAGCGCACTTATTAAAGTAAAAAATAAAAATTCTTTTACTTCAGAAGGCAAAGAACATATTAATCTAAAAAATCAACAATTCAAACTGGACAATGATCCAATTGAAAATGACTGCTTATGCTTTACTTGTAAAAAACATTCTAGAGCTTATATACATCATTTATTAAAAGCTAAAGAGCTATTAGCTTATACTTTAATTACTATTCATAATATCTTTTTTATGAATAGGCTTATGAAAGCGATAAGACAAGCGATATTAAATGATAGATTAAGAGAAGAAAAGAATAATTGGATAGTGAACTAAATGTCATGATTATTTTTTATTTTTAATTTATTTTTTTAACTCTATTAATTTTTTCCTCTTTAAAATTATCTTTATTATTACTTTAAAGAAAGTATACTAAATAGTAGTCTACAAGCTATAAAGAACATTACAAAATAGAGAGACATAACTTATAAAAACACAATTCGCGTATAATCTTCTTCATACGCATAATATTCTTTTGAATCAAAAAGAACAAATTTTAATTCAAATATATAAAAATCGCGGTGACTTGATCACAGTATGTAAATATCTCTTAAATCTTCTTAAAGAAGAGACTCAACTAAAAATATAAAGAGCTAAATTATAATATCACAAGCGACACATTTTAAATGGAGTAACGATCAAAATCTATATTAAATTAGTATATTCAAATTCTATAAAAGAATGAACTTTATAATAATAATGTAAATTGTTAATTAAAAAAGACTGAAGATAGCATTTTTATATATGAAAATCCTAGAAAACTAGGATATTTGTTTTTTGTAATACTCAGAGATCTTAATAATTAAGAAAAGATTAGTAATAAAAAAATCAAGTTAAAACTACATATCTACAAATTAGTTTATTAATTGCTAAAAGTAGTTGCAATCAGCTATTACAAGTATTAAATATTATTGATAATAAAAAAATATAAAGAAAGTTATTAAACTGATTAATAAATAAATACATATAAAGACAACAGATGTTTAAAAAGTGATCTTGGTATATTCTCTTTGGGGATAGAAATCGAATTTGAAGATTTACAAATTATTCGGAAAATAAAACTAAACTATCTAGTAAAGTGACAATTTTATCAGTATCACTTTTGATAAAAATAGATTCGCGAAAATTTGAACAAAGATGGAATCATTTACAATAATATAAGTACACTTTTTAGTGCGTTCATTTAACTATCATTATTCAAAGTAAAAGTTATTTTTCTTCGTTCTAATTCTAAAAAAAATAAAATTAAATAATTTTACATAGTCTTAATTATTAAGAATCGAACAAAATATCAACTCATTGTAAGTGTAAGCAAATCGGACATATTTAAAGATATCATTGATAGCGCTTAGTACTTTTTTCATCAATTAGGAAAATACTATTCAAAAAAAAATCGATTAAAGTATCGCTAACTTTGAAAAAAGTACATATATACTCAAAACTTTTTCGAAGTAGAAGGATTTTTTAAAAGTGATGAAAGAATTTAATTCTTAATTAAAGAATTGTACTAATAGTGCAACACTATTGCTTCACAAATTGTTGAAAATTAACAAGATAAAATTAAAAAAAACCTTTATATTGTAAATAACAAGAAAATTGTTCTCAAAATAATGAATCGTAATACTTTTTCTCAAAAATAAAATTTATGTGCTGTTACTTAAGTATAGCACGAAAGCTAAGTAAAGATCTTAGGGATTATTACTAAATAACAAATAATTAATTGAAGCGAGAAACATCGAGAATATCAAATGTTGATATTCACCAAAAGTTAATGATGCAAAATCTAGTCTCTATATAATAAGAGAGCTATAAATAATCGTAAAATTTTATACGCATGAGGTCATTCATATCTGAAGAAAAAAAAGTAAAAAGCCATTATGATCAATAATCATTTGTAAAATGAATCAATAATTCAATATATTGTGTATTTCACTTCTAAATAATAGATTAATAGAGATATATATGATTGGTACTTATTATATTATTTTGATTGCAATATAATAATAAGACAGAAAGATATATAGCAATTGTTTACACTATTCAATTTAAATCATATTTTATCTATAAAACTAATTGGCAAAAAGTGGCAATTTTCTATTAACTGAGTATAATTCAAGCCTTATCAAAACAAAAAAATAAATAGTAAATTACTTATGGAATATATTTTAATATCTCTTTCGTTACCATTTTTTATTACCGAAAATTACTTGTTAATTACTGCATTAATACCACTATTTAGTGCAGTAATTATTCTTTTTACAGGCAAATGGGGAACTAGAGTGAACAACTGCATTATTGTTGTATCTTCTATACTTTTATTTTTATATATGTGTCTATGCGCTTTATATTGGTCATATGGCGATCATTCACTATTTGTTCTTATGAATTTTGACAAAAATTTACGAATTAGTTTGAAACTAGAATATATAGGAGTAGTGTTTGGTTTATTAATATCATTTCTTTGGGTGTTAACCAGTATATACACAATATGTTATATGCAATATAACTATGCTAATAGCAATTACTCAAATTTTCTTTGTTTCCTTTCAATATCAATCAGTTGCGCAATGTTCATTGCTTTTTCTGGCGATCTTCTTACTACATTTGTGTTTTATGAACTCTTAACTATAAGTACTTATCCTCTTGTTACCTATAATAAAACAACCGAATCAATCGTGGCTGGACGTTATTATCTTGGTGTGTTATTTTTTTCTTCCTTAGTACTATTTTTCCCGGTTATTTGCTTTTTATACGGCAGATTTCATACTCTAGATTTTGTAGATGGTGGAATATTTAAATATGACACTTCGCTTATTACTTTCATTGCAGTATGCTTTTTCATGTTAATTTATGGAGTGGGCAAGGCTGCTTTAATGCCAATGCATTTTTGGTTACCAAAAGCGATGGTTGCCCCAACTCCTGTAAGTGCAATACTACATGCTGTTACCGTTGTAAAATCCGGAGTTTTTATCATAATAAAAACTGTATTGTATACTTTTGGTATCGATAATCTACAACGCTTTGTACAACAAAATTGGTTTGTTGGTGGATGGCTGCCATATGCTGCAGGATTTACCATCGTTACTGCTTCTCTAATTGCACTTAAACAAAAAGAACTGAAAAAATTACTTGCCTACTCTACAATTTCTCAATTGTCGTACATTATATTGTCAGTTTCGATTTTTAGTGGCAATCTTAGTACAAGAATCGCAATTTTTCAGTTAGTTTGTCATGCATTTGCAAAAATTACTCTATTCTTTGTTGCAGGTAGTATAATAACAAAAACTGGTGAAAAGTATGTAGATAAAATTCACGGTATAGGACGAGATATGCCAATTGCTATGATTGCATTTACTGTAGGCTCATTATCCATGATTGGAGTACCGCCTGCTCCAACTTTTTGGAGTAAGTTTCTCATTTTTCAGACTGTTTTTAGTTCTGGCGATACAATACTTTGTATATTTATAACTCTTGTATTAATAATCAGTGCTATGCTCAATAGCATGTACTTTCTGCCGATAATTTATAATGCCTTTTTCTCAAAATCTTCCAAAAATTTTTTTATTAAAAAAACACCCACTTTTCTAGTTTTACCATCAGTGATCACTGCAGTATTTACTTTTATTATCTTCTTCAGTTACAGAAGAATATTCTAAAATATTTTGTCGCCCTTACGTAAGAGAATTTAAGCTTAAATTAATTATAAACACATTTTTTTCTTCAAGATCTATATCTTTGATTAATTTGCTACCATCAATAACATCTAAAAGCTCTGATGAGGAAATTATAGCTCTATTGTTACTAACTCTCATTCCAATCACGCCAAGCTCTATAGCAAGTGGTAATTTTTTATCACCAACTTTAAATTTTGCTATTTGATCATTGATTATATACTCACCATTATACTTCATAATGTTATATTTAACCAAAACTTCGTCACCACATTTTACTTCCTGCCCCTCTCTGTTAATCAAATTATTAAAAATAATCATGTTGTTAGCTGAATCAGGATATTTATCCTTTATTTCGATAAGTTTGATATAGTAAGATTCCAAGTCAATCTTATTATTATCTTTGGTATTTTTTACAGTAATTACGCGCTCTCCTCCTTCTTTCATACCAATTATCCCCAAGCCAATCTCCTTCTTCCAATTATCTTGGCCTATTTTTAAAATAATATTAGAAACTTGATTCAAAAATGATATTGATAAGCTATCAGGTATTTTATTTGCCTGAAATAAAACTGTTTGACCACATAGAGCCGTACTCCCATTCCCTTCTGTTATTTCGTAAAAGTTCATCAAATCTTCTCTTTTTTCTTCCTGTTGCATTGTTTTTCTTAAATATTCCTTGAATCCATGCTTTTCAATATAATTGTCAAATAACGATTCAAGTATCGGTCTCACTAGATGATATATTATAGTCTGTAACAAGTTGTCATTCACAGTATTTAATTCATAAAATTTGTCCTCCCTTTTTGGTCTATTTTTGTTTATTTGAATAACAGTAAATGTAAAAGAAAAGGTTAAAGTAAAAATTATTACTATAGAAATAAGTAATTGTAATATAATTTTTTTAATCATCACTTTTTATTCGATTTAATAAATCATATAAATGATGAACTTCTCCTGAGAGTTTACTTAAATTATTTAGAGCTGCTTTAAAAAGGTTTTCTGTATATCTTTTCGTTCTACTTTTGCCAAGTAAAAACATCAAGTTACTTATCTCATTTTTTTTTTTGTAGTCTTCAATATCATCTTTAGCTTGAAAAATAAGTCCTAAGTTTATTCCGTAATTATGTAATGCCTCTCGTTGTTTAACTGTAGCATTTCCCATTATGCCTCCTATTTCGCACGAACATGCAAATAATTTTGCAGTTTTTAATAAATGAATTTTTTTTATTTTAGAGAAATCTAAATTAGTATCTAAATCTAAAATCTGTCCTTCTATCATTCCCTTCACTCCTATAGCTTGAGCTAATATCTTTATTATTTCACAACATCTATGATTATTTTTATCCAATGAAGATAATATCTTAAAAGCAAAAGTAAGTAGAGCATTTCCTGCGAGCACAGCTGTTGCTTCATCAAATTTTTTATGGCAACTTAACTGATTTCTACGAATATCAGCGTTATCTATACATGGCAAATCATCATGAATTAAGGAATATGCGTGAACACATTCAATCGCTACAGCAATCGGCATTACTTTCTCAGTTTTAACATTAAATACTTGTGATGAAGCTATAACCAAAAATGGACGTACATATTTTGCTGGAGCAAGAAGAGAGTAACGCATAGCAGATATAAGTTTACTTTGAGTATCTTCAGGTAGAAATTTATTTATTTCTGCAATAAATAAATTTTTTGTTACTTCATTTAGCATTTTTTTTTGATTTTCTTTAAGTCTTTACAAAGTTTAATGTTGAAGTATATCTCAACTAGAGCAATAAAAAAATTGCTGCAAAAATTTATTAATTACAAAAGTTATTGCAAATATAAAAATTATTCATATCATCTAAATGATAATTTTTTATAGAAATGAGTAGCACAATAGAAAAAAGTACTAGAAAAGACATAGAAGAAAAAGTAAAAAAAATTGTGCTAGAACGAATTAGCAAGGACATAGAAAAGTTTAGCAGTTCTTCGAAACTTTCAGAACATGGCGCGGATAGTTTAGATGCTGTTGAGATAATTATGGCTACAGAAGAAGAATTTGGTATAGAAATTCCTGACGGAGATGCGCAAAAAATGGAAACTGTAGAGCAGATAGTTGACTATATTAGTAATAAAAAAAATAATAATTAGCCTTATAAAAATGAGCAGAAGAGTAGTAGTTACTGGCATTGGCTTAATTACTCCTCTAGCAGCAGATGTTAAAAACACTTGGCTTAAATTAACAGGTGGTGAATCTGGAATAAAGAAAATTATCAGGTTTGATACTTCTGGTCTTGCAAGTAAAATCGCAGGACAAGTTCCTTTGCAAGAAGGCAGTATCGGATGTTGTTTTAATCCACTAGATTATATTTCTAAAAAAAGTCTAAAAAGAACAGATCGTTTCATTCATTATGGTATTGCAGCTGCTATTCAAGCGGTTAATGATTCATTGATTTTAGAAAATCAAAATATTGATCGAGAACGTATCGGTGTAGTTATTGGTTCTGGCATAGGCGGCCTTTCATCAATTCAGGATAACGTAATTATTATGCAAGAGAAAGGACCTAGACGCGTCAGTCCATTTTTTGTTCCGGCAAGTTTAATAAATTTGATATCTGGCTATATCTCTATTAAGTACAAATTCACAGGTCCAAACGATTCAGCAGTAACCGCATGTGCAACAGGAGCGCATGCAATTATAAACTCAGCAAGAACTATAAAACTTAATGAAGCAGATATAATAATCACAGGCGGAGCAGAGAGTGCACTTTGCAGAATTGGAATTGCAGGCTTCGCATCTATGAAAGCGTTATCAACTAAATTTAATAATAATCCTGAGAAAGCCTCAAGGCCGTGGGACGAAGAACGTGATGGATTTGTTATGGGTGAAGGAGCGGGTATTCTAGTACTAGAAGAATATGAACATGCAAAAAAAAGAGGAGCAAAAATATATGCAGAACTTACTGGATATGGACTAACAGGTGATGCTTATCATATTACTGCTCCACATAACGGTGGAATAGGTGCATTAAAATCAATACAGCTTGCCTTACAAAATGCACAAATTAACACAAATCAAATTGGATATATTAATGCACATGGAACTTCAACGCCACTTGGAGACAAAATCGAAATAATGGCAATTAAACAGTTATTTGGCGATTACGCTTATAAAATACCAATTTCTTCAACCAAATCATCTATAGGACATTTGCTTGGTGCCGCTGGTAGTGTTGAAGCAATATTCAGTATACTTGCTTTAAATGAAGGAATTATTCCACCAACCTTAAATTTGCATAAACCATCAGAAGGGTGTGATTTAAATTTTGTACCATTTAAAGCTCAAGAGCATAAAATTCAATATGCACTTTCTAATTCGTTTGGCTTCGGCGGTACTAACGCATCACTCATTTTTGGAAAAGTGTAAAAATTGACTTTATGATTTATATCTGTTTATAAAGTATTTATTTCACTTTATAGCAAAAGCTATTCTATGATTTTACACTATATACCTAAAAGTACATAAGAAAGACGACTATTAAATTTACTTTCAGTTAAAACGCCATCATCAATGGCACGCAAAAAAAAATTTAAAAAGTTTAATATGATTTATCATAAAGATATCATTCTTTTATTTTTTATAAAGCGAGAATTTTAGCACTAAATGAATTTTTTTAAATAGTTTTAAAACTAGAGTAAGTTGAAAAAATAAATTTTATTTACTTTTGCAATCTCTTAAGATCTAATGTCAGTTTATTAGTTCTAAATATCAAGAAGGATTATAATTAGGTTAATATGTTTTTTACCCTTTTTTTCAAAATATTACCTATTTATATTACAATACTTATTGGTTATCTAGCAGGAAAATACCTTAAAATTGATAGAAATACTATATCTCAAATACTCTTTTATATAGCTAATCCAATAGTGATTTTATATGGAATATCTCATACAGAAGTTACTTTAAAAGTAGTTGCTTTACCCATTTTGATATGGTTTATAGGCAGCGCTATATCATTAGCTGTGTATTATCTTTCTTCTTTTTTATTTAAAGATAATACAAAAAATATATTGGCATTTAGCTCGGGTAGTACAAGCATGGGTTATTTTGGCTTACCAATTGCTATAACTTTATTTGATGAAGATTCGGTGTCTGTATATGTTATTTGTTATATAGGAATGGTATTATTTGAAAATAGTTTAGGATTTTATATAGCTGCAAATGGCATATACACTGCAAAAGAATGCATGCTAAGGTTGTTTAAACTTCCATCCTCCTATGCAATGATTTTGGGATGCTTTTTGAGTGTATGTAACATACGAATACCTGCTTTTCTCATAGATGTTATGACGAACATAAGAAGTACGTTTATCACGTTGGGAATGGTGTTGCTTGGAGTAAGTATCGCGCAAATTACAAATTTTAAGATAGATTGGAAACTTGCTTTGACTACTATTACAGCAAAGTACGTATTCTGGCCACTATTTGTTTTGGGAATTGTGTTAATAGATAAACATATTACATGTATATATGATGAGAATATATATAAAGCATTAATGTTACTAGCTATTATTCCAGTTTCTGGATCAAGTGTAATACTTGCAAATATTCTAAATTATCAACCAGACAGAGCAACTCTGTTACTCTTTATTAGCACTGCAGTGGGATTATTTTACGTTCCGCTAATAATATCATTGTTTTTTACAAAACAACTTGTGTTGCTCTAATCTAAAATTTATATTTTAGTCTTTTTGAACTTTAAAATAACACTCTTAAATCTATTATCATTAATAAGATCTTAACCATAGGTTAATTTAATTAACTTTAAAAATAAAGAAAAACACAACTAATTTTTAAATATAATTAAATGCTTAAATTATTCATTTCTATTTCTAAAGTTAATCTCTACTCTTGAACCTGAGAGATATGTAGCGATTACATTAATTATGTTCTGTAACTTTTTACACTATAATTTATGTTAATTCTAATAAATAGAAATTTAATAGAAAGTAAGATTTACTCTTATCATAAGCAAAAAGAATATGAAATCAGTAAAGCTACATATTTACTTTTTCCCTAGTAAAAAATTACATCATCTTTCATATGTGTCGATACGAAATAGTTGTGTTTTTTATGAGCAAAAAGACGGTTGCGTTTGATGGTACATCTTTAATTTACTTTTTATAATTGTTACATCTCTCCAGAGTATTGCCTTTTTTATCTACTTTACTTATTTTCTAGAGTAGAGAGATAGACTCGTTTAGTTCGATTATCCTGCCACAATGTTGCTCTATCATGTTTGCTATATTCAATATTCCAGCTTCATCATAATAATTTCCAATTACTTGTAAAGCAAGAGGCAAATCTTCATTGGAAAGTCCAACAGGAACAGAAATAGCAGGTAGTCCAGCTAAACTTGCTGGTACGGTAAAAACATCATTTATACACATCATTAAAGGATCTGGCTTTTCATTTAAACCAAAAGCCTCTGTTGGAGCGGATGGAACAAGTATATAATCTATTTTTTCAAACGCTTTCATAAAATCATTTCTAATTAATGCTCTAACGCGTTGAGCTTTTTCATAATATTCATTATAATGACCTGAGGAAAGTGCATAAGCGCCAATTAAAATTCTTCTTTTTACCTCTTTTCCAAAGCCTGCCGCCCTCGTCAGTGAATACATTTCTTCAATAGTATCTGCATCAACTCTAAAACCATAACGCACACCATCATAACGAGCAAGATTAGATGAAACTTCAGCAGAACAAATTAAATAATAAACTGGTATAGCATATTTAGTATGCGGTAAAACAATATCAATTACTTCTGCGCCACTCTCTTTCAAAGCAGAAGAAACTCTTTCCCAATGATGCAAGATTTCTTCTGAAATTCCATTCATTCTATACTCTTTTGGTATACCAATACGTTTGCCTCTAATATCATCATTTATGAAACTAGAAAATTTAGGTACTTGTCTTTTACTCGATGTTGAATCTTTGTTATCATATCCACAAATCGTCTCCAACATTAGTGCTGAATCAGAAACGGAACGAGTAATAACTCCAGCCTGATCCATTGAACTTGCAAATGCGATCATACCAAAACGCGAACATCTTCCGTAAGTTGGTTTTATACCTACTACTCCGCAATAAGCTGCTGGCTGACGCACAGACCCACCAGTATCGCTTCCAATTGCTCCAGCACATAAAAATCCAGCAACCGATGCCGCAGATCCACCAGAAGATCCGCCTGGTACAACCTTTTCTCCATCATTTTTTCTAACCCATACATTTTCAACAGGACCAAAACAGCTATTTGTATTTGCAGAGCCCATAGCAAATTCATCCATATTAAGCTTTCCAAGCATAGCTGCACCACTTTTTAAAAGTAAGTTTGATACTGTGGATTCATAAGTTGGAACAAAATTTTCTAACATTTTCGAACATGCTGTTGTTTTTATTCCTTTTGTACAAAATAAATCTTTAATACCAACTGGTATGCCCATAAGTAAATGTATATCGGCATCATTTTGTTTTAAGAAATACGCATCTGCGATTTTAGCTGCTTCTATTGCTATTTCTGGAGTTTTTGTTACAAATGCATTTAATTTCTCACTTTCAACTGCATTGATATGCGCCTCCACAAGTTCAACGGCAGAAAAATCTCTCCGTCTAAGTCCATTGCGCATTTCTGTAATACTCAATCTTCTTAATTCATTCATTACTCATTCATTAACATTTTGATTTTTAGTGAGGTACCAATTGTACCATAACAGCGCAAAATATCTATACTTTTAGAGTAGTAAATACTAACCATTAATTATTAAATAGATCAAGTAAAATGAACGCGCACATTTAAAATGACATGGTTTTATTTATTAATAAAAATAAAATCTAAAACGAAGATTAAATACATAATTAATTCTTATCATCATAAAATCTCAATTAAATAAATTTAATTAAAAAAAATCAATAATGCTAAGAGACAATACAATTGTAAAGATTGTAAAGATTAATAAAATTAATCAAAATAACCTTTGATCTTCAACATTTTTTAAAAAATCCAACACAATTGTAAAAAATTTGACAAATATATCATAAATCATTCCGATAGATATCAAGCATGTCAATTAACATAACTTCTAAAGTTCATGCAAAGCTAAATTGCGATAGAATCTTTACATCAACAGTAAATTTTAAAATTAATCTAATTGAAAGAGCTATTTACTGAGTATTAATATTAAAGAAAAGAATTGAAAATGCATAAATCAAGGAGAATAATGTATTATTAATAATAATGTGATATTGTCGATAATTGATACTTAAAGATAGTTAAAAAGTTATCAATAAAAATGTATTTCTTTAAAAGAATATTTTGCATACAGGCATATCATATGCTTCACATTAAAATGTGAATATTTCTTTTGCAAAAGCACAATATATGTGATTAAAAAAAAGTGGTAATTCAATAACGCAACTTCTATCTATAAAGATTGAAAACAATTAAATCTAATTAAATAGATTAATTCTATATTTTTACAGATAAATACTTATCAAATCATTTATTTTTAAATAATATATTGAAGCATGTAATGTAGCAATTATCTATTTTAATAGAAAACAATTATTTAAAAGCTTTATTAAAATATAATACCGCAATCGCGGTAAACTGATTACATGAAAAAATTAAACAGATTTTTATTAATTAATTTTCATAAAAAATTATAATAGCAAATCTGATAGGATCATTGCATCGTTACATGTAAAAACTATCAAAAATTGGTGAGAAAAAAACTAGAAAAAAAATAGAAATAAGCTTATTACGCGCTTAATACAAACAATAGTAAATGCTATTTTACCGTTATATACAACAAAAGTTATTTTCTTTTTTTAGTGGATAATTAATTTACAAAATTAAAGATGAAAGTTTTTACACAAATTAATTAAAAATTATCTTATCAAGGATAAATACCCCCAATGTGGGAAGCAATAAAATACTTTGAAAGTACAGTAATAATACTATTTCACCAATAAATCTAAATTTAAAAACTTTTAATATCTTTAAATATAAATTATTTACTTCCTTAAGCGATTTTTAAATCAAATCTTTCTAATGCTATTTAACATATATTAATAAGAGTTTCTTGATTTATTACTATAAACTTAGTTTTACAATATATTTTTGACAGTTTCACTAAATTAATCTCATGATAAACGCAGTAAATATTTATTCATCCACAAATGCGATTTATTTTTATTG
>JAJETZ010000006.1 GCA_029784595.1 Wolbachia endosymbiont of Meromenopon meropis | reverse complement strand
ATTGTACCAACGTTGATATGCGACTTGCCAAATGCTTTTACTACTTGTGTCATAACTCGAACTTTTTTACCTAAAAATACAAATAAATAAATTTAATGTTGATTTTACAAAAATACAACAAAAATTAAAGAGCGGATAGTGGGATTTGAACCCACTCTACTAGCTTGGAAGGCTAGGGCTCTACCAATTAAGCTATACCCGCACGGCACACAATAATGGAGAAGGTAGGATTCGAACCTACGTACGCTTCCGCGGGCAGATTTACAGTCTGCTACCTTTAACCACTCGGTCACTTCTCCATAAAAATTCATCAAAATGTTAATGGGGACCGCTTCAACTCAATCTCTAAATACCAATCTCTAATGCTAGCACAATGGTAGAAAATCTAAATTAAAAAATCAAGCGATAAAAATCTTAATTAAGTTAAAATTATAAAAACCTCATTCTATATAATTTAATATTATTAATGAATTTCTTAAATAGATAATGTGAATCATGTGTCCCTGGAGCTTCTTCTGGGTGATATTGCACAGAAAAAACTGGAAAGTTTTTCATCATTATTCCTTCTATACTATTATCAAATAAAGAGATATGAGTAACTTCAACATTACTTGGTAGAGAAGATGAATTGACAACAAATCCATGATTTTGGCTAGTTATTTCAACTTTGCCATCATTTACATTATAAACTGGATGATTACTTCCTCGATGACCAACATTCATCTTGCAAGTTTTTGCCCCTAATGTAATCGCAAGCAATTGATGTCCCATACATATACCAAAAACTGGTATTGTAGATTTTACAATAACATCTATCTCTAAAATCATACTCTCTCCTCCTATTTCTTTTGGATCGCCTGGACCATTTGAAAGTACTACGCCATCTGGATCCATGCTCAATATCTTCTGAGCGAAACCTCTATCTGGCTTAATCAGTTCAATTGTGCAACCAAGTTCTATTAAGCGTGAAACTATACTGGCTTTCACGCCAAAATCAACCACTATAACTTTATATTTTGAGTTTAAATTGTTTTTAAAGTTATTACTTAAACTGACCTTATTAATCATCTCTATTCCATTTAGAGGTTTATATCTCCTCAATTCATCTAGTAAATCTTTTATTATAAGAGTAATTCGGTCAATATTGTAAATTGCAGCATTATAATATGCTGAGGGGAAATTCGATGAACATATAATTCCACTTTGCGATCGATGTCTTTGCAAATATCTCGTCAAATCTCTAGTATCAACTCCAGATATTCCAACCACATTGTTTTTCTCCAACCAATCATTTAAATTAATACATGATAATGGATGAGATGAGAAAGAAAGTTCTCTCATAATTACACCGCTTGCAAAAATCTCTTCTCCTTCATTATCTTTTGCATTAATTCCAATATTACCAATATGAGGGAAAGTGAACGCTATAATCTGACTAGCAAAAGATGGATCAGTTATAGTATGTTGATAACCCGTAATACCAGTGGTAAAACATATCTCACCTATACACTTGCCTTTTTTACCTATAGACTTTCCCAAAAAGTACTTGCCATCTTGTAAAACTAAAACCGCATCTTGCACTCAATTTTCTCTAACGGTGATTTGAATAAGTATATACGAATTCTAAACAATAAATAACTCATTTTTTAAACTTAATTTAAATTATTAATTAATAAAATTTAAAATAAAAATCCTTTACAATACATTAAATATATCTTAAACATATTACTTACTTACATTACTTCGTTATATCATATTCAGAGAATGAGTGAATTGTTAAACAAAGCATGGAGTTATGGCGTCTTATAAAGAAGATCGATCTAAAGGGATAGATAGCAAGTGGTTCACTATAATGGTAGGTTTTCTGTTGCCTGTAATGACCTTACCTTCATTTTATTTTTCAGCAAAAATAACTATGGGGCTAATTATGGTTCCAGTTGTTACCGTAGCAGTAAAGGTTGCTTCAAAAGCAACATCCAAAGTTTTAGAGGACGAAAAAAGGGAAGATCAAACCCACACTATGCAGAGCAACAAGATTGTGAATCTTTCTGTTGGATTATTATCTACCTTTTTAGGCGGGTTGCTGTTATTCAGCATGGCACAGACTAGTTTAGTTACAACATGTATGTTTACGGCTGCTTTAGCTCTATATGGATCTTTTAAAGATAGACAAATAGGCAAAAATATAAATAAAAAATTAGATAAAATATCTAATATTGTAACTGATCACGTTGTCAACAATATCACAAATTTTATTTCATAAGTAAAAGCTACTTGAATGCGCCTTGCGTGTGTTTTTACCATGCGTAACCCTCAAAACGTATTTCCATATTTACGAATTTTCAGCTTTCACACGCCAGAGAATTATAAAACAGTCGCTAATATTTATTCTATAACTCCTTTTATCATACCAAATTTTAATCCACGAATAAAATCTTCAATATTACACGGATTTCTTCCCTCCATTTGAACAACTTTAGGTATTAAAGATCCACCTGTCAAATTTATATACATATTGCCATTAATAATCTCACATTGTACTGAAGTTGAAAAAGCATTGAATTGGAAATTAGTATCAAGTATTCTTAAACGTTTATTCCATACCTTGATAAATGCTTTTGGATAAAATGCCTTGACTTTTCTATAAGCGACTTCACAAGTGTCACTTGCATATATTTTATAGTCTATCACTTTATTGGCATAACATGCATCACCATCATTTTGCTTCGAAGGAATTTGCTTTTCAATTGTATTTAATACCTCTATCAACAAACTACCACCTAATACAGATAATTTATCATGCAATGTTCTATAATTATCATTTTTTTTGATCAAGAATTTCTTTTGTTTTAAAACAGGACCACAATCCAGCTCTTCATTTAATTGTATAACACTAACCCCAGTCTCAAAATCTCCCGACAAAATTGTATGCTGTATTGGAGCTGGACCACGCCATCTAGGAAGTAAAGAAGGATGAATGTTAATGCAGCCATATTTAGGAATATCCAAAATTTCTTTTGGAAGTATCAACCCATAAGCAGCAACGACTACAATATCTGGTTTTAAACTTCTAAAACGCTCTTGTTCTGCAGAAGATTTTAAAGAAGTAGGTATATATACTTGTACGTCATTTTGTTCGGCAATAATGTGTATCGGAGATTTCGTTAATTTTTGCCCACGTCCAAAAGGTTTAGGAGCTCTAGTATATACTGCTATTACCTTGTTCTTCGAACTCAGTAACAAGCTAAGTGGACCAACAGCAAACTCTGATGAACCCATAAAAATAATTTTCATATTTTCTTTATTTTATTTATAACGGTAAGATCAAGAATCTTCTTCTAATTTAGCATTTACAGTTTTCACCAATTCCGCAAAATAACCCTTATAATTGACAGCAATTTCAGCAAGAACTTTTCTATTTAAACAAATTCCAGTAAGTGCAAGACCATAAATAAATCTAGCGTAGGTAAGGCCAAATTTCCTTGCTGCTGCATTGATTCGTATTATCCAGAGACTGCGAAAATCGCGCTTGCGATTTCTTCTGTCTCTGTAGGCGTATAACAACCCCTTTTCAACTCTTTGTAAAGCAATTCTATAACAAGATCTCGCACGCCCTCTATAACCCTTTGCTAACCTCAATACTCTCTTATGACGAGCATGAGTAGTAACGCCGCGTTTTACTCGAACCATTCTATTTTACCTTCATTTAATTAAACGCCATAAGGCATATAAGACTTAATTATATGAAAGTCAGATTTGTGGAGAACGGTAGTACCACGCTGGCCACGGATGTTGGACTTACTCCTCTTAATCATACCATGCCTTTTACCTGACTGAGTAGAGATAATCTTACCTTTAGCTGTAAGATTAAAGCGCTTCTTAACGGAAGATTTTGTTTTTAATTTCATTTTCTTCATATATTCTTATATTTACCATAAAAAACTTTTATCACTAGCAGTTAATTACTAATATTTGATGCAAACAACTTTATTACTCAATAATAGATAGTATTCTAGATACAAGACCACAACACTCAGATATTATTTAATTGAAAGTTATAATACAAGTTAAAATTGTGAATTTTTCAAAAAAACTTAAATGTAATCACTCCAAGTATATGTGTTATTCCTTCTTTGTTTCCAAGAGGTAAAAGCACTTGTCTCATTTTGATACTTTCGCTCTCTTCTTCTTCATTGATTGGGCACGCGCTATCTATCATAGTATCAAATTTATCAATAACTGCATCTATTTTATACAATTGCAAAAAAAGTCCATCTAATGCATATTTACTATCAATGTATACGTTCTTTTCAAAACCATAGAATTCAACGGCTTTTTCTCCAGCATTCTCACAAATATAACCTCTATCGTTAACTTCAATAATAAAACAATTATGCCAAGATTCCATTATTTCTGCAGTATCTATCTCATACCTTTCCGGCCAATCTCTATTTAATCCTTTTATTTCACTCCAGTGTTGAGTTACTATATTCACTATTCTTCTTTCTTTTCCTGTGTAAATCCCCATTTCAACATTCACAAAAAAAACGTAGACATAAGCTAAATCTAATGTAAATGTATTGATTTTTTCTTAATCATAAAGTTATGTATTCAGTAACTGAATTGAAATTCTTTAAGGATTGTGTGAATAACTCATTTGTAGTGTGTTTTTATATAATTTTATGTTTTCTTAATTTCGTTTTTAGTTGTATAGAACAACGCATAAATACCTTGTGCACTTTTAGGTTTTATTCTTTACTATCATTTTTGCTGAGTAAATAACGTTTTAGATCTTCAAAATCTAAAATAAACAAATCTTTTTAAATTAAAAATCATTTTAAATGGTGTGATTTTGTTATTCAATCGCATTGTAAATGCTCCTAATTTATATATTACATAAATAAACATACTTTATATAATATCTCTGATATCATCATTACTCATAATTACTAGCTTTTTCCCTAATTGTGTTTAGCATATTAGATTTATCAAATTTATTTTTTGAAGCATTCAAGTACTATATTTAAGTAATATTCTTCTACACAAAGAAGAAAAGAATTTTTCTCATTCATTAATTAACCTTTTTATCAGTTTTGAAGATCTAAAAGAAACCGAATTTCTTGATTGAATTATTACCTTTTTTGAAGTATTTGGTACATTTCCCGGTCTTTCTTTCTTTCTCTTAACTAAGAATGTACCAAAGGATGATATTTTAACTATTCCATCTCTTACTAAACCTATCTTTATCTCATTCAATATATCATTTACTATTGCAGCAGAATCTTCTTTTGACAAACCAATTTCTCGATTTATGTCATCAACTATTGTTGCTTTGGTTACAGTCATATCCTAATGTCGCAATAAAACCACAATTCATTGTAATATGTGAATATTATATCACAATTGACTCAGGATTCAGCTAACTTTATTTTTTTTTACAAAATATGTATCTCGTGTAATTTAATAATTCAAAAAAACGCTAGCAAAAACCAATGCTGTAAATATCATAAAAAAACGCAATCAAATGATCTGTAAGGAATGCCTAGTATTAATTGTCATAATTCACTCGTGATAAACATAAATCCATTAATGATAAATAATGATGTATTAATGTTTTTTCGTTCTACAATTTTACTTCCGATAGTGAAATTAAGCATACGTCTTCCTGCAAAAACCCCAAACATCAACATATAAAAATATGTAATATAAGTCGTTAAAAATTACTATATATTAAAATGATAACAGAGAAATACCCTGTAGCAGGACAAAAGTAGAGATTACATGTTTCTATATTCTAAATATATTTGAAAAATCCGACCTGCAATCGATACACCAATTGCAAGACCAAGCATAATGCTGCAGATACTATATCTGAGTCAGTTGCATTAAATTCTGAGATTTCTAACAATCTAGGTACTCATAATGTGCCAAGCGCTATAAAAATGTTCTGAAGGTAATAGCACTCCGCCCACACTATTAAAATTATTAAATGTCTCTTAATTTTTAACACACTGCCCAACATAGAACGTATGATTACTTTTATAGAGTCTTTTAATTGCATATTTTTCCAAACTTTTTTCTTGTAATGTTTTCTTCATAAGAAGATATCAATACAAATATTGGCATACCAAATATTACTATACATATGATAAGATTTTTCCAAAAAATACCATCAGCAAGTAAAATAGAAAACAATATTTGAATTACCATTGCAGAAAAACTTGAAATTGTCCATACTAGTGAAAGTATTAGTCCAAATTGTACTATAGTAGCAAAAAAAGAAATACTAGTTATATATAAACGACTCTAATAAAGCCAAATGAAGCTCAATCGCAATTAATACTTGAGATAAGATTAAATGCAAAAAAGTTCTCACTATAAATCAGAAGAAGAAATCTAAGAATCATTGTTGATAACGAAAAAAGTATTTTTTTGATAGAAAAAAATATTAAACATTACTCTACTAAAAACTGAAAATGACAAAGATACAATGATAAATAAAATTTGCAAACGCAACTTGAGTGAGCATAAGTTCAAGTTCTTTCTTAAGATCTATACTTCTATAAAGTAGAGACTACTGGCATATTAATAAATCAACCAGAATATCAACCAGGTTACCAATTAATTAGACGAAGCAATTTTTTTTCTTACCTTCATAAAATTCACTTTTGCAAAGCATATCATTAATATTTGACTTCAGATCATAACTTCTCTAACTAGACTTAATCTAATTCATGTCATTATAGTTAGCGTAAACTATCACACTTCATGCGCTAAAGTTTGTATATCTATTCTAATAAAGAATCTAAGAGAAATCTAAATTTTCAAAAAATTAAATTAATTATTACTACTTTATCAGTTTAATTCCTTTGATTCTCTAGCATTGAAATCAAATGTATACGCAAATAATATATAAAATATATTAAAGTATTTGAAGTGAACAAATTGATTGATTAGTCACATTACTTAAAGTATTACACTATAATAGTAATATTACTTGCGTTTTAATTAACAAAAAATTCTATTTAGTCAAAATTAAGATAAAAATAAGATTTTTAATCAAAAGTGTCGTAAAATAAATACTCGAGTTAAGTTTGCGTTAACTAATCTTAGTATAAGGATTAACATCCTTAATAAGGAATAAAAATTCCTAAATATGAACAGCGCATATTTGCAAAGCTGCGTTCAAGCAAAGCAATTTATATAAACTTTAACAAAGTTAAAGACAAATAAAGTATCGATTTTGTTCAGTTTTTTATTTATCGTTTTACTTAATCTTCTCAATGAGAATTAGTTACAAGAACTTACGTGTTTTTATCTTCAATGCAAAAAAAAAGTAAGTTCTATCTTCAATTAAATAAACATGAACTGCTGAAGTTAATAAATAGGGAAATTCTTACAAATCTTTTCAACTTTGCTTTTTACCGTTTTTTCAATAAAAAGGCTGTTTTTTTTGACTAATCCCTGGATTATTTCATGGATTAGGTCTCCTATTTCTTTAAAATCCTCTACTCCAAGTCCACGCGTTGTTTCAGCAGCTGTACCAAGACGCAAACCTGAAGTTATAGTTGGATTCTCTGTATCAAATGGTACAGAATTTTTATTACAAATAATTCCAGCTCTTTCTAGACTATCTACAACTTCCCTACCTGTCAACTTTTGTGACCTTAAATCAACTAAAACTATATGAGAATCGGTACCACCTGTTACAATTGTCAATCCATGAGCTTGTAGTGTTTGAGCTAATATTTTTGCATTTTCCACAATTTTTTTACAATAAGTTTTAAACTCTGGAGACAATGCTTCTTTAAATGCAACAGCTTTTGCAGCTATTACATGCATAAGAGGTCCACCTTGCAATCCTGGAAAAACTGCTGATTGAATTTTTTTATACAATATTTTATCATTTGTCATTATTACTCCTCCTCTAGGACCGCGCAGAGTTTTGTGAGTTGTAGAGGTTACAATATCCGCATATGCAATGGGTGATGGATATTCACCCGCCGCAATAAGTCCTGCGTAGTGAGCAATGTCAGCAAGCAAATATGCATTAATTTTATCTGCAATTTCGCGAAAGCGCTTGAAATTTATCTTTCTTGGATAAGCAGAAGAGCCAGTTATGATTAACTTTGGCTTATGCTTAAGTGCCAGTTTTTCTATCTCGTTCATATCAAATAAATAAGTATTTTTACTAACTGTATATTGAATCGATTTAAACCATTTACCAGAAAGACTAGGTAACGCACCGTGAGTCAGATGTCCACCGCAATTCAGAGATAATCCAAGTATTGAATCACCAGGAGTGAGTAATGAAACAAAAACTGCTTGATTTGCTTGAGAGCCAGAATGAGGTTGAACGTTTGCAAATTTAACGTTAAACAATTTACAAAGTCTCTCTATAGCTAGTCTTTCAATATCATCTACATATTTGCAACCACAATAATATCTTTCACCTGCATAACCTTCTGCATATTTATTAGTCAAAAAAGAACCTTGCGCCTCCATTACTGCTTTGCTTGCAAAATTTTCTGAAGCAATTAACTGTAATTGCAACTTCTGACGCTGTAATTCTCCTTTAATAGACCGATAAATTTCATCATCAAAAGATTTCAAATCTTCTCCGAAACTGTGATTTTTTTTTAAAACGCTATCCATATAAATCTGAACCCACTCAACTTAAAAAGCACATACAAAATATATTCTGATTAAAAACCATTCTTAGATCGTTGCTTTAACCATACAAAGCCAAGGCCACCTAATAATAAAAATACAGGAATAATTGATATTGCTCTTACCAACAATTCAGCGTCATATACAGGATTTCCTCTTATTACTGTTCCGTTCCAATATAAATCAACTATTTTTGCGATCCCAATGTGAAAAAAATAACCAAAAACCATTATTATCATATTTGATATAGCTACAGCCAATCCAATCAAGTTATTAGATACGTAGCTTATTGCCTTATAAATAGCAACTATTTGATATCCAGATGCAAAACCAATAATAAAAAGTGCTGGTAGAACAACATATATCCCACCATCTCGCATAAAAAGCAAAAAGAAAAAGCTAACAATCATTCCAAATGAGCATATGATAATTATCTCATAATGTCTATTTGAATATTTTTCTAACAAAAAAGTCAAAAAAAATGCTCCAATTCCCATGCCTACAAATATGAGAGAAGAAAGAGAAGACGCTAGACTTTCGCTCATCTGATACGACTCACACAAGAATACCTTTACCCAGCCATCAGCAAAACCTTCTAATGGACCAATCATTAAACCACTAAAAACACTGATCAGAATAATATTTTTATTAAAAAAAATAGTCCTCAAATCTTGAAATATATTGCTATTTAAATCTTGTTGTGTATTATCAACCGGAGTTACAAAAAATAACAGCAAAGCAAGCAAAAAACCAAACGCTGAAAAAGTATAAATAGCATAGTTCCAACCAAATCTATTAAGCAATAGATTTAATGGTAACCCTCCATAAATAGCTCCTAGCAAACCTACTATTATAGATAGACTAGCCATTCTTGCTGACTTTTCTCGCGAAAAATACATGCTTGCAACTTTAAATATTCCAACTGCAGAGGCAGATGATCCAATTCCAACAACTATTCTACCAATTATTGAATAATACCACTTATCGAAACATATAAGTGGCAAAGTCCCAACAAATGTAAATATAGTGCATATAGGCAAAATAAATTTTGGACCATATTTATCAAGAAAGAAACCAACGGGTATATGAGCAATCGTATAGCCTATATAATATAATCCACCGAATTGACCAACATCTGAGGCGCTCACCTTAAACCTTGCTATTAATTCGGATGCAATTATATTAGGAATTACACGTAGTATGTATTGATACGCATAAAACAGAGACGCTAATAACCACATTAGAATATTCCTCTCTAGCATCAATATCACCTTAAAATTGAATATAGATTTATAAAAACTTATTTGAAATTTTCAATTTATTAAATAGCAGTTACTCCAGTAGCTAGAACAAAATCCATTACATGTCAATCAAATTCGACAGCATATTACTCTACATAATGTTTAACGTATAGAAATATTTTTAATATTAGATCAACTACGTGTTGTAAACAACAAAATTGTTTAGTACAATGCCAACATTAGAAATGTTTTTAGCTAATTCAACATCATTTTCTGCATTCTAGCGCAACGCAGACAGTAAAAATCTCAGGTAAGTATACTAACACAAAACACCATGCAAAGCGTAATGCTCTATAAAGATTACTTATTCAAGATATATCGAGCAGATATTTTGCCTCTTTCGAGAAAAATTTAAGTAAGATAGAGGAGCCCGTTCGTTCATTTAAAGAACTTTACAAAATTAGAAGCAAAAGAACGATAATTTATTATCTGTGCAAATGAGGTAAAGTATTTGAATACTGATTCATTAGAATGATCAGCGTTAAATAAAATTTGCATCTAACAAAGCTTTAATTTCGAATTTTCGTTGAAAAATAAAGTTCGATAACTTTAAAAATAATTAATCAAGTAAATTAGTGTAAAAATTATTTGAAGAATAAAACAAAAACATAATGTCAGAAAAATGATTGTAGAGATTCTAAAATAAAGAAAATCCTGTAGAACATTTAAACAATTACTTAATATAAATGATATAATCAAAAAATGAAGCTAAAATCTAACAAAACAGATTAATTCTGATCAATAAAAAAATAATCTTTACTTTTACAAAATAAAAAATTTAACTGGAATAACTTTGATAAATATCATCAATGTTAAAAATAAAATAAATAAATAAATAATAGAAATAATCTATAAGCGTCTATATTATTTTAGATCTTAGGAAACACATATGTGCTTACATTCTCTAGATACTATAAGATATTAGATAGCATAACGCCAATCGATTGTTATTAAGTACATTTATTATGCCTTAATATAAATACTTCATGTCACAAAAATAAATAAAAAAACTTCTACAAAAACTTGTTATCTGATTGTTAAAAACATTTCTTCTATTGCTCCTTACACATATTGTGTGTACGTCAGCTAACACAATTTACGCATAAACCTCTGTGAAATAATTAGATTGTAGTTTTTCTACTAATACAAAACAGTAAAGATCCACTCACTCATTTATATGCAATACGAAACTCAAGTTATCATAATACAACATCATCAATGTTGCACGCATATATATATTACTACTAAATCGAACAAACTAGCACTAGAATTTAGTAATATGATATGAAAATACTTCAACAAATTGAATGATTATAGAATATGATTAATTGAATTACAAATTAGTTCTTTGTTATTTATCCAAATTATAAAACATCAAAAAAAACACAAAAAATTAACTTAACGCTTCGCATGCGTTGATAATACCATTGCATCCGATTTCTAGTTCTTCTCGAGAAGTTGCATAAGAAACTCTGATAAAATTCACAAAACCAAATGCACTCCCTGGCACTACGGCAATTAAATGGTTCTCAAGTAAATATTTAGTGAAATCAAGATCGTTATTTATCAGCATACCATTTTTTGTACTCTTACCCAATAAATCTTTACACGAAACAAATAAATAAAACCCTCCTTGCGGAGGAAGCGCCGATAGTCCTCGGGCAGAATTCAATTTTTCTACTGCAAAATCTCTACAACTTCTAAGAATCCTCATTCTTTCTTTCAAAAAACCGTGATCACCACTCAAAGCCTCAACTACTGCTGCCTGTGCTATTGAATTAGCATTAGAAGTACTCTGAGACTGCAAAATAGAGATTGCATTTATTACGCTAATTTTACCCGCAATATAACCTATTCTCCATCCCGTCATTGCATAAGCTTTCGATACTCCATTAACAACAAAAACTCTATCATAAAGCTTAGACTCAACCTGAGCAATAGTAAAAAACTTTCCATCGTATACTATATGCTCATATATATCATCTGTAACGATGTTCACATGAGGATATTTAAGTAATACTCGTGCCATGTTTTTTAACTCATTATATGAATATATAACGCCTGCTGGATTATTAGGTGAGTTAAGAATAAGCCACTTAGTCTTTTTGCTTATTTTACTTTCTAATAATTCTGGAGTTAGTTTAAAATTTTGCTCGCATTTTACTATAATGGGCATGCCGCCAAAAAGATTTATCATATCAACATATGAAACCCAATAAGGAGCTGGAATGATAACTTCGTCTCCAACATTGATTGTTGCCATAAATAAATTAAACAATACTTGTTTAGCACCGTTACCAACACAAATTTGATTAAATGTATATTCCAGATTATTATCTCTTTTTAACTTATTAATTATCGCTTCTTTAAGTTCACGCGTACCTTCAACAGCAGTATACTTAGTTTTGCCTTCGTTTATTGCTCGAATAGCTGCTTTTTTTATATGGTCTGGAGTATCAAAATGTGGCTCTCCTGCTGTTAAAATGCAGACATTTTTGCCATTACGCTTTAATTCATTTGCCTTATCGGTTAAGGCAACAGTAGGTGATGGTCTTATCAAGGATATCCTTTCTGCAAGGTCTGACATATCAAGAACCTCATCTAAATAAAATTTAAATGATAAATCCTACAGAAGAAAAAAGCTAGAAATTTTATTAGTAGTAATTTTTTTTATAAAAAAATAAAACTTAATTATCTTCATAAGAGATTTTTAACTTAATTTAATAATGAGATCAAAATTATTTAATTTGGCCTCAATCTTCTTAAGATAAACGATAAGAAATATCAGAACTAAAGTATTTTACTATACATTTTTCGTATTGTTTGTATCATAAAATGACGGTTTATATCATATTATACTTAAGCTTCTTATCTTTTTATCTTTAACTATGAAGATCATATAATGCACTAACAGACCATTTTACAAAATGTAAAATTTTTAATTAATCTACATTAAAGCTAAAAAGCTTAACAAACTTTGTATTTCATTAAATATTTTTTTTCTCAATGTATATTTTTTAAATCAAAATTTCTTAACATCTAAATCTAGATCTTTTTATTATATCTTATAAAATAAGGTCATCCAATTAAAATTTTTAGAACTTTAATGACTATTAAATTAAAAAATTTAATAAATTAAATCTAAACATAGTATGTTTTGCTCTTCTTTATAGAAGCTATTTTTTAGAAATTTTATAGAATACATCTAAACGCTTAGTTTTAATTTTCACTCTCAAAAATACCAATTGCAATCCTTTTGAAATATCGGGAATATTAGTTGATTAAATTAAAGTTTAAAATAAAAAAACCATCAATGAAAGAAATAACATCGATGAAACGTATTGTATGTATTAAAGACGAATCCATTTTCTAAACGTAGTTCATGAATATTATTCTAAATCTACTAGATGAATCAATTTTCAATCGAATCAAATTCCGATATATAACGCACAATAATTAGCATAATATTTTTATATTAACCAAACTACATTGATCATTAGACAAATTACACTATCTACAATAATTTACAAAACGATGAAAAATACTCTTTTTAAAAAAGATCAAAGAATTTACCTTTGTATTGTAAAACACAGTCTATTAATAATTTTGATCACTTCAATTATATATTTCACCAATTCCGTTACACATTTCTTCATACTACAAAAAAAAATACTATTTGCACATTAAAATGATGTCTTCAATTTATAAAGATTATAAAGAGATGTCTTTCTAAATTAAAAAAAATTTAAATATTTTATTCTTTTTAAATATTTAAATTTTATTTAAAATAACGAAACTCAATTACTTTTAGTAGAAGTATTTAGTTTATAAAAACGCTCTACAAAGAAAATCTTAAATCAAAGATAAAGCTAAAAGAACTGTTTTTAATTAAAAAAAATGTTACAGATTTTAACTTTCTCTTATTAGTCTTGCCGCTTCATTCTTTGAAATCAATGCCTCAATAAATTCATCTAGTTCACCTTCTTTTATAACATGATCTAATCTATGTAAAGTAAGATTAATTCTATGATCTGTTACTCTTGACTGTGGAAAATTATAAGTTCTAATACGCTCAGAACGATCTCCAGAACCTATTTGACTCTTCCTCATATTTGATCTTTCTTCTTCTTTTTTTTGTCTTTCAATTTCATATAACCTTGCTCTCAATACTTTGAGAGCTTTGGCTTTATTTTTATGTTGTGATTTTTCATCCTGTTGTATTACAACTATTCCCGTTGACAAGTGAGTAATTCTTACGGCACTATCAGTTGTGTTAACTGATTGACCTCCAGGACCACTAGATCTGTAAACATCTATCCTAAGGTCTTTTTCTTCTATTTTAAAATCGACTTCCTCAACCTCAGGTAATATAGCAACAGTAGCTGCCGAAGTATGCAATCTTCCAGAGGATTCAGTTTCTGGTACTCTTTGCACTCTATGTACTCCAGATTCAAACTTCAACCTTGCAAAAACTTCTGTGCCATTGATAAGTGCAGAAGCTTCTTTATAGCCACCTATACCAGTGCTAGAAATACTTATTGGTTCAAATTTCCAATTTCGCTTTTCTGCATACTTTTGATACATACGAAATAATATTGCCGCAAATAATGCCGCTTCTTCTCCTCCAGCACCTGCCCTGATCTCTAATATTGCGTTTCTTGAGTCATCTTCGTCTTTAGGTAATAAAGCTAACTTAAGTTTGGCTTTTACTCGTGGTAGCGATATTTTTTCTTTTTCAAGCAACTCTTCTTTTGCTAATTCTCTTATGACATATTCGCTATTTTCATCTTTCATTATTTCCTCTAAATCTAGAATTTCTTCTTTTAGTATATTGTATTCATCAATTATTTTGATAATCGGACTGAGTTCTGAATGCTCCCTTGAAAGGGAGATAAATTCTTTCTGACTCAAATTAGTAGGATTTTCTAGTTTTTTTTCTATGTAACTAAATTTTTTTTTTAAATCTTGCAAACTATTTTCTATATTCATATAGCTCAAATACAATTTTTGTTGTTTAAAATAAGTAATATACACTCAAGATAAAAAATTTTTACATAAAACAATAACGATAATATATTATACTATCCATCCTAAATATTTCTATGATATTGAAGAACAAAAAAGATGATATTAAACACAAACTTTGCACTTGAAATTTCAGATATAAAATCGTTACCATGTAAATCTATTTCAGAAATAACATTTGCAGATAAATCGAATGTAGAAAAATCCACCTTGATTAACTTGTTAATAGACAACAAAAAGGCTGGAAAAGTTTCTGCTAAACCCTGGTATACTGGACAAATAAATTTTCACTCTATTTACAATAGTAAGTTCAACCTTATTGACTTACCAAGGTATGGTTATGCTTATATAGATAAGAAAGAAACAGGGCGATACTTAGATTTGGTTGAATATTATTCGATTCAAAGAAAGAAACTGATAAAGAGTGTTTGCGTTGTTAAAGATAGCAAAATAGGATTAAAATAAATGGACAAGCATTTTATTTATTGGTTAACATGTAATGCTGTTAACTTTGATGCTGTGCTAACAAAAATAAATAAAATAGATCAAAAAAATCTCGGTGTCATTTTAGAAAATGCCCAAAAATGGGTTAATGGTGAGAATGCATCAGTTCATCAAATAAGCATCAATACTGAGTCTAAAATAATAGCCAAGGTAGGAGATGAATTTTTTAGATTTTACACAAGATAAAAAATGAATGGTGATGATTTTTCAAATGGCAAAGTGTCATTTAAACAGAAGGCGGAGATGTTACTTGAAGCGCTTTCTAACATACACAATTTTGTCGGAGAAACTTTTGTTATTAAATGCAGTAGCATGATTATTTCAGATAAAATACTTCTAAATGCTTTTGCTAATAATGTTGTCTTGTTAAAACAACTTGGCATAAATCCTGTTATAGTTCATGATGGAGAGTATGAAATTGACTCCATACTGAAAGCTTTAGGCATTGGTAGTAAGTTTATAAATCATATCAGGCTGACAGACAGAGATACTGTCAAAATCATTGAAATGGCTCTATGTGGTTCAGTTAATAAAAAAATTGTTCAGCATATAAGCGCTGCTGGTGGTTCAGCAATTGGACTGTGTGGTAAAGATGGTAGTTTAATAAAGGCTGAAAAAATAAGTGCCACTCTTAAAGAGAGTGAATCAAGCAATATAGAAAAAATATTAGATGTTGGTTTTATTGGAGTACCAACTGAGATAAATCCTGATATATTGTTCTTTTTTGAAGAATCGGATTTTATACCAGTGATTGCACCCATTGGTTATGGAGAAAACAAAGAGACATATCATGTTGATGCAGACGGTACTGCGAGCGCAGTAGCAGTTGCAGTTTCTGCATCCAAAATGATAACATTTAGCGATGTGTATGAAGAAATAGGCAAAATTGGTGGTAAAAAAATATCTGTTAAAAGCTTAAATACATCAATTAACTGCGGTAAGATTAAAGAACTAAGGCTTATTAAAAAACTTACAGCATGTGCCAAAATGGTAGAAGAATGCGCTGGGACGGTTCATATAGTTGACAGTAGGATACCTAATGTTATGATTGATTTATTTACTGAAGATAATTTGAGTGTATCAATTGTCAATGATTTATGATCATGTTATCTATAAATATAAAAATGCTGAAAGTTTCAAAGCGGGTTTATGTATAATAAACAAGATGTTTATTTAGATAATTTATTAAATGTCTATTTCAGTACGGCACTTTATTTTAATAGCTTGAATAAATTAGCAAATCCTAATTCAAATTTACTCTAACTGAATAGAAGTATAACGTTATACTAACGCGCTTTTTTCTACATTCTTTATTGCGAAAAGAAAATATTGATACATATATCATATCGTATCATTTGGATGCATTTTAATGTATATTTTTTTGACTTGAACAAAATTATACATTGAAAAGATTGAGCTTTAATGTTATGAACTAGTATGATTTTACGCTTGTGTTTTATACTAAGTAGTATAAATATAAAAACGAAAAAAATATATACGTTAGCAAAATGAAATTGCCAATATTTCTTGATTATCAATCAACCACTAAAGTGGATCCTCGTGTTTTGAAGGTGATGATACCTTGTTTTAGCGAGTTTAGTAATCCGCATTCTCGTAGCCATTCATTTGGCTGGATCGCAAAGAAAGCAGTAGAGAAAGCAAGAAAATACATTGCAAATGTAATTAATGCGGATAGCAAAGAAATTATCTTCACCTCAGGTGCGACTGAGTCAAATAATATGGCAATAAAGGGTGTTGCCCATTTTTATAAGAACAAAGGAAATCATATAATAACTGTCTGCACAGAACATAAATGCGTTTTAGATTCTTGTCGATATCTGGAGAATGAAGGTTTTAAAGTTACCTATCTTCCTGTCAAGCAAAATGGAATTATAGATTTGTCAAAACTAGAGAAAGTAATTACTAATAAAACAATTCTGGTTTCAGTAATGATGGCAAACAATGAAATTGGAGTGATACAACCCGTTAAAGACATTGCTCTACTATGTAGAAAATATAATATATTTTTTCATACTGATGCTGCTCAAAGCTTTGGAAAAGTACCAATTGATGTTAATGAAATGTGTATTGATCTCATGAGCATTTCTAGCCACAAGATTTATGGACCAATGGGAATAGGTGCATTATATGTACGAAGAAAAAATCCTCGTGTTAGACTGATACCACTAATTAATGGTGGTGGGCAAGAGAGAGGTATGCGTTCGGGAACAGTTCCAACTCCTCTTGCAGTTGGCTTTGGCGAAGCAGCACGTATTGCTGAAAAAGAAATGAAAACGGAATCGATCAAGTTAGAAAAATTGAGAGATATTTTGTATATCAGAATAAAAAATGCATTTCCAGATGTTGTTTTAAATGGTGATTATAAAAATAGGATTCCGGGCAACTTAAATTTAAGCTTTCCATATGTTGAAGGCGAATCGCTCATTATGGCAATCAAAAATCTAGCAGTAAGTTCAGGTTCTGCATGTACATCTGCATCTCTTGAACCTTCTTATGTCATAAGATCCCTAAATAATGGTCATAATCTTGAGCATTCATCTATTAGATTTGGTCTTGGTAGATTTACAACTGAAGATGAAGTCTTATATGCAGCAAGTCTAATTGCCAAAAATGTTGGACGATTGAGAGAAATGAGTCCACTTTGGGAAATGGTCCAAGAAGGAATAGATTTAAATACTGTTAAATGGAATTCTCATTAGCTCTTGTATGTATACATAAAATCCATTTTTATCTTTAAAAGATATATTTATTTCATGTCATATGTCAATAATTTCTGCTTGTGCTACCTCAATAAATCCATGGTACTTGCTGCATTTTTAAATCTTCTTTTGTAAATTAATAATATCTAATAATAATATCTAAAGAATCTACTTTAGTTATACATTGAAAACTTCATTCCTTAATCAATGTAATAAAGTATACAATCAAAGCAACACTTACTATCATCCCTTGCAAAATGCATAATAAGCAAAAACTGAAAATAGTATAACTCATTCTCGTAATAATATTTCGTTTTTATACTTTTGTAATCATGTTACGATATTCATAAAATATATGATAACTATATTCGATACAGTGGGCAATGACAGATTTGAACTGACGACCTCCTCGGTGTAAACGAGATGCTCTACCAACTGAGCTAATTGCCCTAATGACTAATGTTATTCTAGAGCTCAAGATTATTGTTGTAAATAATAAATTAGAATTCATGTGCTTATATAATTTCTCATTGACCATTTCCATAGCTAAGTGTTAACATTACAACTATTACGATTGATGTATAGAAAATGCAAAGTAATATAATACCAGTTTCAATAGTAAAGGAACTGGAAGATTCTTATCTCTCTTACGCAATGAGCGTAATCATAAGTCGTGCTATACCTGACGTACGCGATGGGTTTAAACCTGTTCATAGACGCATATTATATGCAATGGCAAGAGCAGGATATGATGCTGGAAAGCCGTATAAAAAAGCAGCTCGTATAGTTGGGGATGTAATGGGAAAGTATCATCCACACGGTGATATGGCTATTTATGATTCTTTAGTCAGAATGGCTCAAGATTTCTCTCTTCTTTTGCCACTTATTGATGGACAGGGTAACTTTGGCTCAATAGATGGAGATCCTCCTGCTTCAATGCGATACACAGAAGCAAGGCTATACAAAGTATCACATTTTCTATTAAATGATATTGATGAAGATACAGTTGACTTTAGACTGAATTACGATGGAAACGAAACGGAGCCTGTTGTACTACCTGCGGAATTCCCAAACCTTTTGGTAAATGGTGCAAGCGGTGTTGCAGTAGGTATGGCAACTAATATCCCATCTCATAATCTTGGAGAAGTGATCGATGCTTGTCTATTATATATAGATGATCCTGAGGTAACCTTAGATGAATTAATCAAAGTAGTACCTGGACCAGATTTTCCAACTGGCGGAATCATTCTTGGCAAGTCTGGAATAAGATCAGCATTTGCTACAGGTCGAGGCTCAATTGTTATACAGGGTAAAACTCATATAGAAGACATATCGCAAGAAAGGCAGGCGATAGTTATTGATGAAATACCTTATCAAGTAAATAAGGTAAAGTTAATTGAAAAAATATGCGAGCTCGTAAAAGAAAAAAAAATTAATGGAATAACAGAAATTCGAGATGAATCAGACAAATCTGGCATTAGAATAGTAATTGATCTTAGAAAGAATATTGCAGCAGATTTCGTGTTAAACCAAATACTAGGTCTTACTTCTCTAAGGAGTAGCTTTAGCGTTAATGCCTTAGTTCTAAACAACAACAAACCCTCTCTTATGTCACTAAAGGAAATTATAGCTGCTTTTATTGACTTCAGAAAAGAAGTTTTAATCAGAAAAGCAGAATTTCGTCTAAAACGAATTAAAGAAAAAGCTCATATATATATAGGGCTCTACATTGCAGTTTTGAGCATAGATGAAGTAATAAAAATTATACGCAATGCAAAAGATTCTAAAGAAGCAAGCAAAGAACTTTTAAATAAAAAATGGAAAACTTCAACGGCAGTAAATACTATTATTAGTCTAATTTCAAATAGTAAGAGTTTTTTGAAAAACGAAGTATGCTCATTAACTGAATTACAAATAAAGGCCATTCTCGATATGAGATTGCAACATTTGACAAGCCTAGAAAGAGATAAATTAGAGACTGAATTAAATTTAATAATCAGTACAATAAAGAAATATATCACTTTTCTTACATCGGAAGAGAAATTAATGAAAGAGATAAAAAATAATCTACAAGAAATAAAGAATAGGTTTGCTGTTCCGCGAAAAACTTCAATAGAAGAATTAGATGTAGAAATTGAAGCTGAAGATCTTATTCCACAAGAAGATATGGTTATAACTGTAACTATGAATGGTTACATTAAACGAGTGAAACTTTCTCATTACAAAACTCAGCGTCGTGGTGGAAAGGGAAAGGTTGGACAGGGATTGAAAGAAAAAGATGTAATTACAAAATTGTTCGTTGGAAATACCCACACTAACCTTTTGTTCTTTTCGAATATTGGAAGAGTTTATAGGTTAAAGGTTTATAAATTACCTATCGCAGAACCAACGGCGCGTGGAAGAGCTCTTGTTAATATATTTCCTCTAATTGAAGGTGAAACCATAACTAATATTATGCCACTCCCAAGTGAAAATAATGATAATCAAAATATAGTATTTGCTACTGCTTATGGAAACGTAAGGCGTAACTCCTTAGCAGATTTTCTCTATATTCCAAGTAACGGAAAAATAGCAATCAAGCTTCATAAAGATGATAGATTGGTATCAGTTAAGGTATGCAAAGAAGCTGATCATGTTCTACTCTCAACAAAGCTTGGAAAGAGTATTAGATTTGTTGTAAATGATGTACGTCAGTTCAAAAGCCGCAATTCAGATGGCGTAAGAGGCATTAAACTTATAAGGGGCGACACAGTAATATCTATGACTATATTAAATGGTGTGGATATCACAACGGAAATAAAAGAACTTTATCTAAAAATTCCACTCATAAAAAGACTAGAAACTATTACTAATAAAACCATTGATTATAAACTGAAAAAGGCTTTGAACGATTTCAGAATAAATAGTAAGTTATTTTCGAAACTTGCAGCAAATGAAGAATTTATACTTACTGTTACTGAAAATGGCTTCGGTAAAAGAACTTCTGCATATGAGTACAGGGTAACTAATAGAGGTGGTGTTGGTATCACTAATATTCTTACTACAAATAGAAATGGTAATGTTGTTGCAAGTTTTCCAGTTGAACATGATGATACTGTAATGCTCATTACAGATAAAGGAAAGTTGATTCGCATTTCAGTGAATGATATCAGAATCGCAGGGCGTAGTACTCAGGGAGTTACTCTATTTAAAACAGAAAGCAAGGAAAGAGTGGTCTCTGCAGCAAAAATCGAAGATTCTAGTCCTACTGAAGATGAAACTCTTCGCGAAAAAAAATTGAAAACTTTATCTTTTTCTGAAAAAAGAGATGATAATATCTAAAATGCAAGTTTTTATTGATTAATCTATAATATTTAAGTTAAAATGTAGGCTTATAGCTCAAGTAAATAAAGATTGATGGATAAAGAGTTAGACAAAAAATCATTAATAGATAAGAGCGCTAAAGAAGCATCCATTCTTAATGGGATTACTAAAAATAAAAGTAAAAGCAGAAGAGATTTTCTAACATTAACTACGTGTGCTATGGTAGGCATAGGTGTTGCAAGTGGGCTTTGGCCACTAGTTAAATCAATGAACCCCTCTGCTGAAGTTTTGGCAATGTCTACAGTTGAAATTAATTTATCTGATATCCAGGAAGGACAAGGAAAAAAAATAAAATGGCAGGGTAAGCCAATATTCATTCGCAGACGTACAAAACAAGAAATTAAGGCAGCAAGAATAGTTGATGTAAAAAGTCTGCGAGATTCTCAGTTGGATGAACAAAGAGTACACAGTGGAAAGGACGAATGGTTAATTATGATTGGAATATGTACCCATCTTGGATGTGTACCGATTGATTATGCTACAAAAGATGGCAATGGTTGGTTTTGTCCTTGTCATGGTTCATACTATGATACATCGGGGCGTGTCATTGGAGGACCAGCGCCAAAAAATATGGCTATACCTGATTATTTTTTCTCGAGTGAAGATGTTGTAGTAATTGGTAAAAAAGCTTGAATTAGAAGTAATTTTTCGTAATGGAAATACAGTTATACCACTAAAACAGATTTTTGTCATTTAATCTTTAAGTTGCGTATTAAAGGAATTTTACTCAAAAATCTCCATTCATTTTAAAACTTAACGCTAAAATATGTAAAACATTTTGTTTCAAGTAAGTGAATTTAAAAGCGATTATTTTTATATTAAGATATAACACCACTTATTGTAAAGATAGTAAATTTTCATAAATTTTTTCGTTGTATTAAGATTAAGAAAATTATCATTACTAACAAAAAATTCCTCAAATAATTGAAGTATTTATTCAACAATTAGTGAAGATTGAACCGCAAGAACCAAAAACAAGCAAGTTAAAGATTAATAAGAAGTTTTTCAAAAAAACAAAGAAATATTTCTTAATATATTATATTAGTAATAATACTATTGAAAATAGTAGCAAAAATAGTTAAAAAACTAAAGAAATAAGTGCATTGAATGCATAAGATTGAATCTTAACGAGATATATAATCATATACAATCTTCACCCAAAATTAAATTGAAATTAACAATCAAAAAATTTACATAAAAATATTTCAACTAATAAAAATTGCAGCTATCAATTGTTCAAAAATTTCAAATAATTAAGACTGAGCAAAAAATCAACTTTTTATAATTAATAATTATAAAAATTATAAATGATACGCAAAAGTGTTAATGTCATATATGAGATGATTCTCAAATATTTACAATAAATATTCTTCATTATAAAAAATATAATTTTGATGGAAAAACTATCATAGTCATTAATATTAATAAGAAAATTGCATCTAATATCTTCGATATTAGATCTTATTATCAATAATACAGCTATAAAATAGTTCTACATTAGAATCGCTACGTAAGAAATTTTACCAATTTAAATTTAAAGAAGTGAATCTTAAAAGACCATGAAAGACTAGCCGCAAAAGCACATAACAGAATATAAATTTCACAAAATGAATAAAATGATCTCTTAATTTATATCAAAAAAAAAAGAGTTTTTGCAAAACGACATGATAATATATATCCAAATAAAATTACATTTTGATAGTAATGTACCAAAACTATGAATCATGCAAAATTCATTAACAAAAACATGCAATAAAGTAAAGAAAAAACAAAAGTAACTATGAAAACCTCACATTGATTTTTTGATAAGATTGAATCATCGTTACTATACTAGATTTAGTATAAATCATAATACAATACAAATTCTTAAGATAGCGCTAAACATAAATACTGACTCAAATAGATCACTAGCATTCATGCGTCTAATTGACATAGCATTTGTATAATCTGTAAGACCTCTTAAAATTTTAAAGAGAAAAAGTTAATTTCGTCGTCCTCTTCATTCTTATACCATTCTTTATTTTACCCTCAGTGCGTCTTACTATATTCTTGAACAAACGCATATTAGTTATGTTATTAAGACTTAATTTACTTGATAGATTCTTTTATCACAACTGTGCCAAACAATATATCATGATACGTTTGTTTTTTTTGAGAAAAACAGGCAGCTAAATACCAGCAAAAAAAAAGCAATTGCGTCACAGCTATTAATACGTTAAAAATACTCACTAATACTTCTTCTTCTTGAAAAAGTTCAATTAAAACAGATACTATATTATTTAACAGAGGAAGGAAAAATTGAGAAATGCTTCTATCGAATGCTAAGCATAGATCTATTTCAGAACCATCCAAACTTGTAGTACGTATATTCATTAACTGCTGACCGGGAGTTGCATGAGCTGTTGAGGATATAAAATATGTAAAGTAAGTACAATTTATAAACATATATGATAAATATAAAACTAATGGAAAATTCTTTAACAAGAGTATAACTAATAAATTTGGAACTAATAAAATTGCAACATCTACTAAATATGCACAAAAGCGCCTTTTGATGCTAGCAATTTCCAAAATTGCTTTCATTATTTATCTTTTAAATACTTTATTATAAAATCCGTAAGCCTATCAAAGTGTTGAAAGCATAACAAATGCTCGTATCCGCTTATTGATTTTCCATATACAATTGGTAGGCAATTAGCGTTTTCTGCACACAAAATATCTGTGATACTGTCTCCAACAAAAAATACATTTTCTTTGTTTATATGTAACATACTCTCTTCTAATGCAAAGAGTAATGGAATCGCAGATGGTTTATCTTCTCGAGTATCAGACGAGCCAACTACTTTCTCAAAGTAACAGTCTAGATTAAAATATGACACTTCTTGACGCAAATTAGTATTTTTCTTATTACTCGCTATTGCTAGATAGATATTATTGCTTTTCAATCTATGCAACATTTTTTCTACTCCTTTGTTTAGAGTTATGTTTTGTAATAGTGCGTTATCTAAGTATTGTTTGTATATTCGATTTGCTTTTTCCCACTGATCGCCAAATAAACTGACCATATAGCTCTTTCTTGATTTATTAAAATTTCTACCAGATGCTTTATTATTACATCCCATAAAATCTAATGTATGCTTAATGGCATTAGAAATATTATCTTTAGTATCAACTAGAGTATTATCCCAATCGAATACTACTGCTAATGGACTGCTTCTCATTTCTACATTGTTACGTGTTTTAGATTAGTAAGTAAATAACATTTTAAAAAAATATAAATAAAAACGCACTTCAATTTGTATAAAACATTATTATTGTAAGAGCGTGTTAAAGTATTAACCACATATAATAAGCAATTACATTAACTTTATATAAGCTCGGTAAATCCTAACTATATTCATCAATCAACAAAAAATAATTAACAAATTAAAGATACAAAAATAATAAAGCAAAAAAAATAAAAATAAGTTCGAATGAACAGTCCTCACTGTACCATTTATTATGAAACACATGAAGAGTTTTTTTTAATGCTTTGATAAAAACAACCTTTTTATATATAAGCTTATTTGAAAACCTTTTATCTATTTATGTTAGACAAAATCTAATTTTAAAAAATATATAGTGAATATGATTGTAAAAATTTAAATTGGAAATTCAGATAGTAATATTGATGTTTTTATTATTTAAACTCTGTTTTTGTACAGATTTAAAGTTAAACAATAGTAGTTTTATTACTGCAACTAACTAATAGAGAATTAATAGCGGTTGTAAGTTTTTACTTGTATTAAGACAATAACTGATTGGACATTATTATTGAATAATATAATATTTATATACGGTAAAGTTCTACAACCATTTAACAAGAGGTGGCATTGACATCATAATTGCATCTGGATTTCCATCTGTCATTAAACCAAATCTCGTACCACGATCATATAATAAATTAAATTCTACGTATCTACCACGCTTTATTAATTGATCATCTCGCTGTTTTTGAGTCCAAGGTTTTTCGATATGCTGATGTATTATATATAAATAGATTTCTAAAAAGGTTTCGCATACTGCTTTTGCAAATTTGAAATCATTTCTCCAATTGCCAGAATTTAGATTATCATAGAAAATTCCACCAATCCCGCGTGACTCTTTTCTGTGATGCAAAAAAAAGTAATTATCGCATTGCTCTTTAAATTTTGGATAATATTTAATATTAAATTCGTCGCATATTGCTTTGATTGATTCATGAATATACTTATAATCCTCTTCGTTTCTATACGTTGGAGTAAAGTCTATTCCTCCACCGAACCATTGCTTCGATGTATACATCAATCTTATATTCATATGCGCCGCAGGAATTAGAGGAGATTGCATGTGAGATACTAAAGATATCCCGCTGGCCCAAAATTCTCCATTACTTTCGTTTGCACCAGGAATCTCATTTATAATTGAATCTGGAAGATTGCCATATACTTTTGAAATATTTATTCCTACTTTTTCGAAAATACTACCATAAATAATGGTAGATTCACCACCACCACCACCTGGACGATTCCATTTTCTTTTTTTTACTATTGCATTTGCATATGACTGTTTTTCAATTGACAAAAAAGATTTTACAATCTTACTTCTTAATCTGCAGAAAGCTTCAAAAGCTTTCATTTTTTGTTCGTTCATAATTCTTTGCTAAAGCACCTCAATGTTCGAAAGATTTAAGTAGTAATTACTTATCAAAGATGTTAATTATTCTATAATAATTAAATAATTATAATGAAACATTTCCATATAAACAATGAGTAAAAGATACATAGACACCAAGAAAGAAAACAGAGTTGACTTCATATTGAGAAATTATGGAATGTCGATTATTGCTATGGCAATCATCATGCTCTTACCTACAGCAGTAATATCAACTCTTTACTTTTTTGATATATATGATCAACATACTAATATAGAGATTAATCTACTAGTTAATACTTTAATGATTTTATTCATAGTATACCATGTAAAACGCTATAAATATCTGCTCAATATGGTAGAATTTCAAAATGCAATATTTGCGAATGCATTAAATCATAACACAGAATTTTGCCTTATTTTAGATGGAGAAGACGACATTGTTTATGCTGATGCAAGATTCTATGAAAGATTCAAAAATCATATAGATAATGATATTACATTAGACAAAATTCTCCAAGTAGGAAATGTTTCAGAAAAAGATAAAAAAGCATTACATCACGCACTGAAAAATAACTCTTCTGTACAAGTAAGCCTTACTTTAAATAAAGAAGATAAAATATCTAATTTTCTTTTACTTTTTGAACCAGTACCAGACAATCCACAAGTTATCATAAATGGTAATAATACTTTAAATTTGTCATTAGCACCAATAGCAAGACCCCATGGATATTTTGTATTAAAAGCAACTCAAATGAATAAGGAGCAAGTATATGAAAAATTGATAGAAAATCATAATATAGGAACTTACATTGCAAACACTAAGGGAACAATTCTATCTGTAAATCAAAGATTTTTAGATATATTTGAATTAAAAAAGCTTGAAAAAGGAAGTTCGCTCAATGAGTTTGTGTTTCAATCTAAATACAATAGTTCGGAAACTGATAATGAAATTCTATTTTGTACTGTAAACGGTGTCCCATTTAAGGCCTATATGAGTACTGCTATATTTTGTGATAAACATCATCATAATTATATATATGGTTTTATCACGCCACGTGAGTCGAATGTTATTGATTATCAATTACATCCATGTTTTACAAATTCATCGATCGCTATTGCACAGTGTGATGTAAGTGGTAACTTCATAAAAAAAAATACAGCTTTAGTAAAGCTTGCAGGACCAGAAACTAATTCAATCTTCACACTAATATCGGACAACTATCATATGAAAATACGTGAGTATTTTTATAGCAATAGAATTAATAATGCATCCTTTGATGTACAACTCAACAACAATGATAACATGAAGATTTATTTCAATAAATTTCTTCACAATAGAATAATGTTCATACTCTGCTATTTTGTTGACAATACTGAACACAAAAATCTAGAGATAAAGCTTGAACATTATCAAAAAATGCAAGCTATAGGACAGCTCGCAGGTGGTATAGCACACGATTTTAACAATATCCTGACAGGAATAATAGGATTCTCCGACTTACTTCTACTTCAAAACTCAGCCAGTGATCCATCTTTTGGCAATATAATACAAATACAACAAAATGCCAAACGTGGATCAAATTTAGTTAAGCAATTACTTGCCTTTTCAAGAAGGCAGACGATGCAACCAAAAATTATTGATGTAAACAGCGCAATAACTAATCTTTATGAAATGATAAAAAGATTAATAGGTGAAAATATAAAATTCACTACCTATTACGGCAGAGATTTAGGTATGGTTAGAGTTGATCAAGGACAATTGGAACAAGTTATACTTAACTTAGTAATAAATGCGAGCGCTGCTATGGAAAGAGGCGGAGAACTCACCATACGAACTTTTAATAAAAAAATCAATTCATTGAATTCTACCCCTAAAAATATGTTCTCTCCAGATAAAGAAGCGATTGAGCATGGAAATTATGTTGTAATTGAAGTAATTGATACAGGATGCGGAATGACAGATGATACAATCCAAAAAGTATTTGATCCATTCTTTTCTACTAAAGATATTACCTCTGGTACGGGTCTTGGTCTTTCTACTGTATATGGTATCATTAAACAAACTGAAGGGTACATCTATGTTACAAGCGAAGTAAATTATGGCACTAAGTTTAGTATATTTTTACCGATGGTTTACATATCAGATGAAAATTATAAAGAAAAAAATACGGAAGAAGTTGAGAGACCTATAGTAAATGAAGTTAAAAATATTAAAAATAATGGTACGATTTTGTTAATCGAAGACGAAGATTCAGTAAGAGAATTCACTACTAAAGCATTACAAAGAAAGGGTTTTGATGTAATAGAAGCTTGTACTGGTAATAAGGCATTGGAAATGTTAATCGAAAAAAAAATGGAAATAGATTTAATAATTACTGATGTAATAATGCCAGAAGTTAGCGGTCCAGAAATAGTTAAAGAAGCGTTAATTCATAGACCAGGTATTAATGTAATTTTTATTTCTGGATACGCAGAAGACGCATTCTTAAAAAATGACACAATTAATGTAGAAGATTTTCATTTTTTACCAAAGCCATTTACTCTAAATGAATTGGGAAGCAAGGTGCAAAGTGTACTTCAAAAAGAAAAACAGTTTAGTTCTTAACTAGTAAAAACTCTAATGCAAAAAAAACTGATACTGATGAGACTAACTACTTCTATATCTAAAAAGTAAAAATGTAAGCAAGCTTATTACAGTAATATATTATATATAGCAGCGAGCTTAATATAAGATCAACGCTAATTTAAACAATTAACGATTTAACTTTTGTTAAAATAATTACTTTATTTGTAAATTTTTAATTTTTAAGAAAAATCACCGTTTGACTTGAAATTTTCGTTATAATACCGAAGCAAAAATATACAGGATACTATCTTAGTAGTAAAAGTAAAAGACGTAAGATCAGCAATTTTTAACGTAAAGAAATTTTAGATTTCACTACTAATTTCATTAACACTTTAATTTTATTAATTTTAATAATCAAATTATATTAAAGTTTAGAGCAAAAAATTTGTTTTAAAAAGCATATTAAAAATATTTGATGAACTTATAAATATTTTGATTGTTTTTTATTGCTTAATGTATTTACACTATTCTAATAGATTTTTGACACATTGTTGTTCCGATTTTATTATCATATTTTCTCTTCTCAGAATAAACCTCATACCTTAAAAAGGGCGTAAGTAAATCCATGTGAACAAAAATTATGAAACCATATTATACAAGGAATAAAAGACGCCTATAAAAATCTTTAATTTAATAACAAACATCGATGCGGTTGGTTCGCCGTATAATGAATAATAAGATAAAATTATAACCAAAGCTTAAAATAACATACTATAATATCTAAAGTGGTAATGGGGTGCACAAAATCACCATTCTTCATCGTATAAAAATCACTATATATATGTATATGTATGAGTAGCACAGAGTTGTTAGATTGCTTTTTCTTCTTTAGTAAGTTTACTTAAACTTATTTTAGATGAAATTACACACAACACATATAAATAATATGCTGTGCAAAGAAAAAATTTTTGAAGAAGCGCACAAAAAATAGTTTTAAAAATTAAAGAGAAGTTAATGAACGAGCGTATATATCATAACATGAAAATGTTAAATACTCGCTTGTAAAAAAGTCTTTAGATTATTCATTAATAAAATGAAACAAAACAAAAGTCTAATGCAATAAATGAAAATAAAATTACACACAAAACCTGATAAAAACTTTTCTCTTCTTAAATTACACATAAAAAGTAATCTTAACTACAGAATTTATGATCCTTTATACAGAAGATATTTGACCTATGTTGAAAACGAAGAGAGCTTTTTGTATAAAAAAGAAAAACATTCTTCAAGACTTGAATATTAAAAACTAAAAAGCAACAAAGACCTGAATTAATATATTAAAAACAAAGAAAAATATATTTGGAATCAGATGTTTTGAGCGCAGAATTTATACATTCTTTCTCTTAAAGAAAGGACTATTATCATATATACACAAATAAAACCCCGCCCTCTATATATATTAGACCATCTACTATAGTAGAAAAGCTATTATTTAGCTTTAAAATTGTACAAATTTCAAATATTAAATATTAAAATGACATCCACATCTCGCAGTTTTGTTATATTATATATAAATGTCTATACTATGTAGACCTTTTATATAACTTTAAAATTAAATCACTATTGCTCTTACATAACAGAAGTTCAAACGAACTTATATAAAATCGTTTATTAAAAATAAATAACTCTTCACGCATTTTATAACAATTATATATAATGAACCTACCATCCATTCGAGATTTTTTTCATTTGTTTTTCTGCTTTATTAATAATAAGCAAAATATTTATTATTAAATGAAATCTTGTATATCGAGTATCTCAATAAAATAATACAGTCAATATCCTATTCATATATAGGTCACATAAGTCGCATAAATTAATTAATGCAATAAAAAAAAATAAACATGATTCTTACTTTCTTCGCTGGTTGTCATTATTTTTCAACTAATAAAACTCCAATACAGCACAGTATTATTATAAAATCGTTCTCTTCACACACATATTCTAAATGATAAATTTTCTTTATGTATAAGAGAGAGGCTTACCTTATTACATTGCAACTATTTATACTATAAGTAATAGCTATTACTTAATAAGGCAAAAAGAAAAATAAAAACTATAACGCGCAAAAGATGAAAAATATTATTATTTCTTGATAAGATAATTTTGATTATTCACAACGTTTCATAATTCAATCTGATAGACAAAATTAATGCTAATACAATAGTACAATAACCTCTTAAAACATGGAAAATGCATTGCAGCATAATTCTCTGTAAAGAATTACTAGTAGTAATTTTCTCTTTTTTGAAATAAAAAATAACTTTGAAAATATAACAATTCGCTACTAAATACGCATTATGTAGCATAATAGTAATAAACATTATCTGGAGAATTTTTAAAATTACAAACTGCAATTATAATGCAAGAAAAATCAAAACATCTATTATAGATGATTTCTTTGTCAAGAATGAAGATATTAAAAATTAAATTAGCGAATGAAAAATTTTTATTTCTTAATAACTTATTTTTATTCTGTCAATTTAGATAAATAAACTCATATCAACACATCATTCTTGATTTTATATATCATTTTTTATCATAAAAATACTGTAGAGAAAGTTGTGATATTTTTAATTATATTTTATAATATGCGTGTATTTGCTTTAATAAGTAATCAAAGCAATGAATACTGATTATTCATAAAAGTTTGTCGAATAAATTATAGTCTTATTTCTTATGAGAATGTCGCGTTTTCGAAGATAAAGATATTGAATGAGTTTTCCTCTGCACACCTAAAAATGACACACGCTACAAACAATACACGCAAACATTTGCTAAAATAAAAATTTCAATCTAAAATAAAAACGTAAAAAATAAACATAATTGTCTATTGTATTATTTTACTCCCCTCCCATTATTACCAAAAAGACCACATTCTAGGAAGAAAATGTTCTTCAATTCAAGAGTTACTTGATAAAGTATCAAATTAATTGAACAATCAAAAAATAATCAGTCAATACTTTTCAGACGCTTAAGCAAAAATAGCAGAGTCACTCGGTACAAATCACTACAAAAGGAAAAATTGCGAATCTTAATTTAGAATCTATAGACATTAATAGAATGTTTGATATATCAATCTATAAAACAAACGCAATTTCTAAAAACTAAAAATTCGCTAATCTCTAATTGCAAAGCGAAACATAATTATGAAATATCGTTATTATAAAATAAAATGAATTTAAACTAACACAATTAAGTACTCAATTCAACTCCTAAATGCTTAAATTTTATCATATATCAAAAATAGAATTTTTGAACAAATGTTGCATGAGTAAAATCATTTTTATCAGCCATATTTATTTTTATTTAATTTAATTTTCTATTCCTATAGAATATAATATTCTATTAATTTTTTATTAGTTAAAACTGCGATTTTGTATCTGCTGTAATGACTTTACTTCCAGTTTGTTACTTTTTACATATTGAATCGCAAGTACTAAAGCTTTACTTCCAGACGCCGTAGTACAACAAGCTATATTTTTTAAAATAGCAACTCTTCTAATGTCCTTGCTGTCTGAAACTGATCTAACACCCTTTGAAGTATTGATCACCAGATTTATCTTTCCATCTTTAAGCATATCAACTATATGCGGCCTACCTTCTCTAACCTTATTTACAACTCTTGCAACAACGCCGTTATCGTTCAAATACAAAGCCGTACCCCTAGTTGCACATATTTCAAAACCTAGCTCCTTCAACATTAATACAACTGGTAATATACATTTTTTATCATTTTCCTTTACTGAAATCAAAGCCTTTCCTTCTGTTGGCAATTTATATCCAGCAGCCATGTAAGCTTTTGCAAGTGCGCCTTCAAAGGATAAATCGATTCCCATTACCTCTCCAGTTGATTTCATTTCTGGCCCGAGTAAAGTGTCGGTTTCCGAAAAACGTGTAAAAGGAAAAACAGCAGCTTTAACTGCAAAATAATCAAGAGATTTCTTTTTTTGGTTTAACTTTTTACCCAAAATAACTTGTGTTGCAAGCTTTGCCATAGAAATATTAATTACCTTAGAAACAAAAGGAATTGTGCGACTAGCTCTTAAATTTACCTCAAGTACATATATATCATTCTCTTGAATGGCAAATTGAATATTTATTAAACCCTTTACTTTTAATTCAAAAACTATTCTTTTAGTTTGTGATTCAATCTCTTTTACAATTTTATGACTTAATGTATTTGTTGGTATTGAACAAGTTGAATCACCAGAATGAACTCCAGCTTCTTCAATATGCTCCATAATTGCTGCAACAAAAACTGTTTCTCCATCGCATATAGCATCAACATCAACTTCAACTGCATTTACTAAGAATTTATCAAGTAACAATGAGCCATATTCAAAAATCTTGGTCTGATTCAGAACATATTCTCTAAAACTTTCAATATCATGTTTAATTGACATAGATTGACCACCAAGAACATAGGACGGCCTAACTATTAACGGGAATCCCACCTTCTCTGCATTAATCAATGCTTCTTCAACTGAATAACAAATAGAATTTTCGGGTTGTTTTAAATTAATTTGTAAAACAAGATTTTTGAATTTCATGCGATCTTCAACAAGATCTATAGAATCAAAAGATGTACCTAATATATTAAGATCTCTTTCATTTAATGTTTTTGCTAATTTTAAAGGAGTTTGACCACCTATTTGTACTATTATACCTATTAGGGTACCATTTTCTTGTTCTTTATTTAAAATTTCAAGAACATCTTCTGCTATCAATGGAGCAAAATATAAACGATCAGCAGTATCATAATCAGTTGAAACAGTCTCTGGATTACAATTGATCATTATTGTTTCGTATCCCATTTCTCTAACAGCATAAACTGCATGTACACATGCATAATCAAATTCAATACCTTGACCAATACGGTTTGGCCCACTACCTAAAATAACAATCTTTTTTTTATCAGAGACATTGGCTTCGCAATCCGTTTTAGTTATAATGTCCCCTTCATAACAACCGTACATATATGCAGTACAGGATTGAAATTCTGCTGCACACGTATCTATGCGTTTATAAACTGGATGAATGCCAAATTTTTTTCTTATTGCTTCGATTTGTTCTGTTTTTTTATTACTTAATCTTGCCAATCTTGCATCTGAAAACCCCATTTTCTTTAACTCTAATATTTTAGACGCAATTTCAGGTAAGCCTGTTTCTTTAATTTCTTTTTCAGCCAAAATGATTTGCCTTATATTTTGCAAAAACCATAAATCGTACCCTGTAATCGCATTTATTTCTTCTATATTTATTCCATGACGCATTGCATCAGCAGCAATAAGCAATCTATTTGGTAAGAGCCTTGCTAATTGAGATTTTATATGATCAATATCTGTATCTTCAGAAAATACTTCATCGAGCCCTGTAAGACCAATTTCAAGCGAACGAAAAGCTTTTTGTAATGATTCATTAAAAGTACGTCCTATGGACATAACTTCTCCTACCGATTTCATAGAGGTTGATAGCTCATAATTCGTTCCCTTGAATTTTTCAAATTCAAAACGTGGAATTTTAGTAACTATATAATCAATCACTGGTTCAAATGCAGCGGATATAGTTGGAGCACAATCATTGTGTATTTCATCAAGTGAATAACCAACAGCAAGTTTAGTTGCAACTTTTGCTATGGGATAACCAGTTGCCTTTGATGCTAATGCAGAGGAACGAGAAACTCTTGGATTCATTTCGATTACAACAAGACTGCTATCTTCTTTAGGATTAACCGCAAATTGAACATTTGCTCCACCTGCGCTTACATTAATTTCTCTCAATACTGCTATAGAAGCATTTCTCATTTGTTGATACTCTGCATCACGCAAAGTCAAAGCAGGAACGACCGTAATGCTATCGCCTGTATGAACTCCCATAGGGTCAACATTTTCTATTGAAGAAACTATTATGCAATTATCTTTACAATCACGCATAACTTCCATTTCATATTCTTTCCAACCAATAATAGATTCATCTATCTGAACTTCATTTATTGGAGAAATTTTTATAGCATTTTCAGCAATTTTAATAAATTCTTCCTTATTATATGCTATTCCGCTGCCTGCGCCGCCAAGAGTAAATGATGATCGAATGATTGCTGGTAACCCTACATAAAACAAAGCCTCCTTTATTTGTTTTTGATTTTTTACAATGATACTCTTAGGGTATTTTAGACCTATTCTATCCATAGATTGACGAAATAATTCTCTATTTTCAGCCCTTTTAATTGCTTCTCTATTTACGCCAATAAGTTTTACGCTATATGTATCTAACACTCCATCATCTGCAAGTTTCATTGCGCAATTAAGTGCAGTTTGTCCACCCATTGTTGGTAATATTGCATCTGGTCTCTCTTTAATTATAATTTTTTCTATAATTTCGGGTAATATGGGTTCAATATAAGTTGCATCGGAAAATTCCGGATCTGTCATTATAGTAGCAGGATTAGAATTAACTAAAATAACTTTATAACCCTCATTTTTTAGTACTTTACAACTCTGAGTACCTGAGTAATCAAACTCACACGCTTGTCCTATAATGATAGGACCTGCCCCTATTAATAATATAGATTCTATATCTGTGCGTTTCGGCATAATTATAATGAAGATCTTTACTAGACAATGTTAGCAATCTTTCTTATGTATGTGAACTTTATTAAAGTTAAGACATAACTTTTAGATCCAAAACAACGCAAGCATTATAAAATATAATTTTCAATCAACCATCATCTATAATATCAGAGAGATAAAATCACTTTACTACTAACTATTATAGTGATGTAAATCACTATTTAGCTTTAAACTTGTACAAACTTTAAATAATTAAAGTATTAAAATTAATATCTATGTTTCATAATTTTTTTTTAAAATAAACTTACTTTTTATCTTTACAATTAAATTGTATATTTTTATATAAAAATTTAAGTAAATTTATATAAAACTGTTTATTAAAGAGAAACGTTAAGAGGTTCTTCGTACCTTATTGTCACTATCGTATTATACGATAACAAATAATTACTTATTTAATTACTTATTATATTTCCACCTATTAAAGTCTCTTTTACTTTCTTACATTTAGTAAAATTCTAAACACAGTCAAAATTTAGAATAAACTTACTAAATTCATAAACTGATATATGTGATTTAGAATCAATAAAACACTCTTATAGAACTATTTATTAGTTTAGTAATTTTTTTTAAATTAATTAACATTCTACTTTCTAAACTTCTCAAGTTAAAAGTGACATAATATGCGTTATTACATTCTTGATACTAATCAATCAATTTCTTATTCATTTCTTTAATCACATTTTAATGCTTGTCGAAAAGATAGAAGAGTCTAAAATTTAAAGAA
>JAJETZ010000005.1 GCA_029784595.1 Wolbachia endosymbiont of Meromenopon meropis | reverse complement strand
ATATAGATCTAAGATAGAGTGGCGTATTTAAAATGCGATTGTCAATCAAAAAAAAAAAAAAAGAAAAAATGAAATCATTTTTTTGGTGAATTCTTAGTGTTTGTCGGCAAGATAATCGCTATTATTAATTTCTACACTACAAATTAGTAAGCTGTTGGTGCTGTAAACAGCAGCTAACATGTTTTTCTTGATCAATAAGGAAAATAACATTTATAATTATTAATAATTAGGAATTATTAAGATTCATTTTTGAATGATATTTAAAAAAACTATATCGTTATCAATTTAAAATTGAAATGCGTTATTTGCATCTATTATATTAGAGTCTTGATTAATTTTCTAATTTTAAAAACTTAATAAACATTAAGTTTTTGTTCTTGATATTTGATTATGACGAGTGATTGTATTGATAATTCATATTGATTGATACTCATGAATATTTTGTGGGTATAATTACTTTCAATAGCTTGTTGCAAACTTTAATTGTCTAGTGATTTTAATCACTTATAAATTTTTCTTCGTATATACTACAATTCCAAATACCTATTTGTTTCTAAATGAATAACGTGTGATGCAACTGTATTGCACACATCTTGTTTATTTGCTAATTATCTAATTCACTTTCTAATCATAGATTAATATCAATTTGAATTCTGATAAGAGAGTTTTTCTATTCAGATTCTGATTATCAGGATTATCAGTAAGATAAATTAAAAGTTTGTTTGAATTACTTTTTAATTGATTAAGAAAAAATGATTATTAAATTATTATTTTGTGTTTAACTAATTTAAAGATATTAGAGGTATTTTAGGAGTTGTATGTTATGATCTTGTTTAGAAATTGGATCATTTTTTATTTAGTTTCAAACGTAATCAATGCAATAATATGCGTCAGGTATTTTAATCATATTATTAATGACTCTCGATAGATTGTTTTCATATTATAGTTTTATAATTAAAGATATTATTTTTATAGTAAGTTTCAACTTTTATAAGTTTCAAGTTTTTAATTATAATCTAGATTATTTGATTAATATACTTACTAAATAGTTATACCCTATTTTAAATAGAATGGTTCTTTGATTACTGTGAATTTAACAGTCTTCATTTATAATTTTTGAAGATAAGTTTTCAGCGTACAAAATTTAGAAAGGAATTGAATCGAGCTTTTAACTTTCTAGAAAAAAAATAGAGCTAGATTTTCGTCATAATTTAATTTAAAGACATACAAAAAATCAACGACAAGCTTTGAGCTGATTAAAGTTTTTTTCAGCGTAATATGAGGATCTGGTTAATGGACTTGATGCAACCATTAAAAACCCCTTAGAATAAGCAATGTATTTATAGTGCTTAAATTCCTCTGGAGTAATATATCTATCGATATTTGCATGTTTTGGAGTTGGTTGTAAATATTGACCGATCGTTAAAAAATCAACTTCCGCACTGCGTAAATCGTCCATAACTTGAAATATTTCTTCTTTTGTTTCTCCCAGACCAACCATAAGGCCTGATTTAGTAAAAATCTTAGGATTGATTTGTTTTACTACCTTTAGCATATATAATGAATAAAAATAGCGAGCTTTTGGTCTTATCTTTGTATATAATCTTGGCACTGTTTCAATATTATGATTATAAACATCTGGCGAGGCGAGAGCAACTGCTTCAAATGCACCTTTCTTATTTAAGAAATCTGGAGTTAAGATTTCTATTGTAATTTTTGGAATAATTTTTCTAATTTCTTTTATGCAATTTACAAATTGACTTGATCCGCCATCTGGTAAATCATCACGATCAACAGAAGTAATAACTACATGTTTTAAGTTTAGCTTTTTTATTGCTTTCGCTAAATTTTCGGGCTCGTGAGGATCTAATTTATCAGGAATGCCAGTTGTAACGTTGCAAAATGCGCAAGCACGAGTGCAAACAGAGCCAAGAATCATAACAGTAGCATGATGCTTATTCCAACACTCACCAATATTTGGACACGCAGCTTCCTCGCATACTGTATGAAGATTATACGATCGTACAGTATCTAAGATCTCATTAAATGCTTTACCAGTTGGAGCTCTTACCTTGAGCCACATAGGCTTACTACACATCTGCAACAGCTAATTCTCTATTTTTTTGTTTTATTAGAGCTTTTTTCAACTTCCTTTTTATTTTTTGCGCCCTATCACTTAATTTAATCGTTCTTGTATTGAGCAAAAAAGCATCTAAATCACCTCTATAATCTATAGTTCTTAAAGTTCTTGACGCTACGCGAAATTTGAATTTTTTGTTCAATATGTTGCTGATCAAAGTAACATTGCACAAATTCAAGAGAAAGGTGCGTTTTGTTTTACGATTCGAATGCGATACTTTGTTACCAAAAGACTTCTTTCTATTCGTCAATTCGCAGATTTTGCTCATTATTAGATATGTTATAATTTATTTCAGTTATCCAGACTATCTAATGTGGCAAGATAGTCAATACTTTCTTGCTTAATTTTTATACCGTATACGGCCTTATAGCCAAAAAATATTGTGATTTTTTCCATTATAAGCGAAATCATATGCTGTATTTCTGTTGTTTTGCTACCATTGGTTACTACGAGATGTAAAATACCAGAATTTGTATTCTGTGCATACAAGATCTTTTTTGGCTTAGTACATTCCGCTATTTGTTCTCCCACTATTCTTCTCCAGTTTAGAATAAGACGTACTTCATTTTTACTTAGCTTATTTTTTACACATTTTAATACATAGTTTTCCACTATAGATTCCAATTTTTTTGGACCACTATGTTTGAACATTTTTGTTACGAATCGATATTTATCATATTTACACTTAGTACATTTTATTATTTATAAGTTAGGGTGGATGTGTCAATAACGAAATTGGATTATTGTAGCGAGTTGTTTAGTAAGGTAATCTTGTTAAAACTTCATTAACGACTGCATGTAACATTCGTATTTATGATTCTTGCAATAGCGGATAATTATTTTGAGTCTAGTTAAATAAATGCTGCTCTTTGATATTATGAGGATAATGAAAGTGATTTACTTTGAATTAGTTAATTAAAGTGCACTTAATTTTTCTACCAAGCAATCTCATCATTCTATATTACCAGTATAATTCGTGAATTGTCTCTGCGCGATGGGAAAGTATATTATAAAAATCAATGAGTAATTAAGTCTATAGACAATATAAAGCATAAATATTTAACACCTTAGAAGGTAGTTACGTTTTTATTATTTTTATAAATTTATCACAGTAATATAGATATTTCTTAGTTTTGATATTAAGATTTATTAACACATGATATTGTCATAAAAGTAGTATACTTTTAATTTCTTTAAATTATTATCAATTAATTTCTTCATTTGTAATCAGAATCGATTTAGTTGCTCCTAACTGCAACAGCTCTATTAAACTCTGGTTATTTCTGATTGAATTCTAATTTTCGTTTCAAAAAATTATTTGACAAGTAGAGTGGAAAGTTACTAGATAGTATTTATCTAAATTACATTATCTATTGATAATAGCAAATAATAGTAAAGCTATTATTTAGCTATATGCTCTATTGTGTATAGAGACCTTGAATAATATTAAGGTGTAAAATTGATGTTTATGTTTTGTAATTCACTTTTTCATGTCGTGTCCACTGTATAACTTTATAGTTAGGTTTTATTTTTATCTATACGACGAAAGCTCAAACGAGTTTATATAAAAGTCGTTTGTTGAAAACATCAAAAGAAAGACTCTTCGTGTATTTCACAATAATCACTACAGAGATTTTAAATTAACTAATTGGTAGTTTATCTCATAACTCTCTACGAGAACTTCATATATCTTAGATATTACACGTTTTCTTTATTTAAAGAGTATAATTTTCTTGAAATTTATTTTAAGTTTTTAGGTTATGCAATATTACCTACGTAATTTACGTATTTAAACTAATTGTATTTATTTTGTCTAGCGTTCGTTGTAAAATAATACATGCAGCAATTTTATCATCTATTTTTTTTGATTTTGTAATCGATATTCCGGTAATCTTTAGCGTGTAAGTTGCCATAGATGTTGATAAGCTTTCATCCTGAAGATACACATTTGTTTCGCATTTTTTTATTATTTTATTTGCAAATTGCATTATAATTTCGCACCACTGACTTGTTTTTTTTATTTCTAGTGGCATTCCTATCACTATTGATCCAGCTTCATTTTCCTTAAATAATCTATTTAGATAGCCTAAATCTTTACTTATATTTTTTCTGTAGTATACGTTACGAGCTGTTGCTATGATCTGCGTTTTGTCACTGAATGCTATACCTATTCGTTTTTCTCCCATGTCGAGACACATTATGCATCTGTTTTTTGGAATAGATTTTAAAAATTTATGTAGATTTCTGTATAGCATTTACTGACATGATAAGCATTCATCATAATCAATATCAGTTTTTTGTTGTAATATTTTACCTTTCTTAAATATGTCATGCGAAACCTTATCTGCTCTCTGCATTGATTGTGATCTGCAGTAATATAAACTTTTTAGACCCTTTTTCCAAGCAAGCATATGTATCTTGTGTAGGTAACGTTTATGTACGTTTGCAGGTAAAAACAAATTTACTGATTGAGATTGACAAATATAAGGCGTTCTATCACTTGCGTGTTCTATAATCCATCTTTGATCAAGCTCATATGCCGTTTTAAATATTAACTTTTCATTTTCACTAAGGAAATCTAAGTGTTGCACAGAACCTTCATTTATTGAAATTGAGGACCATATTTTATCATTATCTTGATTTTTCTTTGCTAATAGTCTTTGTAGGAACTTATTCCGCACCACAAATGAGCCCGTTAGTGTTTTTTGTGTAAATACATTTGCTGCATATGGTTCTATCCCTGGAGAAGTGTTGCCTGCAATAATGGAAATTGAGGCAGTTGGAGCAATAGCTAGCTTATGCGTAAATCTCTCCATTAGATTAATTTCTCTAGCATCAAGACAAGCTCCTTTCTCTTCTGCTAGCTTCTTAGAAACTATATCTGCCTGCTTGTGTAAATACTTAAATATTTTTTTGTTCCATTGTTGTGCCGTTACTGATTCAAAAGGAATCATTTTACTCTGTAGAAATGAATGAAAGCCCATAACACCAAGACCTATGCTACGTTCTCTTATTCCAGAGTATTTTGCGCGTTGTATCTGGCTTGGTGCTTTATTTATAAAATCTTCCAATACATTATCAAGAAAACGCATTACATCTTCTATGAAGAGTTCATTGTTTTTCCATTCTTCGTAGTATTCAAGATTAACTGACGATAGACAACACACAGCAGTACGAGGTTTATTTAGATGATCATAGCCAGTAGTTAAAGTAATTTCACTACACAGGTTTGACATTTTAATATCTAAATTGAGTCTTTTATAAGATTCGGGTTTATTATTATTTGTTGCATCAAGAAAAATAATGTAAGGTTCTCCTGTTTCAATTCTTGCTGTTAATATTTTGATCCATATATCACGTGCTTTAACAGTTGAAATAATTTTGTTATTATGTGGACTGACTAAATTCCATTCTAAGTTACTCTCAACAGCTTGCATGAATTTATCATTTACTATTACGGCATGATGTATATTTAATGCTTTGCGGTTCGGATCGCCTCCTGTTGGTTTTCGTATGTCAAGAAACTCTTCTATCTCTGGGTGAAATACAGGAAGATAAACTGCTGAACTGCCTCTTCTCAAAGATCCTTGACTGATTGCAAGCGTTAGGGCGTTTTGCACTACAATGAATGGTACAATTCCGGATGTTTTACCACTGCCCTTAACACTTTCGCCAATTGAACGCAGATTACCCCAGTAGCTACCTATACCCCCTCCACGCGCTGCAAGCCACACATTTTCATTCCATAAATCAACTATTCCCTGCAAACTATCCTCAGTTTCATTAAGAAAACAAGAGATAGGCAATCCTCTTTTGGTACCGCCATTACTAAGTATTGGCGTTGAAGGCATGAACCATAAATTACTCATGTAATCATAGAGACGTTGCGCATGTTCTTTGTTGTCAGAATAATAACTAGCAATACGTATGAAAAGATCTTGATAACTCTCATTATCTATTAAATATCTATCTGATAGTACTGCTTTTCCAAAGTTAGTTAACTTACCATTTTTTTCGTGATCAATAGTGATATTACTCATAAATATTCCATCTTCTTATTTATTGCTATTCTGCTTGAGCAACAAAGAACCTAAATCGGACTCTTCATTTTTTTTTTGTGGATTCTGCAGTGCGAACAAAATGCCATTAACCTGACTCCCATATATTTTGCAGTAACTCATATAACTTATTTGCATATTTATTTCTTTTGCAACGCATTGGACGTAACTTTCTGAGTGACAAAAATAATCTCCTTTATTTACAAAGTCAACACCTTCACCTTCCTTTCTTCTTATTAAGCATATAATTGCTCCCTTTGTGCTCATAGATGCCTTTGCTAATCTTAATTCTGCTGTGAAATCATATGAATAGTGTAACACTTCAGTAAAAATAATGACATCATATAAATGATTTCTTTCTTGTTTTAAAAAATCTGTCATTTCTATATGAATTAATTCATTATAAACCGGCTTGCCTTTTATAAAACATCCTCTGGCAATATTTAACATTCTGTTTGAAATATCAACTCCTGTTATACAGCTTCCAGTATTGTGTATTTTGAAAAAATGACCACATATTCCAGTTCCGCAACCAAGATCGAGTATATTGAGTTCAGAAGTAGAATTATTGAAGATTTTTGTAATAACCATGTGTGTTAGTTCATGTCCTCTATATTGCTTAGCTATTAACCAATGCTCAACAAAATACTCACCAGTGTAATCAAAATACTGCTTTATGAGATTTTTAGGCAATTTTGTGATTAATGTTGGGTTTATCATTTTATTTATATAATAAGAAGCTTCTTCATAACTATTATCTAGTTTTAGTGTCTTGATTAAATAGGTAAGAGCTTTACTAATGTTTCCCATTGCAAAATGACATCTTCCAATGTTATATAAAACTACTGGTAAGTTGCTATAGAATAGACTGATTAGCCAAAATCTTAACTTTGCATCTGATATGTGACCTTTATAGAAATGATATAAACCTATTTCAATATTAGTATTGAGTAAATTTCTGGATTTTTCAAAAAGTGCCGCTGCTTCTCCGTAGATACTGTTGTATTGCTTTAGAGCAAACCGCTTAGTATTTTTAATACTAAATATACCGATTAACTTGCTAATAAAACTTAAAATTATAATTATAAAGGGTGAATTACCTTTCATATATTCTAAATATATTTGTTACTTACTATCATTTTTGAGTAGATTTGACTTTCGAAGCATTTTGCATTTTGTAGTATTTTTTTCATTGATTTTTTAAAATTGTACGTAATTCTATTTTAAAATACTCCACTTCTAAAGTATAAATTTAAGCCGCTCAGGATTACAAGTATATTATTATTGTTGTTAATGTAAGTAAATATTTTATGTAAAAAACGTTGACACGCAGCTCATTAGTTTTTAAGATGTACGAAATTGATTTAATTTTTGGATGTTTGACAAGTTTTATGGTAGAGATTAATTTAATCTCAATTCAGTTTCGATAATGCTTAATTCTGCATATACTACATGTAGTTGAGTGAATAAATTTTTAAGAGCACTTGATGGATGCCTTGGCGTTAAGAGGCGATGAAGGACGTGGCAGGCTGCGATAAGCTGCGAGGAATTGTCAACAAGTTTTGATTCGCAGATTTCCGAATGGGGGAACCTAACTAGTTTAACTAGTTATTGCATATCAAATCGATGTGCAAAGCAAACTTGGTGAACTGAAATATCTAAGTAACCAAAGGAAAAGAAATCAACTGAGATTCTGTTAGTAGTGACGAGCGAAAGCGGAAAAGGCTAGTGATTTGAGAATAAGAATTGGAATATTCTGGAAAGAGTAACCATAGAAGGTGATAGTCCTGTACAGGTAGAAAATTTTCAAATACTTAAGTAGGGCGGGACACGTGAAATCCTGTTTGAATATGGGGGGACCATCCTCCAAGCCTAAATACTCCTTAGCGACCGATAGTGAACAAGTACCGTGAGGGAAAGGTGAAAAGAACCCCTGGAGGGGAGTGAAATAGAATCTGAAATCAAGTGCTTACAACCAGTTGGAGCTCTATGTTTTCTGCTATGAGATTTTTTTATAGTTGTTTTCATTAGAGTGACAGCGTACCTTTTGCATAATGGGTCAGCGAGTTAGTCTATAGAGCAAGCTTAAGCCGATAGGTGTAGGCATAGCGAAAGCGAGTCTGAATAGGGCGTTTAGTTTTATAGATTAGACCCGAAACCAGGTGATCTAGTCATGACCAGATTGAAGGTATGGTAAAACATACTGGAGGATCGAACCAGTTAATGTTGCAACATTATTGGATGAGTTGTGATTAGGGGTGAAAGGCCAATCAAACCTGGAAATAGCTGGTTCTCCGCGAAATCTATTTAGGTAGAGCGTTGTATTTATATTATTGGGGGTAGAGCACTGGATAGACTAGGGGGACTCACCGTCTTACCAAATCTAACTAAACTCCGAATACCAATGGTTAATTCTACAATAGACACACTGCGGGTGCTAAGTCCGTGGTGAAGAGGGAAACAGCCCAGATCACTATCTAAGGTCCCAAAATTACAGCTAAGTGGGGAAGGAAGTGGAAAAACCATTACAGCTAGGAGGTTGGCTTGGAAGCAGCCATCCTTTAAAGAAAGCGTAACAGCTCACTTGTCTAAATAAGTTTTTCTGCGCTGAAAATGTACCGGGGCTAAAGCTGTATACCGAAGATGTGAGTGCTTATTAATTAAAACCGATAAGCGCGGTAGCGGAGCGTTCTGTAAGTCTGTGAAGGCAATTTGTGAAGATTGCTGGAGATATCAGAAGTGAGAATGCTGACATAAGTAGCGTAAAAGAGTGTGAAAAACACTCTCACCGAAAATCTAAGGATTCCTACGTTAAGTTAATCTGCGTAGGGTTAGTCGGTTCCTAAGGCGAGTCCGTAAAGGAGTAGTCGATGGCAATCAGGTTAATATTCCTGAACCTCTTAAGTGTGACGGGTTTTGTATTTGTATAGGTCTAATTGGATTGACTTGTGCTTAAAAGAAGCTCCAGGAAATAGCACTTATATTATTTATGAGGCCGTACCGTAAACCGACACTGGTGGATGGGTAGAGTATACTAAGGTGTTGAAAGAATGATGTTGAAGGAACTCGGCAAATTATACCCGTAACTTCGGGAGAAGGGTAGCCTGTTTTTAGGCAACTATTAACAGGTGGCACAAAATAGGGAGTAGCGACTGTTTACTAAAAACACAGGACTCTGCAAACACGTAAGTGGAAGTATAGGGTCTGACGCCTGCCCGGTGCTGGAAGGTTAATAGGAGGGGTGTATTAGCTCTGAATTGAAGCCCCAGTAAACGGCGGCCGTAACACTGACGGTCCTAAGGTAGCGAAATTCCTTGTCGGGTAAGTTCCGACCCGCACGAATGGCGTAACGATTTCTCCGCTGTCTCCAACATCAATTCAGCGAAATTGAATTCCCCGTGCAGATGCGGGGTACCCGCGGTTAGACGAAGAGACCCCGTGCACCTTTACTACAGCTTTATATTGTTATTAAGGGCGTGATGTGCAGGATAGGTGGGAGACTTTGAAGTTGCAGCGCTAGCTACAATGGAGTCAACCCTGAGATACCACCCTTTACACTTTTGATATCTAACTATGTCTCATTATCTGAGACTGGGACATTGTATGGTGGGTAGTTTGACTGGGGCGGTCGCCTCCTAAAATGTAACGGAGGCGTGCGAAGGTAAGCTAGAGCTGGTCGGAAATCAGCTTGATAGTACAATGGCATAAGCTTGCCTGACTGCGAGGCTGACAAGCCAAGCAGAGACGAAAGTCGGTCATAGTGATCCGGTGATTCTGTATGGAAGGGTCATCGCTCAACGGATAAAAGGTACGCCGGGGATAACAGGCTGATGGTGTTCAAGAGTTCATATCGACGACACCGTTTGGCACCTCGATGTCGACTCATCACATCCTGGGGCTGGAGAAGGTCCCAAGGGTTCGGCTGTTCGCCGATTAAAGTGATACGTGAGTTGGGTTTAGAACGTCGTGAGACAGTTCGGTTTCTATCTGCCGTGGGTGAAGGAAATTTGAGAAGATCTGACTCTAGTACGAGAGGACCGAGATGGATATACCTCTGGTGTACCAGTTGTTATGCCAATAGCATTGCTGGGTAGCTAAGTATAGATGGGATAATTGCTGAAAGCATATAAGCAAGAAACCCTCTTCAAAAAGATTTCCCAAATAAGGCCGTGGAAGACCACCACGTTGATAGGCTAGATGTGGAAGCATGGTAACATGTTAAGCTAACTAGTACTAATAGCCTGACTGATTTGTTTGCTTTCTGTTTGTGTATATGCAGTGTTAAGCATTAAGCTGGATTTTATTGAATTGGAGATTTTTGTTGACTTGGTAGCCATAGCAAAAATGAAACACCCGATCCCATCTCGAATTCGGAAGTGAAACTTTTTAGCGCCGATGGTACTTGTAAAAGGGAGAGTAGGTCGCTGCCAAGTTTACTAAAATCTTTTTATCATCGGTGAAGGGGGAAGGAAGTTGCTTACCCAGGGACGTTTGCGTTATCACTAACTCTTATAAACCAAGTATCTCGTTCGTTCTAGCCACGCTGCCTTTTCTTTCTTACGTGCCTGTCGTTTTCTATATCGTTTAATATTGTTCCGACTTCTTCCAGTTGGTTCTTTTCTCTTGAGGGAGAGCGGCTGATTTCTGGCAGCACTGTACTGCTTCTTGCATTTTTTAGTAATATTTCTTGCTGAAGAAATGCTGATGCCCAATCTATCCAAGTTCCCCCTCTTTTTTCTCTAGATGGGAACAAAGGCTCATACATCTGACCAAAGCTTATGTTATTCCCCTCATTTATGCGTTCTGTCATTCATCACACCCATTAACTATTTTTAAAAACTTTACCCATGTTATCATAAATAATATTGTTGTAAACACTTTAATTGAGATTTTTTTGTTTTATTTTTTTTAGACAAGTAATCAGATTTTTTTTTAAGTTTTTGTAACTTGCTTCCATAATGTTTTTATGTGTTAGTATTATGTAATAATATCCCACATTGTCTATATTTGAGATGATAAATCTAGCAAGTGCTCGTAATCGTCTTTTAATTTTGTTTCTTTTTGCAGCCTTTCCGGTTTTTTTACTGATAACTAGGCCTATTCTAACGGTATGAATATACTTTTCAGGTTCTTTCTCCTTTGTAGCGAATAATGATATATAAAGTTCACGACAAAAAAGATTACCAGACGCTAGCCCATTTTTAAAAGCAAACGAAAACTCTTTTTTTTTATACTTGACAACTTAATTATGCACACAATTTTTTACATCCTAAGGAGCGACGTCTTTTAAGAATTTTTCTTCCAGCTCTTGTTGCCATGCGCAAGCGAAAACCATGTCTGCGCTTTCTTATCAAATTTTTTGGTTGAAATGTCCTCTTCATTGTTTTTATAACTATAATTAACCATTAATAATTTATTTTATACTTCATTTTTAAATGATGATCAAAATTATATTTAAACAATCTTGAAATTGTATCTTGTGAAATAAAATTCAAAAATTCAATAGATGAATTTGTTGACAACAATCTACATCATACCTACGCTACTAATTCTTTTATTTTGCTTTAGGCAAGTGAGTAAGGTAAAATTTTATTTATATCTTAGTTGTATATGGATAGTGACCTGCTTTCTATTGCTTTATGGTGACTACTTAATGACCTATATCTTTGTAGCGTTATTTTTTTTTATTTTTACTTTTATGCTTAAAAGTAGAAGTGGTAACATGATTAGATTTTTGCTGTTTATTGCTTTAGCAATATCGTTTTTTATCACAACATTTGTAATATTATCTATTCTTGCCCAATCTATTCTTTTTTTTAAAAAAGTAACTATTTCAGAATTTTTACTCTGCCTGAGATGGAATTATAATGTAGTAGCTTTAGATGGGAAAGAAATGAGATGTTTTGGTATAATTCCACTTTTAATTGGTACGTTAGTTGTAACTATTGTAGCAATGTTAGTTGCTGTTCCATTTGGTTTGTTTTCTGCAATATATATTAGCGAATATGCAAGCGAAAAAGTACGTTATGTTGTTAACACAACCTTACAAGTTCTATCTGCTATTCCTACAGTTGTATATGGATATTTCTCTGTTGTATTTTTATCCTCTTTTGTAAAAAAAGTAGCAAATTTTTTCGGTTTGAATATACACTCAGAAAGTGCATTAGTTGCTGGGTTATCGATTGGAATAATGATTCTCCCTTTTATTATTTCTTTATTGGAAGATGCAATTAGATCTGTTCCAAAGAGCTTACGCTACGGTTTTATGGCATTAGGAGCTACTCCAGCAGAAACCATATGGCATATAACGATACCTTGTGCGATGCCGACAATTTTAAGTGTAATTTTATTATCAATTTCGAGAGTAATGGGAGAGACAATGATAGTATTGATGGCTGCAGGAATCAATTCAAACTTGACTTTTAATCCTCTCAATTCAGTTACTACTATTACTGTACAGATTGCTACATTACTCACAGGAGATCAGGATTTTAATAGTGTGCAAACACTTGCTGCTTATGCGCTTAGTTTAGTAATATTTATTATTACTTGGCTTTTAAATGCATTTGCATTGTTTATGATAAGACGTAATCAGTAAATGCTATTGCAAAATTTCTTTATAATGATATAAATATTTTATTGAGAAGTTCTCTGTCAAGGCTTTATTATAGGAAAATATTTAAGGATAGAAATAAAGGAATGAATATAGGTAAAACGGTTAAGGTAACTCAAGCGGTTGTTGATTTAAAATTTGAAGGTGAATTACCTAAAATATTTAATGCTTTAAAAAGTAAACTGAAGTATAGAGGTAAAGAATTAGTCTTGGAAGTTTCGCAGCATATAGGTGACGGTACGGTTCGTTGCATTGCTATGGATAGTACTGATGGTGTATCGAGAAATGATGAATTCATTGATACATGCGCGCCAATATCAGTTCCAGTTGGACGTTCAATTTTAGGTAGAGTTTTCAATGTTGTGGGAGAGCTTATAGACGAATGTGGTCCTTTGAAAGGAAAATATGATTTGCAATCTATATATAGAGCGCCTCCAAGTTTTACTGAACAGAAGATACAGGAAGAAGTTTTAGTTACAGGGATAAAAGTTATAGATCTTCTTGCGCCTTATCTTAAAGGTGGAAAAATTGGTTTGTTTGGTGGAGCTGGTGTTGGTAAAACAATTTTGATAATGGAATTGATTAATAACATAGCAAAAGCCCATAAAGGATTTTCTGTATTTGCTGGTGTAGGAGAAAGAACGCGTGAAGGTAATGAACTTTATCAGGAAATGATTGCTTCAGGCGTAATAGATATAGATGAGCATGAAAAATCTCAAGCTGTTTTAGTTTATGGTCAGATGAATGAACCTCCAGGAGCTAGGTCTAGAGTTGCCTTAACAGCTTTAACTATGGCAGAATATTTTCGTGATCGTGAAAATCAAGATGTTTTATTTTTTGTAGATAATATTTTCCGCTTTACCCAAGCTGGTTCCGAGGTTTCTGCCCTTCTTGGAAGAATACCTTCATCCGTCGGCTATCAGCCAACTCTTGCAACAGATATGGGCGCAATGCAAGAGAGGATAGCTTCAACTATTTCAGGTTCCATTACTTCTGTGCAAGCTATATATGTTCCCGCAGATGATTTAACTGATCCAGCTCCTGCCACCACGTTTTCTCATCTAGATGCAACTACAGTATTATCAAGGCAAATGGCTGAAATGGGAATATATCCCGCTGTTGATCCACTTGATTCAACTTCTCAGTCTCTGTCTATTGAAATCGTTGGCGATGAGCATTATAAAGTGGCTTCTGAGGTAAAGCGTATATTGCAATCTTATAAATCACTGCAAGATATTATTGCCATACTTGGTATGGATGAATTATCTGATGATGATAAAATCATTGTTAATAGAGCTCGCAAGATTCAGAAATTTCTTTCTCAACCTTTTTATGTTGCAGAGGTATTTACTGGTATGTCTGGGAAATTTGTATCGCTTTCTGATACTATTTCTAGTTTTAAAGAGATTCTTGAAGGTAAATACGATCATTTGCCAGAAGCTGCTTTTTATATGGTAGGTAATGTGAATGAGGCAATAAGGAAAGCTGAATTAATAAAGTCTGAAACTAAAATTAGAATTAAAAATTAAAGATTATGAATACTTTCAAAGTATTTTTTTTTTCTCCAGATAATCAAATTATTTTCGATAAGATAGTTTCTATTTCTATAAATGGGCTTGAAGGTGAACTAATGGTTTTAGCTCATCATTCTCCCTATTTAATTTATTTAATACCTGGCATTATTACTGTTAAGATGAACAATAGAAAAAAGGAAAAAATTGTACTTGATCGTGGTGGTGTATTGGAAGTTGCAAACTGCAAATGTAATATTATAGCAAATCGAGTCCAAGTTTTTGATTGTATGATTCATGATGAAAAGCTTTTAAAGAATAAGAGTATGAATATACGATTGAGTTATTACAGCTAGTAAGTTTTTATATTATATGTTAGTAATTAGTATTAGAGGGCAATGTGAAAATTTTTCTTGATAGTGTTGATTTGAATGAAATCAAAGAATTGAAAGAATTTGTTGACGGCATAACAACTAATCCTACTTTGATAGTAAAATCTGGGTGTAGAGATAAGTATAAAGATTTAATAAGTGAGATATGCTCTATTATAGAAGGTCCTGTTAGTGTAGAGGTTATTGCAAAGAATCATGAAGATATGATTAGAGATGGAATTGAATTATCGAAGATTGCTAGCAATATTGTAATTAAGTTACCCACTACACATGAAGGATTGATTTCTTGTAAAAAATTATGGACTCAGCATAAAATACCTATTAACATGACTCTGTGTTTCTCTCCTGGGCAGGCACTGCTTGTTGCTAAGGCTGGTGCTTCTTTTGTTTCTCCTTTTGTTGGTCGTCTTGACGATATCAGTTATGATGGTATATCTCTGATAGAAGAGATATGTGCTATATATTCTAATTATGGGTTTGATACTAAAATTCTTGTTGCATCTGTAAGGAGTACAAAACATGCTGTGAAGGCTGCAATGCTTGGTGCTGATTCGATTACTATGTCAGCAAAAATACTAAAACAATTACTTAATCATCCACTTACTGATCGTGGAGTTATGTTCTTTGAACAAGATTGGAATGTGTAAATGATGAGATTTTTCAAAATATACAAATGAAGAATAAAGCAAGTTTTTAGTGACCAATATTAGTTTCTCTTTTTAATTTAAGAGAGTGCTGTGTGGTGAAAGCGTTGAAGTTTTCCATTCGGGAAAGTTTAATTTTGTTTGTATTCTAAAATAGATTGAAGTTTCTCTTTTGTTATTATAGATTTATAATAAGATTTCGCTTTCTCTTTAATATCAAAATATAGTAGAGTTTTGTATATTTGTTTTTTAATTATGGTATTACTACCTTATAGGTAGTCTTTTTTATGAGTTAATTTGCAACTTTATTAAGAGTTGAGAAAAAGGTGTGATTATGATAAAACCTCATTTTTTCTTATAAATTGAGCTAAAATTTATAAATAAGTTTTATATTGTTTGTTATAAAGTGATAATTATGAATGCATGGTGCAAAGAACATGAAATGTTGATAAAATAAGGAAATAAACGAAATTTAAGTTGATTTGAATATTAATGATAAGTTTTAATTTGTAAATTTACACCATTTCTTCTGGTTTTACTATTCTTTCAAACTCTTCTTCGGTAAGCAAATTAAGTTTTATTGCAGCTTCCTTTAGAGTAATACCTGCTTTGTAAGCAAGTTTTGCTATTTTTGCTGCATTATCATATCCTATATGTATATTTAGTATGGTGACTAACATTAATGATTGACTGAGCAGATTTTTTATTCTATTTTTATTCGCTTTAATGCCGATTATACATTTTTCTGCAAAATTTAAACTTGCATCAGCTAGAAGTCTTATAGATTGCAGGATATTATAAATTATTACTGGCTTAAATACATTTAGTTCAAGATGACCATTTGAGCCACTGATTGTCACAGTAACGTGATTTCCCATAATTTGGGCGCATACCATAGTTATTGCTTCGCATTGAGTTGGATTCACCTTACCTGGCATAATTGAGGAGCCTGGTTCATTTTCTGGCAATATTATTTCTCCAATTCCGCATCTTGGACCAGAGCCAAGCAATCTTATATCGTTTGCAATTTTCATTAGACTAGTTGCAACTGTATTAAGTGCTCCACTTAATTCAACTAGAGCATCATTTGTCGCTAACGCTTCAAATTTATTTTTTGCTGAAATAAATGGAAGATTAGTAATTTTTGCTACTTCTTTGGCGAAATCTTCAGCAAATCCCTTTTTTGTATTAAGTCCAGTACCAACAGCAGTACCACCTTGTGCAAGTTCATATACATTATTTAGAGTTGATTTTATTCTTTCTATTCCTTTTTTAACTTGAATTGCATAGCCAGAAAATTCCTGTCCAAGTGTCATTGGTATTGCATCTTGCAAATGAGTACGTCCAACTTTTATTATATTTTTAAATTCTCGAACTTTAGCATTAAGTGCTTTATATAAAACTTCGAGATTTGGAATGAGAGAAAGATTTATTTGTTTTGCTGCCGCTATATGCATTGCTGTTGGGAAAGTATCATTTGATGATTGACCAAAATTCACATGATTATTTGGATGTACTGGAGATTTACTGCCTAAATTACCATCTAAAATTTCTATTGCGCGATTACTAATTACTTCATTAATATTCATGTTAGTTTGAGTTCCAGATCCAGTTTGCCATACAACAAGTGAGAATTCATTGTTGAATTTGCCGTCTATTATTTCTTGCGCAGCTGTGCAAATTGCATTTCCTATTTTTCTGTCTATAGCACCATATTTTATATTTATACGCGCTGCTACAAGCTTTACTATTGCTAATGCTTCAATTACATGTTCTGGCATTTTTTCTGTGCCAATTTTAAAATTTTCTAAAGAACGCTGTGTTTGCGCTCCCCAGTAATGTTCACTTGGTACTTTCATTTCGCCTAAGCTATCCGACTCTATTCTAATTTTTTTGCTCATATTTTACCTCTTGAAGCCATATAAATGATTGAAATTTGCAAATAAACATTCTCTCTGCAACTTAATATACATTTACGTATTAATGTCTAAAGCTTTTCTCCTATTATTTACATTGTTATCTATAGCAGAATTAACTACAATTAATCTTTATAATTATAGCTATTTAGGTACTTTAATAAAAGTAAGAAAAAAGCAAAAAATGTAATAACTATATGAGTCAAGTTATATTTCATATTCAATACTTTGAAAAGTAACAGCATAGTAACTCAATTATAAATTAGAACAAAGTGTAGCTTTATTAGTTTAATACATAGGATGTTAAAGATAAAATAAGTATTAATTATAAATTCGATACCTTTTTTTTGAAAGGGTTTTTCGCTAACTTTAATTATTAAAGTGGTAAAAATTCTTTAATAATCTGAAATAAAATTTTTAATGAATTGTTATCGGACATATTATGTCCTCCTGATTTTATTAAACGTACTTCAACATCAGTTGATTTGATCTTTTCAGCTAAATCTAATGAAATTTGATAAGGAACATCTTTATCGTTAATGCTATGTAATAAACGTATAGAGGAATCTATATCTATATTTTTTTTAGTCAGAAGAAGATTTTTTTTGCCGTCTTCTATTAAATTCTTAGTTATTTTATATATACAATTCCCTGAGGCAAATGATATTATCATTTTGGAATCTAATTCTTTTCTTTGTTTACTTGACAATTGCTTGAATATTAAATTTTCAGTGAAATCAGGAGCGGATGATACACAAATTAGTGCTCTAATTCTTTCTAAGAATTTAGGAGCAATGAGTAACATAAGCCATACTCCCATACTCGAACCTATAATTATTTGTTTATCAGTAGTTAATGCGTTGATTACATCAATGCAATTCTTTTGCCAATCACTTATAGTATAATCAGTAAAATTTCCACTTGAATATCCATGACCAAAGTAATCAAATAACACAAGTGCTACATCATTCTCCTGGCAAAATTTGTAAATAGCAGTTGCTTTAGTTCCATTCATATTCGATGCAAAGCCGCCAAAAAAGACTATGGAAGCTTTTTTTCCCTGTAGTTTTCGATATGCTATATAATCACCACTTTTGTAAGATAATTTGTAAAAATTCATATTTTTATTTTGGTAGATCAACAGGATTATCACTTAGTTGACGCAAATAACTAATCAAATCTGCAATTTCTTGAGGATTAGAAATACCTGCGAATGCCATACGTGTACCCTTTATATAAGTTTTTGGATGTTTAAGAAAAGCGAATAGTTCCTCATATCCCCACTTTCCTCCTTTGTCTAGGATTGCTCTTGAATAGTTAAATGAACTGCCAAGATGACCCTTTTTATTTCCAACTATATTCCATAAATTCGGTCCTACTTTATTTATTCCATCTTTTTCAAAACTATGACAAGCTACACATTTTTTTGCTGCCAATTTGCCTTTCTCAAAACTAGCATTTTGCATAAGTGTATTAATATCAAGTGCTATTTGCTCAATTTTTTGGTAAAAGTCATTACCTACAGAAGGAGCCACTATTGTTTGGTGTTCAATTTCATATTTTTTTGGATTATAAAACATATCAACTATGTTGCTGATCGTTACAATAATTAATCCGGAAAGTAAAATTGACGCTGTAATTTTATTAATGTTCATAAATTTTGTTAGTAGATATTAGTTAAAATTATGCGATTTTTTTTACAAACAGCAAATAATTAAAACATTAAAAAAAATAAATTGTTTTGTTTCTAATATTATAGATAGCTATTATAGAGCTAAATCAAAAATTTTGATAGAGTGGTTTTTGTTTTACATATAATATATATATGCTTTTTAATATCAAAAAGCGCAGCATAAAAGACGCCCTATGGAGACTTCATGATGTAGATCAGAGGGAGATTTTAGCTCTCACTCAAAAATTTGAATTATCAGAAATTCTAGCAAGAATACTTCTTGCCCGTGGTATTAATTCAGAAAATGCAGATGGCTTTTTGTATCCACTGATTAAATTTCTACTACCGGATCCTTTTCATCTTCTTGATATGAATAAAGCTGTTTTGCGCATAATACGAGCAGTAAATAATAGTGAAAATATAGCAATATTTGGCGATTATGATGTTGATGGCGCAACATCATCGGCATTGATTAATAGGTATTTAAAAGCAATTGATATAAATTCTACAGTCTATATTCCAGATCGTGTTAATGAGGGCTATGGGTTAAATTTAGATGCCTTATTGCAATTCAAAAAGAACAAAGTTGATTTATGTATCGCAGTTGATTGTGGTACACTTGCATATCAACCGATAGAAAGCGCTAAAAACTTAGATCTTGATATTATAGTTATTGATCATCATCTTGGCGCAGAAAAGCTACCAAGTGCTGTAGCTATTGTTAATCCAAATCGCATTGATGAAAACTCATCCTATACTAATATTGCAGCAGTTGGAGTTTCTTTTTTATTAGTTGTCGCTCTTAATAAGAGTCTACGAGAGCAAGGATTTTTTACTAAAAAGAAAAAAAAAGAACCGAATTTATTTGATCTATTAGATTTGGTTGCTCTTGGCACTGTTTGTGATGTTATGGAAATTACAGATCTTAATAGAGCATTTGTTTCGCAAGGATTAAAAGTTATGTCAGCAAGAAAAAATATTGGTTTACGTGTTTTATTTGATATATTAGGTATTCTCCAAAAACCAAATGTTTCTCTTCTCAGTTTTAATATTGGGCCATGCATAAATGCCGGAGGAAGAATTGGAGATGCATCTCTTGGTGCGAGGCTACTTTCTACAGAAGATAAAGAAGAAGCGTATGCTATTGCGTTAAAATTAATAGAGTTGAATAATACAAGAAAATTAATGGAAAACTCTTCTGTTTTAGAGGCGATAACACAAGTAGAAAAATCCATAAAATCATATACGAGTTTTATAATGGTAAGTGGTAATTGGCACCATGGCATTATTGGCATAATTGCGTCAAGATTAAAAGATCGATTTCATTTACCAACGATAGTAATATCGTTAAATAATAAAGTAGGAAAAGCTAGTTGCAGATCAATTCCAGGGATTGATATTGGCGCTGCGGTTCTTTCTGCAAAATTTATAAACCTAATTATTGAAGGCGGTGGACATAGTATGGCGGCAGGTTTTGAAATTAAAGAAAGCAAAATAAATGATTTATATGATTTTTTTACTGAAAGATTTGCGCACCTTACACCCGATAAAGATTTAAGAGCTGACTGTATAATAACTACTAAGGCAATAAATTTATCGTTATGGAATCAATTACAACGTTTAGAACCATTTGGTATTGGTAATCCTGAGCCAAGGTTCATTATTCAAGGGGTAAAGATTAGAAATCCTAAAATTATAGGAGTTGATCATATAAAATGTTTCATTACTGACAATTATGCTACTATTAAAGCTATTGCATTTCGTTCTGCAAGTACACATCTTGGTTCCGCTATTATGAAGAGCAATATTGAGTCTGTTTTAGGCAAAATTTCTATGCATTATTGGAATGGTAACGAATTTATACAATTCTTTATAGAAGATGCGATGACTATTATTTGAGCTGCGCATTATTTTTTTGACATTACAATAAAAACATATACATAATTATTATATAAGTTTTATAAATTCATCATTTTAAATGAGATTTTTAAGATGTCTGAGTTCAAAGTTAGCTTTTATTTTATGCTGAAAATATGAAAATACAGTATAAAAATTAAAGTGTGTTGTGTTTTTCTGCTTTTTCAGTAAGCCAAGTATTTTTATTTAGTAAATTGTTCTATATTAATTTTAGATTTCGTTTATTTACTTACATAGGAGAAATAGCCATATATTAAAGTTTTAATGAATAGTGAACAATTTGCATATTGTCGTGTTTGTTTTTATTTTTGTTTCTGATCTAATAAGGTTTGATGCAAAGTTTGTGAAATTTTTTGTCGTAGATTCAAATATATATTTGAGATATGGGGAAAATGAATAGAACTAAAAAAATCTAATTTGTTGTTTTGTGTTGAGATAATTTCAAAAAACAGTATTGTAATATTGTATTGATAAAAAGTTTGAACAAACTAAATAAACTTTTAACTTAATTGTTGTTGAGATAGGTGTTTTTACTGAAATTTACACATCTTTTTTCTTTTTGTAAAAAAGTTTTGCCTTGGATCGGAAGTTTCTGTTTTATATGTTTTTTAGTAGGGATGTTTCTTGCTTTATTTTTCTCTCCAGGAGATTATAAACAAGGAGAAATTGTAAGAATCATGTATCTTCATGCACCCTCAGCATGGCTTTCTCTTGCGATATATGGGTTAATTGCAATTCTTAGTTTTATCTACTTAGTGTGGAATAGTAAAATTGCTAGTGTTCTTGCGCACGCAGCTGCACCAGCAGGAACAGTTTTTTCTGCGGTGTGTTTAATTACAGGTAGTATTTGGGGAAAGGGAACTTGGGGTACTTGGTGGGTATGGGATGCGAGATTAACTTCAATGCTGATTTTATTTTTTTTATACATTGGATATCTTTTATTGTGGGGTGCTTTTGATAACGAAGAGAGAGCCGAAAAATCAGCGGCAGTATTTGGAATTTTTAGTGCTATAAACATTCCAATAGTGAAATTTTCCGTGAATTTATGGACTACTCTTCATCAGCCAGCAAGTATTTTTAGAAAAGGAGGAATAGCGATAGAGAATTCTTTACTATTACCACTAGTAGTGATGTTTATATTTTATTTCACATTTTTTTTAATAGTATGGATGCTTTATACACTTCATCTAGTTAATCTATATGAAATAAAGAAGGAAATTAATGTGCGATATTAAATAGTTTGCAGTTATGAAAATAAATATATTGGAAAAAATATTAGGTCAATTATCTTTTGTACGAATGTGTTTCTACACAGTTAGAGGTGCATTTATCTGAAGATAAATATAGAGATGTTATATATGTGATTATCACTACACCTTATTTATGTGTATTTTTGTGTGTTTAATGTACAACGTTTGCGTCATAGCTATATTAGTTTTTATGTAAAAAGAAGATATGTTAAAAAAGTGTATAGAATTAAGAGTCAAAAACATGTATTTTTTAAGAAAAATCATAACGTCGAAGAATTTTAAAATTTTGCAAGGCACATAAAATATCTCCTTCTGTTTTAAAAGCGTTTGAATAAATGAAAGTTGTTTGCTTTTACATTTTATGTTAGTTGTTATTCTAAGTTAGTTAAAGAGATTAAAGAGAAAAAGAAGATAGTATAAAAATAGAACTAAAATCTTTTATTATAAGTAATAACAAATATATATTGTATGATATAATGTACTCTATAGCAAAATTCTTGTATTCTAATAACAGACGATTAACTGCAAATTATATATATGAGATTTTTACAAACTAGCAACATTCTATTCAAGAGCAAACACTTGCGATATAACTAAAATTAGTTAAAGTATTTTAATAATACAATTAATGACACTGTTATTACTATATTTAAATATAAAAGCTCTCAGTTCTTCTATATGAAATTGTATATTTCGAATATCCGTTCTGATTCTATAAATCAGAATTTTCAAAACTATTTGTGGTGTTAGTGTAATCAAAAATACAGGTCTTTTACTTATTATTACAAAACTTGGTTTTTTAATATGTATTTTTTAAAGCACTGTTAAGTACAGTGTAGTGTTATAATATTTTTCTACATTTTTATATAGAAGCAAATAAAATCTATATTTCAGCTATAAAACGTGTGATATTTATTTCAAATCAAGATTTGTTATATAATTAAAAAATATCAAAAATAAAAATCGATTTGATGGAGTTGACGAAATACGCAGAATTAGACATAAGTTCTTATAATTGGCTTGAGTTCAATTTTTATTATAATTTTTAATAATAAAATTGAGATTTAAAAGTTTTACTATTCATAAGGGTTAACGTTAATTAAGAGTTAACGTTAATGACAAACCTAATTCTCGATTCTAATCAAAAGATGAAGTTATCAGATCTGTTCTTTGAAAGCAGAAATTACATCTAAAAATATACTCTTAATAATGAATTAATAGAAAGTTTAAAATTTACTATTAGAAAAACATGTTATTAATGTAATAACATTATTAAATGAAAGAATTCTTTACTTAAAAAAGAAAGGTTTATCGCAAAGATGTTTTTACTACTTAGAGAAACAGATTGGCATATCCATTATATGGAGATTCTTTAATGATTTTAATACAGATTTTATTTTTATTGTTTGATTTACGTTTCATATTTATTTAATACTTTACAATAGTAAAGACGGATACCACTTCCCTTATCTTCTATAACATTAGTTTTTTTATCGATTAATACATGGTTGTATTATTTTGCACAATATGGGATTACCTTATTCATATGAGTATTTTTTTTAACTCTGCACTACTCATTAATTTTGTATTCTGACGTTTTGTTATTTCTATTAATAGAAAAACTACTTTTACCTTTATCAAGGCATTAGAGTAAATGTACTTAAAGATATTTAACTTAAATCTTTACTTTAGATATAGGCATTATTTAATATAAATATTAAAAGTTAAACTATTTAAGGAGTAACAGTTCAAAAACGAGTGTAGTTTTATGCTTTATTTTTATGCTCTGTAATTAAAAGAAGCGTTATTGAAAATTTAACTTAAAATTTAGAATTTATTACATTAGTAACTAAAAGTGGAACTACATTTTCTACGATAAATCTGTCTCTATTTAAATTAAAGTGTGCGAAAGGATTGCATTAAAAATTTGAATTTATGCAATTGTTGATTATCTTGGATTAAGTTTGACATTACAAACTGCGTAATATATATAAATTATACTTTGTATTCAAAATAAATAACTCTCCGTTTCAATTTTTGCATAACTTTCCATTATATGGAAAATAACGTGTAAGGTGCAATCACTGTACAACTTTGTCATTTAGTTTAAACAAATATAATTGTGTATCAAAAATTAACTTTAAAAGTTAGAAAGCACAACTGAGATTTTACATGACTATATTTACTATTTTATTTGGTACGCTATATATAGCGTGAATTTTGTTTTGATCAATTATGCTGGATACAGAATTTATTGCTATTTTTTTTAATTCCTCTTGAGATAAATCAATTTCTACTTTAATTGTAGTACGTAACTTGCCATTGATTTGTACTGCTACAGTTGCCATTTTATCAATTAAAAGAGATTTTATAGCTTGTGGCCAAGGTTTGAGACACAACATGTTCTTGCCTCCTATTTCTTGCCATAAGCTTTCAACTAAATGTGGCATAAATGGTTCTATAACTCTGATTAGTATACATATACCTTCATCAATAAGAGATTTTCCATTTTTTACATCTATTTCAGTTATTAAATTTGTCATTTCCCGAAACTTTGCTACTACACAGTTTAACCTGCAATTTTCCAAGTCGTCTGTAAGTCTATACAAAAGTCTATGTATTTTTTTTCTGTATTCTAAGAGTTCACCTGTAACATTTGTATTGTCATAGTTTACAGTAATGGGTTTTAATTGCATGACCGTACGCCATAATCTATTTATATAACGAAAGCAACCCTCTACACCATCACTGGACCATTCCATATCTTTTTCTGGTGGAGAGTCAGATAAGACAAATAAGCGAGCAGTATCAGCGCCATACTTTTCTATGATTAAGCTTGGATCAATTGTATTTTTTTTTGATTTGCTCATTTTTTCAGTTTTACCAATATGAACATTAACGCCTTGCGCGATTAATTTCTTTGCTTCTTCAGGAAAGAGCCATTTGCCATTCTCATCTTTGTAAGTTACATGACAAACCATTCCTTGAGTAATTAAAGTAGAGAAAGGTTCTTTGATATCGAAGTAACCACACTTAGTCAAAGCACGACAAAAAAATCGCGAGTAAAGTAAATGTAATATTGCATGTTCTATTCCACCTATGTAATAATCTACAGGCATAAAGTGATTACACATATCCTTATCAATAGATTTGTTTTCACTGCAAAATGCAGCAAAATACCAGGAAGATTCAAAAAATGTATCAAATGTATCAGTTTCACGCTCTGCTTGTTTTCCGCATTTTGGACAATCAACAAATTTCCATGTTGGATGTTTGTCAAGTGGATTACCACTACTTTCAAAGCTCACATCAGTTGGAAGGATTATGGGCAAATCTTTTTCTGGCACTGGTACGGTGCCGCAATCTTTACAATATATAATAGGTATAGGGCATCCCCAATAACGTTGCCTTGAAATTCCCCAATCATGTAAGCGATAGTTTATAGTTTTTTTTCCTATTCCTCTTTCTTCGAGAATTTTAATGATTACTTTTTTTGCTTTATTAACTGTTAATCCATTTAAAAAACTAGAATTAAACATTGTCCCATTATTGTATAGCTCCTTTTCTTTTAATGTTCCTCCTGTTGTTTGCGAAGATTCTTCAAGAATTACAGGAATAATTGGCAAATTGTATTTTTGTGCAAATTCAAAATCACGATGATTGTGTGCAGGGCATCCAAAAATAGCGCCCTCCTCACCATGCTCAATCAAAACAAAATTTGCTATATAAAGTGGCAATTTCTTTTCGAGAAATGGATGTTTGACATTCAATCCAGTGAAAATACCGAATTTTTCGTCACTCTTTCCTTTTATTTTTATATCATTAATTTTCATTTCATTGCATAAATCTGGAATTGATTTATTTTTTTGCTTGATTTGAGTAGTGAAGTATTGAGATGAAAAAAGATCAGAAGTAAATGCGGACATGATATCCTCAACAATAGGATGTTCTACTGCTACAGCAAGAAACGAAGCTCCAAATAAAGTATGAGGAGAATTAGTAAAAATCTTTAATTTTTTATTTAGTTCAATTATTTCAAACTCTATAGTTACTCCTTCTGATTTTCCTATCCAACGCTCTTGCATTTTTTTGACTTTTTCTGGCCACCTTTTCAAGCTGTTCAGACAACTGAGTAAATCTTCGGCGAAATCAGTAATTTTTAAAAACCATTGTGATAGCTTACGTTTTTCAACAACCGCACCTGATCGCCATCCTTTTCCGTCAATTACTTGTTCATTTGCAAGAACTGTTTGTTCTATTGGGTCCCAGTTAACCCACGATTCTTTTCGATAAGCAAGTCCGTGCTTTAAAAAATCTAGGAAAAATTTTTGTTCGTGTTTGTAATAATCAGGCTCACATGTGGAAAATTCACGTTCCCAATTATAAGAAAGACCTATAGATTTAAGCTGATCGTGCATAACATTTATGTTATGCAATGTCCATACTGCAGGACTAATATTATTAGCGTTAGCTGCATTTTCAGCAGGTAAACCAAACGCATCCCAGCCAATTGGATGTAAAACCTCAAATCCACAAGCTCTTTTGTAACGTGCTATTACGTCTCCTATTGCATAGTTGCGTAGATGTCCCATATGAATTTTGCCAGATGGATATGGAAACATCTCTAATACATAACATTTCCGTTTTTTGCCACTTTTTTTTACGGGAAAATTCCACTTTTTTTGATAAAATTTTTCACTTTTTTTAAAGTTATATTTCATATAAGTTCAATTTAAATTACCATTCATATACTTCAAGGGATCAATTGCTTGGCCATTATGTCGTATTGTAAAACACATTTGTGGATCTTTATCTTCAGTACTTAATTTGCCTGCAGACCCGATTACTTGACCTTGTTTTACATTATCTCCAATTGCAACATATATACCTTTTAAGTAGGAATATACAGTTATATAGTTATCTTTGTGTTCTACTATAATTAGATTTCCATACCATCTTAATCCCTTACCTATGTATATCACTTTGCCAGATGCGGAAGCAATTACATTAGTTCCGTTTTGGGCAGAAATTTTTATTCCATCTTTGCATATTTCGTCAGAAGATGCGGCTGCAATAAGGGTGCCTTTGTTGACCGGTATCATAAATTTGCAATTTACATTATTAATTTTAAAATTTTGCATTTTATTATTATTTTGACGTATCTCATCTATTAGAGCTTTTTGATTTTCTTTTTTTATTGAAAAATCAGAATTTTCTCTCAATAAGTGATATTCACTTGCATATTCTAGGTCTCTTTTTCCATAAAATTCTTCACCCTTAAATAACACAGGTGCAGATTTTTGCAGGCCGCCGCAGCTTATTAATATTGATGATATCACAAAGAATAAAGTTATATACCGCATGATTTCTGTCTAGATGATTTGATCATATCAGATAGCTTATTACTTTTAAAGGTAAAACATTTTTATGTTATTTTCCTGTTTATTTTTAATTTTATTTATTATGTTCTCTTTATTTTTTTCTAAATTTTAAGACAAGTGGATTTACATCGTGTATTTTATATATTTTATTAGCTTACTTAATAAGTAAGATGAGTAAATTAATTATTTATGAAGAGCTTCCTTTTGGGTGTGGCATTTAAAAATTAATTTTGTATTAATTACAAGAAGTTAATTTTGTTTTAATAAAAGAAGTTAGTTCTTTCTCTCAAGAGAGAAATTTATAGTAAATTTTTCGCAAAGCAATATCCTGATAGCTTTAATAAGCTTAAAGCTAGAGAAATGCACTTTATTTTTAATACTCGAGATGAATATCTTCTAACAAAATCAATATACTAAGTAATTTAATATATTTTTGTACACTTCTTTATTTAGGAAATATAGTTTTAAGTATTACTTTTTATATAAATTGCTTTCATTAAAATGATTATCACATACTCTTGTATATTATAATGCAAAGGAGATATTAGTTTACTTATCAAGTAGTTACCTCAAAATATATACAGTGTCTGAGTGTAATTTTCAAATCTATGAAATTAAAGTGATAGATAAGAATCTTGGCGCTAGATGATAATTAACTGTTTATTTAAAATAAATGTAATTCGTTTTTAATAAAATGTTTTTCAATTATGTATAAACTTTCTCAGAAATTAGTTGGAAATTTTTGTAATATTTTTTCTTTTAGAAATTTATTCGCTAGTGATATTGCTATAGATCTTGGTACTGCGAACACTTTAGTTTATCAAAAAAATCAAGGAATAGTGCTTGATGAACCTTCTGTTGTAGCAAGAATAAAAGAAAAAGGAAGTTATGTTCCATATGCTTTTGGTAAAAAGGCTAAAATGATGCTAGGAAAAACGCCTGGAGAAATAGAAGCTATCAGACCATTAAAAGATGGAGTTATTGCTGATTTTAAGAGCGCGGAAGAAATGTTAAAGTACTTTATACACAGCGCAAATACAAAGTTTACTGTTAATAAGCCTAACATCATTATATGTGTTCCATCTGGATCTACTCCTGTTGAGAGGCGTGCTATACAAGATGCAGCAGAAAGCGCTGGCGCAAATGAAGTATTTTTAATTGAAGAACCGATGGCTGCAGCAATTGGCGCTGGACTTCCCGTTACTGAACCTGAGGGATCTATGGTTGTTGACATAGGTGGCGGTACAACTGAAGTTGCGATTATTTCTTTAGGTGGAATTGTTTATTCGCGATCTGCAAGAGTGGGTGGCGATATTATGGATGAAGCGATAAGGTCGTACGTCCGTGAAAATCATAAGCTATTAATCGGTGAAACAACAGCTGAAAAAATTAAGAAAGGCGTAGGTTCTGCTAGCCTACCAGGTGAAAGCGATAATAAAAGCGGAATGAAAGTTAAAGGTAGAGATTTAGTAAGTGGTATGCCAAAAGAAATTCTTTTATCTGAATATCAGGTTGCAGAAAGTTTAATAGATTCCGTAAATCAGATAATTTCTGCTATTAAAACAGCATTAGAGAGCACACCTCCAGAACTTTCTTCTGATATAGTTGATAAAGGAATAATTTTATCTGGTGGAGGTGGATTATTACGTAATTTAAGTGAAGTTATTAGCGAAACAACAAAATTGCCAGTGCGTGTAGCAGATGATCCTCTTTGCTGCGTTGCTTTAGGTAGTGGTAAGGTGCTTGAAAGCATGGATTATTTCAATCATGTTTTATTTAAGCAGGATTAAACCAAATAGTTTATTTTTGAGTTAATTTCATTATTATAGTTGTTGAACTATTTCAGATATGTAGGTATTTATTCAAATAGTCTTTTTTACGTCAAATACTAAAATCTATATTTACCTTATTCTATTATTTTAGACTTTTTTCTAAAAAGTTTCCTTATATAATTTATGTATTTTAATTTTGCGTAGTTATGTTAATACTTTAATTAACATATGAGAATGCTAAGCAATAAGCTAGAGATACGCTGTCTTCATTACTTGAGATTTTAATACTTTTAACACACACACTACTACTTTAAGTAGTAGATATTTAAAATTTTTACTACATTAAAAGTAAAAGAAATTTACTAATTAACTAGTAGCATATTTTGCTACATCTCTATTATTGAAGTTTTTACTTATATGTTTTTAATTGACTGTCTTAACGCTTCTAGATAAGAGATAATTTTAACCTTAATATTTCGCGGTAAAAATATAAAAACAATACTTTATATAAAATTCATAAAATGTAAAACTATAAGTTTATCAAGTTTTGTCATTTTATTTTGAATAAACATAACAATAGATAATAATCTTAGTATTAATAATAATAATGATTATAAACTTGAAGAAAGTTGTGTTGAGTAGTTTCTATTTTTTTAATCCCTATAAACTTTCACCGTTGCTTACTTGCGCTTTAATAGAATAAAAGACCAATACAAAATTTGTATATTAATTATATATATAAAACTCACATTTTGTGAATGTGTAACGGGGCGAGCGACCAGAATCGAACTGGCGACATTCAGTGCCACAAACTGACGCTCTGCCAACTGAGCTACGCCCGCCAAAATTAAATAAAAATATAAATTTTTGATACCCTGTGAATACAGAAAATATAAAAATACTTAACATATCAGTACAAAAAGTCAATTGACTATTTAAGTAGATTTTTTTTATCTAAGGCTGAAATTGTAGTTATGTACAGAAAAGTAGTTAAAATTATAATAAAGTATAATTCTGCAAATCTTTTATTGAGATTATTTTAATAATTTTATGATTAAATTTTCTATTTTCTGTTTAGAATATTTATTAAATCAGATTCTTTAAGTTTACTTTGATCAATTTTCCTAAATTTGTTTACCATTGTATTGATTTGATCATATTGTTTAATCAAGAGATTAACATCCGGCACTCCTGTTCCAGAGCCTTTTGCAATTCTAAGTCTCCTCTTGCCATTTAGAATTTCTGGATTTTGTCTTTCTTTTTTACTCATCGAGCTTATGATAGCTATATACTTTTTCACTTTACTATCATCTGGAACTCCAACACTTAACTTTTTTGTAAATGAGCTTGGAATAAACTTCATTATATTGCTGATACCATCCATTTTATTTAGAGTTTTTAGCATTGCTGCTAAATCATTAAGGTCAAATTTACCTTTTTTTACTTTTTTCTGTAACTTATCTATTTCTTCCTGACCAACAATTTCAGTAGCTCTTTCGACTAAAGAAACAACATCACCCATATCAAGTATTCTTTTTGCGATTCTATCTGGATAAAAATCCTCTAGGTCATTCAATTTTTCACCACAAGCAATAAATTTAATTGGGCAATTAGTTATCATTTTCATAGAGAGAGCTGCACCACCACGCGCATCTCCATCGATACGAGTGAGAATAATACCGGTTAGGCCTATCATTTCATTAAACGACCTAGCAATATTTACTGCATCTTGACCGATCATTGCATCTGTTACTAAAAGAACTTCTTTAGGTGAAGCTATTTCTTTTATTGTTTTCAGCTCATTCATCATGTTTTTATCGATATGAAGTCTACCAGCAGTATCTAATATCAATACATCATAATTATCCTTTTTTGCTATTTCAATTGCTTCCGTTGCAATTGAAATAGGCTTTCTGTTATCCATTGTTTTAATAGTTAAGGTTTGTACTTCTATCTGCTTGCCGAGGATATCAATCTGTTTTTGTGCAGCAGGTCTATAAACATCCAAAGATGCAAGCATCACTTTCTTCTTTTGTTTTTTTAGTTTTAGGGCAAGCTTCACCGAGGTAGTTGTTTTACCAGAACCTTGCAGGCCAACCATCATAATGGTGACAGGATATTTATCTCCAAGATTTAATTCGCTTTTCTCTGATCCGAGCATTGTAACTAAATTGTCTTGCACAATTTTAATTATCATTTGCGTTGGAGAAACGTTTTTTATGACTTTTTCACCTATAACTTTGTCTTTAATGTTACTGATGAATTTTTTTATGACTTCAAGTGAAACGTCTGCTTCAATTAAGGCTATACGTATCTCACGTACAGCAACGCTAAAGTCATCTTCAGAAAGAATCGACTTTCCTCTGAGCTTATTGAATGCAAAATTTAAGCTTTCAGTTAATGATTTAAACATAACAGCACTAGTAGAACACTCATTAAAAAAAGAGAAGAAGCTGAAACGAAACTCACCGAATTATAATTTAACACTTTTTTAAATTTCAAATTATCATTGAAGTATGAGTTTATAAGTAACTTAGTCAAGTTTTGGAACGCATTAGTGAAGTTTTTTTTTATTATAAGAACTATTTTATTGAAAAGTGAAGCAAAATAGAGTAATAGAGATGTAAAAAACCAGTCGATATCTACCTTGAAATTTATTCTCGGCAAAAATAATTTTCGCAAAGGAATAAACAATAAAGTAGTGCACACTAATAAGTTAAATTGTGACCAGATATTTTGTGTATTATAAACAAGATTAAAAATTACAGATTCATTATAAATAGGCAAATAAGGATTGCCAAGAATTATGCATATAAATGTTAGAATAATCATAGATATATTGCTATCTTTTTTCGTGTAAGATTTCGATTTACTTTTTGTGATAAATATGTAGTAAAGAAACTTAAGTCCTATACTCAAATAGAGTAATAAATGTAGTATTTTATATAGGTTTTCATATAATTTTAAATTATCACTATTCATTTTAATTTCAGCTACGATACATGATTTACTAATAAATCCCACAGTTCCAGGAAATGCCGCCATTGTAAGTATGGCGATTAAAGTACATATTCCTTCTGCTGATAATTTTTTTTTTGTTCCATTAAAATTTACCGCTTTTGTTTGCAAGATAATTGCATTGGCAATAATAACAAATAATAGCTGGTGAGTAATAGAAAAGATTATATTGAGAACAAGTAATGGGAAACTATTTTCTAAACGACTAAGTAAACTTCCTGTTAAAATTAACATACCCATCTGTCCTACAACATTATATGCTAAAAATCTACGGATATTTTGTTCTAAGGAAGCAAATATTATACTATAAATAGTAGTAATAGTACCTAAAAATGCTAATATCTCGGCATAGTTTTGCCAAAGATTGTAAGTGTGTAGTAGTGATACTAAAAAAGAAATTTTGGTAGTAAATATGGATAAATATGATGCACCATGTAACGATGTAGTAGGATATGTATCAATGATCCAGAATGAGAATGGAAAACAGGCGCAATTTATTAGTTGACTTATTATTATTAAATTAGAATTGTCAATTGTTAGTCCTAATGTTAGCACAATTTCAGCAAAAAAGTGTATACAAGCATACTTTACAGCAGGTAGTACGGTATTTTTACTACTGGTTGCGATAATAAAAGATGCACTAATGGTCATTAATTCACAGAATATTACAGATAATAATATCTGCTTAGATAATACTGCGCACAATGAACTGATAGTATACGTAGAAAAGAATAACATTTCAGAAAAACTTAAATTTTTTGCTGATAAAATAATTAGTAATGCAGCTGATAAAAAAGATATTAATATGAGGCGCAAAGATAGATCAAAGTTAATAACAGGATAAGATAAGTTCAATCCGGCATCTAAATATCGAGGCAATTTTAGTATTATAATTGCTAATATAGATAGCAAAAATAGCATTAAAAATTTATAAGATCGCACATTAATCTAAATTAATATGTTATGAATTATATTCAATGAATAAATAAAATCAATTTACACGTATTAACCACTAATTAAACTAATTATTATACAATTGATCTTGAGCTAGAGGGTTGTAAAGAAAATAATCGGTCAAATTAGATTTTAATCTAATCTGACCGATAGCTTTAATAGTGAGGTAAAACTTAATATAACATGTTCAATTTATAGTACTACACTCCTATTTAATTTATTTGAAATTTGTCCACTAGTGTTAGTAAATTATTTACTTTTAAAATAAAATTCAAAGTTATATGATTTATAATTTGAAATTGATGGAAATATAGTTTTTACTATTATAAAGTGAGGTCTATTTTTAGTAGAGACTTATGCTATTAATGTAGAATGGATACTATTTATGAATTAGATTTCTAAAAAGTTTGCTTTTATTTTTAAATAAATTAAAAATGTTCTTTAGTACAACAAATTTCATACTTGATTAAGATCAAATTTTATCAATGTATTTTATATTTTTTTTAAATTATTAGTTAATCGATTTTTATCGTTGTGTAACTTAATAAATAAATATTTTAAATAATTTTATTAAGTATTTATGTATGATTACATCAATGATAAATTATATTAAAATATTAGTGATTAATAGTGATGCTTCATAAGAAGGTTTGGTATTTATATTGAAATTTTAGACGAAAGGCTTGATATGTATGGCTTTAAAATATTACTACAGGATTTATAGAACAAGAGCATCAAAATATCAATTTTTGCAGTAGAGAATTTTAAAGATTTTCTAGAATGTATTTATTCTTAATTTAAGAGAAAATTTAGATTAAAAATTTTGTCGATCAAGATATATCAAAACATGATAACTTGATTCAAAATAAAAAATATAAAAGAATTATTTTTTCGTTTTAAAGCGAATTTAATAGAGTTATTTTGAATATATCAAAATTTAAATTTTTTAGACTATACTTACCTACTCATTTTGAGATGAGCTAATGTTATTAATCATCATTAAGCATGATATAAATTTATTTACGACTCTTTAATTTAGCTGTTCATCACTAATTTAAAGAATCTAGTCTAGCTATAGACTAGCTATAGAATTAAAAAAAATATGTAGGATAAAAAATCTAAATATATGAATCCAATGTAAAAGATATTCTGCTTGCATAGAAGATCAATTTTGTATCTTAATTTTGTATTTTAAATTTAAAACAAAATGATTTAAATATATTTAGTATATTCACTGTTGTATCCATGTGAACTTTAAATATTAGTCTATTAAAAATGATAAATCTTTATTCACTTCTTCCTTAAGAACCAAGAGTTTATCACGTTATCAATAAAATACAAAATTGAAAATGTTTCTGATTGCATAAGTTAATACAAATATTTTTAAGGAGAATAGTATTATTGCTATAATAGATAGCTTTTAATATAACGCTCTTTAAAAGCAAACGTTCATCTAAAGATTAACGAATATAATTGTAGTATCTGTAATTATACTACAAATGTAGTAGTAGACTTTAATTAATCTAAGTTAATTTATTAAGTTAATTTAGTTAGAGAGTGAAAATTTTTCTATACAATCAATTATTTCAGAATTTGGAAATTGATTTTTAAACCAAGTATATTGACGTTTTGCATAATTTCTTATGTTTGTTTGAGCAATTTGTATTGCCTTATCTAAATTGAGTTCAAATTTTAAATACTTTGCAATTTCTGGTACTCCGTGCGCTTTCATAGCTGGTAGATTTGGATCTAAATTCATGTTAAGTAATCTTTCTACCTCATTGATTGCGCCATTTTCAATCATCTTGATAAAACGAGAATTTATCTTTTGGTATATTTTTTCGCGTTTGGGTAGAATTGTGTATACTTTAAAAGTACTGAATAAAGGTCGTTGTCTATTCTTTTGCCATAGTATAATTGATTTATTAGTTTCGATGATAACTTCAAGCGCTCTTGAAAGTCTATGCGAATCATTTGCGTATATTTTGTTTTCAATTTTAGGGTCCTTGCTCAATACTAATTTATAAAACTTTTCTTTGCTTAAGTTCTTTCTAAGTTCATTCACATTTTGTCTTGTTTCCTGACTTATTTGTGGAATTTGTGATAAGCCTTTAATTAAGCTTGTGATATAAAGTCCGCTTCCTCCAGTAATTATTGGCATTCGTGAATTTTTTAGTGTACCATTAATTTTTTTCTTTAAATCCATTAGCCATAAACCTGCCGAATAATTTTCTTCTGCTGAAATATAACCATACAATTTATAAAAATTTTTTTTCTTTCGTGGTTGAGCAGTAATTATAGGGATTTCTTTATATATTTGTTTTGAATCGCAGTTATATATATCAATATTACCATATTTTTCTATTAAGTTGTCACATAATTCTGATTTACCTGAAGCAGTAATTCCTGTAATAATTATTAGATTATCTTTCATTTATATTAGTTTAATTAGTTTGTGATATGGTGTAATAAAAACTAAAATTTACGATCCAAAGTTTGGAGATTTTTATGACAGAAAACAACGATAGTAACTCATTTATTAAGCGTTTTACAAATAGAACTTCTAATGATACAGTAAGGAGTTTTTCTCGCAAGTATTTATCGCAGGGTGCTAAAGTACACGCACTGGAAGAAAGAGAAAAAAGATCTCAACTAGTAAGTAAAAAAACCGAATCAAAAGAGAGTTTTTCTGAAAGTGGTAGAATAAAAAGTAAAAGTAGAATTGTTAATGATAGGTCCTTTGCTAATGCAACAAGAAGAAGTAGATCAGATCTTATATATTTAGTTCGTGGTAAAGATCGTGGAAAGTCTGCATGGCATTATGTATTAATCGATAAAAATAAGAGAGAGATGTTTCTTGCAAAAAGTAGGACTGGTTCCATGGATGTCGCAGATTATGGAGAAATTCTGTATTCAGGATGGGGAGAAGATCCGCCGCAAAAAATAATTGATAAAATCAATGAAGAATTTGGATTATAGTAAATCTATTATAGATTTCGTGCAAGATTCTATTTCATACAAATCAAACTTAGATTTTTGCGCAGTAAACATACTATACTAAATTTTTCGATTTTTTCGAAAAAAATAATTATGAACGTGTCAAGATTTTTGTTATATAAATAACAAGTAGAATTTTATCTTTGAATATTTTAATGATAAGAGTGAATATAACATATATAATTAAATTATTAAATGTAAGTATTAAACTTTAATATTTTTTTATTTAAAGTCTATACAGACCTATGGTTAAATAGCAACTTTGTTAAGTTGCAACATTTATTAAAGTAGTAATCTAAAGATAAGTTCCATCTAAACGTAAAATGATATGTCGAAATTAATTCGGTACATAAGTGGTTTTATTGCCGAAGCATAAAGAATTATAATTCTTAATTATAAGAATCTTAAAATATTTACCTATGAATTAGGTATCTTAAAGGGTCTCTTTGATGGTTTTTCAGTTCAAGACTATGAAATTTTAGATATGAATTTATAGTCACTTTATTAAGTGGCTACAAATAGTATAACTGTATACATTCTAAATTTAAAGTAAAGGTACACATCTAAAATGTGTTATTTTGTACAGGAATTGGCTATTTTATTTTGATAAAATGTGTTTTGCAATTTTTAGAAAAAACAAAAATTGCAAGTCTCGCTTATAACAAGTATAAAAGCAGATTTCAATAAATTTTAGATCAAGAATTATATGAATAATATTATGAAGAGGAATTTCAGATTAAAATGTTGGATATGTCAAGATTAATTGTTGAACTTGATTACCTAGATAAAATATTTAAAATTATCGTAAATCTGTAGTGCAAGATTCATTTTTGTGGACCCACTCATTTCTATGATATGAAAAAAAAGAATAAATAGAGATGATTTTTAATCTTTATTACATTTAGAAGAAAAATAATGAGCAGAAGTTCAATCGGCTCACACTGAAAATGTCAAATTTTTAGGTAGAGCAGTATACTCTTCTGCACACAGAATATTTACTTATTTGAAATTTGCAATTAATAATATTTGTTAACTCGTGTTGGGTCTCTATTTTTAGAGATTTTTATCTTTTATTTTTATCTTTTATTAATTTGAAGAAAGTTAAGTTTTTATTATAGTTTTTTTAAAATTTAATAGCTACATCTTAATATTTTCATCATATTGCTACTCAAGGTATATCGATTAGATACGCTATGCATGTTCAATAGTAAAATCAGACAGTCATTCTAAAACAATCATTCTAAAATTGAAAAATCGGAGATCCTTAAATTATTAAATTAGTGTTTTGTTCTGCTTTTACTTTACCACTGGGTGATTGTCACTACTGAGTAGCAATAATTATTAATGGTTGACCTGAAATTATTTAGGTAAATAAAAATTTATTTTTGTATTGACTATTGAAGTTTATTATTTCATGATTAGTATTATTAAATATGTTTTATAAGCTCAGTTTTTGTTTGTATGCCCACGATAAATCAGTTAGTACGTAATGGTAGATTAAAGTTATCAACTAAAAAAAAAGTGCCTGCGTTAGGGAAGAATAATCCTCAGAAAAGAGGTGTTTGCACAAAGGTGTACACTACAACTCCTAGAAAGCCTAATTCAGCTTTGCGTAAAGTGGCTAGGGTTAGGGTTGTTGGGTATAGTGAGGTGACGGCTTATATACCTGGCGAAGGGCATAATTTACAGGAACATTCTGTTGTTTTGATACGTGGTGGAAGAGTTAAAGATTTGCCCGGTGTGCGTTATCATATAATAAGGGGTGCTCTTGATTTGCGTGGCGTCCAAAATCGAAAGAAAGCTCGTTCAAAGTATGGTGTAAAGAAATCTGGTTAGGATTTATGGCTCGTTGTAATAATAAGACAAAAAAGAGAGAGATAATTCCTGATTCGCGTTATGGTAGTATTTTATTGATGCGTTTTATTAATGTAGTTATGAGATGTGGTAAAAAGTCTATTGCAGAAAAAATTGTATATGATGCTTTAGATTTGGCTGAAAAGAAAATGAACGAAGGCGGATTATTGATTTTTGAAACAGCAGTTGGAAATGTCACACCTTCTGTAGAGGTGCGTTCTCGTCGTATTGGTGGTGCAACTTATCAAGTGCCTTGTGAAGTTAGGAAAGATAGGGCAATTTCGCTAGCATTAAGATGGATTGTCAGGGCCGCTTCTGCTGCTAGAAAAAAAAGTGGGAAAAATTCTGCTAGCTGTTTGCAATCTGAGATAATAGACGCTTATAATAAGCGAGGTGGGGCATTTAAAATGTATGAGGAAAAGTATAAAATGGCTGAAGCTAATAAGGCTTTTTCTCATCTTCGTTTTTAATTTTTGTCTAGTTAATTGTAATATGGAAATTAATATATCTAAATATAGAAATATAGGTATAATGGCTCACATAGATGCCGGTAAGACTACTACAACGGAGCGTATTTTATTCTATACTGGTAAACAAAATAGAATTGGTGAAGTGCATGATGGTGCGGCTTCTATGGATTGGATGGAACAAGAAAAAGAGCGTGGCATTACAATTACATCTGCTGCGACAACGTGTTTTTGGAATGATCATAAAATCAACATAATTGATACTCCTGGTCATGTTGATTTTACTGTTGAGGTTGAAAGATCTTTAAGGATTTTAGATGGTGCAGTTGCTGTGTTTGATGGAGTTGCGGGAGTTGAGCCTCAATCTGAAACTGTTTGGCGTCAAGCTGATAAGTATAATGTTCCTCGTGTTTGCTTTGTAAATAAGATGGATAGAATGGGGGCGGATTTTTATCGCTGCGTTGATATGATTAAAAATAGGCTTGGAGCGGTACCTCTGGTTATTCAATTGCCGGTTGGAAGTGAAAAGGACTTTAAGGGTGTGGTGGATCTTATTTCTATGAAGGCTATTATATGGGAGGAAGATGCTCTTGGTTCTAATTTTTTTTACGAAGATATTCCGTCTGATTTATTTAATAAAGCTCAGGAGTATCGTGAACTTTTATTAGATAGTGCTGCAGGAATGAACGATGAGGCAATGAATATTTATTTTGAATCTAATGATCTACCGATAAATTTACTCAAGGAGTGTGTGAGAAGTGGAACTATTAGAGGGGCATTTGTTCCTGTGTTATGTGGATCAGCTTTTAGAAATAAAGGAATACAGACACTTTTAGATAGCATAGTTGAGTTTTTACCGTCTCCTATTGATGTTAGTGAGATTGTTGGGATTAGTCCTATAGATTTAAAGAGGAAAATTGCCGTTAAGCCTTCAGAGCAGGAAAAATTTGTTGCTCTTGCATTTAAAGTGATGACAGATAAATTTGTAGGTAATTTAACTTTTATTCGTATTTATTCTGGTAAATTAAAGTCTAAATCTGTTGTGTTAAATGCGGTAAAGAATGAGACTGAGGGAATCGGTAGAATGCTACTTATGCATGCAAATAATAGAGAGGATATAAATGAAGCTAAAGTTGGTGATATAATTGCTTTAGTTGGGTTAAAAAAAACAATTACTGGTGATACTTTATGTTCGTGCGATTTTCCCATATTGTTAGAGCGTATGGAATTTCCCGAGCCTGTTATTGAAATTGCCGTAGAACCTAAGGCTAGCTCAGATCAGGAAAAGCTAAGCATTGCCTTGAATAGATTGGTTGCAGAGGATCCATCTTTAAAAATTTCGTTGAATGAGGAAAGTGGTCAGACTATATTGAAAGGTATGGGTGAATTACATCTTGAGATTGTTACAGATAGAGTAAAGCGTGAGTTTAACGTTGATGTTGCTATCGGGACTCCTCAGGTTGCATATCGCGAAACTATTACTAAATCTGTTGAGATTGATTATACTCATAAAAAGCAATCGGGTGGAGCTGGTCAATTTGCTAGAGTAAAAATCTTATTTGAACCTATTGATCCTGGTTCTGGATTTCAATTTGAAAGTAGGATTGTTGGTGGCGCAATTCCAAAGGAGTATATTCCTGGTGTGCAAAATGGTTTAGAACTGATAAAAGAAAGAGGGATAATTTCTGGATTCCCAGTTATTGATTTTAAGGCTACTCTTATTGATGGTGCTTTTCATGAAGTTGACTCAAGTCCTTTAGCTTTTGAATTGGCTGCTAAGGGTGCTTTTAGGGAAATGGCAAATAAAGCTGGTCCAAAGATGTTGGAACCTATAATGAAAGTTGAAATTATTACTCCTGAGGAGTATATGGGTGATATTATGGGCGATATAAATAGTAGAAGAGGACAGGTTTCAAGTATGGGAACTCATAATAATAGTGCCATAATTCTTGCTTCAGTACCTCTTGCAAATATGTTTGGTTACATAAATGTTTTGCGTTCTATATCTAAGGGAAGAGCTCAATATAGTATGCATTTTTCTTGCTACGATCAGGTACCACAGCGTGTAATTGATGGATTAAGGTATAATTGAGTGTAGCGTATGAAGATGATAGCGATAGAGGAATTATGACACAAGTAGTAAAAGCATTTGGCAAGTCGCATATCAACGTTGGTACAAT
>JAJETZ010000004.1 GCA_029784595.1 Wolbachia endosymbiont of Meromenopon meropis | reverse complement strand
ATAAACAGTTTTTCCGCCCTAAATATAGATTTTTATCTTGATTGCTTTCAGTTTGTATTTTTTTTACACTCGCTTAGTACTTTTGCGATGGCAAGACTTTATCTTTAGTTAGTTTTTTAGTTTTTGTTAATTGATATATAAGCTGAGATATAAAAAGTTAAGTATAAATAGCCTATAATTTTTTTTCAATCAATTTAAGATTAAATATGAAAATAGTAGTTATATTAATAAATTTAATTTTGCTTAAATAGTTAAGTATAAGGTAAATCAATCTTTTGTTTTTATTATCATTAAATCATAGATTTAATGATATAATATAAAAATTAAGTAGTCGGAGAATGTTATAGTATCTATATCCATTTGGGAAAGAGAAATACTAGATATAGATTAATATTATCAGGTGTGTCCAATCTGGGTTTATAATATTTCAAATGTATTATCAATTTAGTTTTATTTTGTTTTTTAATTCTGCAAATGTTTTTTGTAAATATTGTGTAATTCTTTGCAAAGAAGAAAATTGGCTAATTAAGAAAAACTTTTTTTTAGAATTAACATTCTATATAAAAAATACCATATCCTATGGGTAAGCTATAACTTATATGGTCTTTGTTGTTTCATACGTAAATATAATTTGCGATACATCTTGTGTATTGAAAAATGATTGCAAAAGTATTTGGTTTTTAAAAATTATTTCAATAAAAATGGTTACTAAAAAGTAACATAAATTGCTAAATTTTTACTTTTGTAAAGAATTTATCGTGGTACAATTATATATTTCAAATATATTTGAACGCAATATTATATATTGTAAAATAATAGCACGTTGATGTTGTATCCGTACTTTTTTGTTGGAATTTTACGCATACTGACACGTGTTTTTACTGTAATTTATACATAAAATTATATTTAAAGATTTTTGATTATGGAACGGAGAGAGTTTTCTAATTCTTTAGAAAGATATTTTCCTTCTACCTTTGTAGTAATATCTAATCTAAAAAGCTACAAGCAACCCATTCTAATCTCGTATCTTTCAAATCTAGACTATATAATATTTAGTCGCAAAATTAAAATCAAAAAGTACAAAAAAAAAGAAATAGATGATATCTACTTCGTGGTCCACCATGTGTAAGTCGCACGATAATGTTTATTACCATGATTGGTATACAAATTCTACGTATTTTTTCTTAAATTTGCTTCTGCAAAATCCCAATTAATTAAATGATCAAGAAAGACTTTTATGTAGTCAATTCTACGATTTTGACAATCAAGATAATATGCATGCTCCCATACATCCATATTAAGCAATGGGACTTGACCATAAATTAATGGTAAGTCTGCATTTGAAGTTCTAGTAATTTTGAGTTTCGTTTTTTCAAGTACTAACCATACCCATCCACTTCCAAATTGAGCCATTCCATAATTCGAAAATTCTTGATAAAATTTATCAAAACTACCAATATCGTCTCGAATTTTTTTTATTAAAAGACTATCGCTTTTAGGTTTACCGCCGCCATTTTTTTTCATTGAATTCCAGTAGAAAGTATGATTCCAAACCTGTGCTGCATTGTTAAATATAGGGATCTCTTTGCTATTACCATGAGATTTTATTATTAATTCTTCAATTTTTACATATTGATAATCAGTATTTTCAACCAGTTCATTGAGTTTATTTAAATATCCCATATGATGCTTACCATAATGGAAATCTAAAGTTCTCGAAGATATATAAGGTTCTAGATCCGCTTTATCATATGACAATTCAGGTAAAGTAAAACTCATAAAAACTCCCTTTTAAATGTACTCTATATTAAAGTAATATGTGCATTTGCGCAATATATAATTTAGTAAAACATTAATACAATAATTTTATTTTTAAATACAAAATAAAATTTAGTAACGTAGTAGTGCATTATATTTAGTATAGCTTTCAGAGTATTTAAATTTTAAATATATTTAAAAACCAAGAATTTATTGTGGAAACTTTGAATGTTATTTTAAAATAGTCAAACTATGTTTGGAATAAAAAGCAAGATAACTACATTTAAGTCTGACAAAGCTGCCTTTTATAAAACTACTTGCTGTAAGTTTATTACAGTTTCTATATCCTGAGACAGATAAAAAATATTTTATGAAGAAGTGAAGTAAGGGGGGGTGCGATGGTAAATTTGAACAATTTTGTCTAAGACAAAAAAATAAAATAATTAGAAAGTTCAATTCGTAATTGAAATTCTTTATGATATGTTTTGTAAACTCATTATTTATACTATTTGCGTGAATTCTAATATAATATTTAAAAAAAAGCATTTTGTTGCGCAAATTATTTTTCTTAATTAACCTGATAAATCCAGATGGCTTAGAATTTATATTCTTGAATAGATGTCAATAATTTTTTTTTGAAAAAGTAGACATATATAACGAAGTATGCTATTACTTTCATAAGTTTAGATCTTAAATCTTAAATTACTTTATGAAGTATTTAAGCTTTTACGCTGATCATTTTAGATATTAATTAATTTTAGCTTTTGACAAAATTTTAAGTAATTTTTATTAAATAAAAATTTAACACACCCATTGCTTTATTTGAGATTTTTATAGTGAATAATTGTTTAGAAGGTGTCTGATTAATCTATACAACGGAGCATCATTTCAGTGGATTTTTTTTAAAACTCAAGCAAAAAATTTGCTTTTGTAACTTCAATTTATTCTGTGTTATGTTGGAGTATTTGATATATACGATTTAGTTTAACAATGTATATTTTATATACTGACTGAGCAGTCAAACAAAAAAACTTTGAATAGCATAGTTATTCGCTATGTATAGCTGTTGGAATGCGTGAAGATTTTTTTTGATATCATTATAATAAGTGTTTTATATAAGCTCATTCGAGCTTATCTTAAAATATAAGTAAAAATAAAATCTCTAATTTTCAGGATATTATAAAGCGGTTATAATGTAGATAATTAAATTATGATATGCAAGATGTTAATCCTTAAAGTACTTTAAATTATTTAAAATTTGTGCAGATCTAAGGTTAAATAGTGACTTATTGCATTACTACAATTAAAGAAGTAATGTAGATGAGTAAATTTTACTGTTATTTACTTTTTAATATAATAAAGTTTAGATAAATATTGATTTTTACAATTAGTTAAAAAAAATAAGATTTTGATCGTTCAATCATGGAGCAGTTTGAGAATTTTTACATCACTACACCAGTATATTATGTTAACGATAAACCACATATCGGTCATGCGTATACCTCTCTTTTATGTGATGTAGTGGCAAGATTTATGAAACTTACCGGAAAGAATGTTAAATTTACTACTGGTACAGATGAGCATGGACAAAAAATTGAGAAAGCAGCTAAGGCACGAAAAATGAGGCCAAAAGAATTTACAGATGAAGTAAGTATTTTATTTAGGGGTTTAGCTAAATCTATGAATTTTCAATATGATGATTTCGTTCGTACTACGGAAGAGCGTCATGAAAAAGCCGTAATAGCTTTGTGGAATAGACTCAAAGATAGAGGACAGATATATCTCGATTCTTACTCAGGTTGGTATTCAATTCGCGATGAAGCATTTTATCAAAATTCAGAGTTGATAAATGGAAAAGCACCGACAGGTGCAGAAGTTCAGTGGATAAAAGAGGAGAGTTATTTTTTTCGTTTGTCAAATTGGCAAAGTAAATTGCTGGAATTATATGAAAATCAGCCGGATTTTATTTTTCCTGAGAGTAGAAAAAATGAAGTGGTCTCATTTGTAAGATCTGGACTCACCGATCTTTCAATTTCTCGCACTAGTTTTAATTGTGGTATAAGAGTACCAGGCAATGATAAACATGTAATTTATGTTTGGATTGATGCACTTACTAATTATCTTACATCAGTAGGTTTTCCTGATATTGAAAGTGAGGAATACAATAAATTTTGGGCAAACGATAATGTTTCTAGTGTTCATGTAATTGGTAAAGATATATTGCGCTTTCATGCTGTATATTGGCCTGCGATTCTTTTTGCAACTGATTTGCCATTGCCAAAGCAAATTGCAGTTCATGGTTGGTGGCTAAATAATGGAGAAAAAATATCCAAGTCTCTTGGTAACGTTGTAGATCCAGTTTTTTTAGCTAAGAGGTTTGGAGTTGATCAGCTGCGTTATTTTCTTCTCAGAGAAACAAGCTTTGGTCAAGATGGTAATTTTGACATCATCAATATGATTAGCCGAATAAATTCAGGGCTTGCAAATAATATAGGCAATTTAATTCAAAGAACGATTTCATTTTTGCATAAACAATATTTTGGAATTGTGCCAATAATTGATCAAACCATGCTAAAAGGCGAAGAAGATCTTCCAAATTGTAAAATCATTTTTGATAAAGCAATGAATCACATATCTAGATATGAGTTTAATCAGATTATACTTTTAATTACCAATATTTCTTCTGAAGCTAATATTTATATAAACAAAAGTGCACCATGGAAATTAAGCAAGAGTAGCAGAGAGCGTATGAATTTAGTGATTTATAAATTACTTGAGTATATTAGAATAATAGGAATTTTATTGCAACCAATTGTTCCACAATCAGCAGAAATGATATTAGATCAATTGCAAATTCCAAAAAAGCAACGAGATTTAAAATCTTTATGTAACACATGTGTAAGATTAGGTATTAAATTACCTAAACCTACGCCGATTTTTTTGAGTATTGATTTAAAAAAGTAAAAATTTGAAACTATCTCTTTAAATCTAAGTTAGATTATATACAAAATGAGATAGTATTTTTAAATACTCCTTAGACATTTCTACATTTGGAAGGAGAGATTGCGTTATTGAAGAATATTCGATATTTCGATATTCAATATCTTTTAGATTTAATTATTTATCTATTTTTAGTTTATTTATTTATTTCTAGATAGAGATGGTAAAATCTGACTGATATTAATATCAGTCTTTTTTAATTTTTTAAAAATTTCTATTATTTTTAACCTTTGCAAAAGCGCTTTCAGAAAGTTCTCTTGAATATTTAGAGAGAGAGTTTCTTTTCTAGAATTGCTGTTAAAAAGCTTTTATCTTTAAATTGTTTTCAGTAATTTGCACTTTTCCTCTCTCAAAAAGAGAAGTATTTTTTACTGGCAACGATATATATCGTAGTAAAATGCAGAAATTTTATCAACGAAAGAAGATGGAAATAAAAATTTAAAATTATAAAATAGGAGATAAAAACCGATATTAAAAAATATAAACAAACATTATTTCTGATGCAAGAAATAAAAAATCTTGATTTATAAATAGCTTAATCCCCTCCTCTATAGGAGGATGAACCGAATTAGCTTTACTAAGTAAATATTTAATGTTTTAATTAGAACTAATTTGTTACGCAACTGTATCCTAGATTAAGGAAATATATCAAGCTTATGCCTTAAGGTAAGCAAATTACAGTTAAGAAGAAATAGGCAATATTGCTTCTGAAAATTACGAAATATCTCTCTCTGTGTAATCTCTAAATGCACCTCTATTGGAATCAAAATACAATTTCACAATTCCAATTGGTCCGTTTCTTTGTTTTGCAACAATAAGTTCTGCAATATTTCTAATTTTTTCCATTTTTTCTTGCCAACTTCGATGTCTGTTGCTTCCTTCACTCGGTTGCTTTCTTAATTCGTAATACTCCTCTCTGTAGAGGAATATTACTATGTCTGCATCTTGTTCTATACTTCCTGAATCTCGCAAATCAGCAAGCTGAGGTTTTTTGTCATCCCTCTGTTCAACGGAACGAGAAAGCTGAGATAACGCAATAACTGGAATGTTTAGCTCTTTTGCAATTGCTTTCAAGCCCTGAGTTACTTCTGAGATTTCCTGTACCCTATTTTCATTACTTCTTTTTGTCGTTCCAGTAATTAACTGTAAATAATCAATAAATACTACTTCTATGCTATATAATTGATATAGCAGACGCATTTTAGTGCGAAGGGCACTAATTGACAGTGATGGAGTATCATCTATTATAAAAGGTAATTCGGATAATTTTGTACTAGAATTAATGAATTCATATAATTCAAGATCACTAATTTTTCCAGTTAGTGCTTTGTAGTAGCTAATTCCTGAATTTATAGTGATCAATCTTGCAGTTAATTGCTCTGCTGACATTTCGAGCGAAAAAAACGCTACGTGAGGTTGTTTATCTGTTTTCTTTTGGAAGGCTTTGCAAGTACTGAGAGCAATATTCAAAGCTAGTGCTGTTTTACCCATAGAAGGTCTTGCAGCTAAAATTAATAAGTCAGATTTTTGTAGTCCTCCAAGAAGCTGATTTAAATCTTGAAATCCAGTTGTAATACCCAGTGCTTCCGGGTTATTTTTTAGTGTGCTTATTTTTTTTACTACGTTTTTAACTGAGCTTGCAAGCTTTATATAAGTTTTTTTACTTTGTTTTTTTATTGCTAAGTTAAATAATTTGGTCATTGCTTGTTCAATTTGTGTTTGCGCAGAAGTTTCAACATCATATCTATAACTGTCATCAATTATTTCTTGGCCGAGCTTGATTAAGCATCTTCTTAAGAACGTGTCACGAATTATTTCAGTCAAGCTATAAATATCAAGTGCGATACTTGCCTTTGCTGCGAGTTTTGCGAGGTATTCGACACCACCACATTCTCTAAATGCTTCATCGTTTTCAAAAAACATTTTTAGACTCAGTTCATTGACAATCACGCCTTGCTTTCTAGTTTTAGATATTTGTGTAAAAATACTTTGATGCAGTGGATCATAAAAATTATCTGCGATAATCATATCTTCAACTGCATCACAGATTCTGTTGTCACGAATCATTGCGCCGATTAGCATTTGCTCCGCTTCCAAATTATGTGGTAATTTACATATTTGTTTATCCACGCCACCATCTGAATTGATAAGACTGGCTAATTCATTCATTTTAAACTCTTATTAAGAGAAATTATTGATTTAGTGTAAAACATTTGGTTCATCTTTAAAAGATATGAAGATAAAAAAATTGACTAATTTTGTGTTGCCTAATAGCATTAGAGGTTATTAAGCCCCTGTGGTGGAATGGGTAGACACGTCAGACTCAAAATCTGTTGCTTGTAAAAGCATGCTGGTTCAAATCCGGTCAGGGGTACCACTCATAAATCTGGAGAGTATGTATGTTTCAGAGATTTTTTAATCGCTTATTTTCTATTCTCTCTTCTACAAATCTCATTCAAAATGTGAAAAAAGATGAAAATGGAGTTTGCTATGTAACTGGATTCAGGCGTTATATATCAGTGTTACTTGATCTAATTATTATTGTTTTATTTTTACATTTTTGTAGTTTGAGTGCAAATCAGATTTTTAAAAATTCAAAGAACGGAAAAATATACAGCGGAATAATTGCAAAATATCAGATGCAAATACCTCTTTCTAAAGAGGAGAGAATAGTACAGAGTAAGTTTGTTAAACTTATGATTTTAAATCAAATAATTCAATTTATTATGCTATTTAGTTATGTTGTATGGATGTGGGTAAGATTTGCAGCTACGCCTGGAAAGCTTTTGCTTGGTCTCAGGGTTGTAGATGAACGAACTTTTGGAAAAATGACTTTAAAACAAGCAACAAAGAGATTTTTCTCTTTTATATTGTCAGTTATTCCTTTGTTCTTAGGTTTTATATGGTCAAATTTTGATAAACATTGTCAAACTTGGCACGATAAGATCTCATGTACAGTGGTTATCAAAAGCAAAAATTTTAGAAAGTAGAAAAACCACTTAATAAGTTTCAAGGATTTATTCTATTCATTTGAAAAATGAGATTTTAAGCTTTTTGAACTTAAAAAGTTATCCTTAATTTCTACCATACATTTTATGTAAAAATTAGGCAATGTATATAAAAGCGCAATACAAAAAAAAATAAAGTGTGTTGTTGTATTTTTTTTACTTCTCTTCTTCGTTATGAGTAGTGCTAAGTATTATAAAGCATTTGATAAATTTTCTACATAATATAGGTTGCAATTATTGATGCTAGTGTAAAGTGCTATACACTGAAGTTTTAATTAAGTAGTGAAGAATTCATACATAATCGGATTTATTTTGTCTTTAATTTCTCGCTTGATATATTTTAGATGATATGAATTTTATTATTACTGATTTTTTTTCAGAGAAAAACATATAAACAATGTAATTTATTCTAGTGATTACATTTAGCTTTTTGGCTATTTATATCTCTAAGTTAACTTGTAAGAAAAGATATTGTTAATCTACATTGAGGATATATTTTTATGTCAATAAAAATTATTTAATTAAGCAGTAGAAAAATTTTGCTTTTAAAAAAAAATAAGTTTTTACTGATTTTTTTACGTCAATTTTCCTTAATATTTTAAGTATTGTTTTTCTTTATCTTTGATATCTGATATAAATATTTATTTGTAAAAATCAGTAGTTATATTGATACTACTGATTTTGTCTGCAAACATAGACGGCATCTTTTCTATGACATGAAAATAATTAATAATCTCAGATTATATTTTTTGTGCAGAAATTTTTGGGTATTATTCATGTGAAAGTTGTAATAGTCTATTAATGAATAAAATATTGAGTATCATCTAACTCAAAATAAAGTCCTATATTTTTTGAGACATCTTCAATTATAAAATAGATAATATGTTCATTATTTTTTGAAAAGATTGTATGTCTTTAGTTATCAATTCATAATTAGCATTTAAACTTTTTTATTTATTAAAAAAATAAGATCTTCTTCTTTAGAAGAATTCTTCTTTTACAGAGATTTTGTGCTTCATTTTGGAGGTTGTGTGGTTTACATTTTCTCAATTTTTTAGAATTGCGTCGTATAGTTTTTGTTTGTGAGATACTAATGAATGTAGATTTGGTACTCTTTCTTAAAATAATCTATAAAATATTAAGATTATAATATGTGGTTGTTAAAATCAAGAATAATCAAAGGGATCTTAATAAAAGAGTTTTTTAATTCTATATGCAAATATAATAAATTTTATTTGAATAAATTGCTTATTAAGTTTCAAAATTTTATTTGTTTGCTATGAAAGAATGTTGATTTATGTTTTGTCTATGTACGCTTAAGAAAATTGTTCTCAGTTTTATTCATCGATATTTTGATATCGACTACTCACTCTAATAGAAATTGTTTTTACAACAGTCAAGGAGAGCTGCTCTTTATTGCGGTGTCGGATATAAAGTAAAGGATTTAAAACAGTGATTTGTGATTTTTTTTAATTTCTAAAAATGAGTAATAAATATGACGATTGTTTTTTAGATTTAGATGTGACTTCAAATTTTATACCCCCATTTACGATTAAATAATTGATTTAAAGAATGTTTAATTTTTATTTTGCAATAGAATTCTTCTTTTCTTCTACTTGATATTTTAGTCTGATTTAAACTCATAAAATTAATTAATGAGATGTTATATAAAGAATATTATTAGATTTAATATTTAATGTTATAGCTTTTATTAGAATTTTTACAGGTGTTAATTTTATTAAACAAAGTAATATATTATATTATTGATCAGGGCAACAATTGATTTTACTTTCATTACAACCTATTATACATAGGTTATCTTAATAAAAAAGATGAAGTTAAACGAAATTAGAGAGAAATTTATAAAGTTTTTTATAAATAAAAATCATAAACATATTCACTCTTCTTCATTGATTCCAAAACATGATCCAACACTTATGTTTACAAATTCTGGTATGGTACAATTTAAAAACATCTTTACTGGATTACAAAAAAGTGAAATGAAACGTGTTGTTTCAACTCAAAAGTGTCTAAGAGTAGGTGGTAAGCATAGTGATCTTGAACGTGTCGGCCATACAACACGACATCATACATTTTTTGAAATGCTTGGGAATTTTAGTTTTGGTGATTATTTTAAAGAAACTGCGATAGAATTTGCGTGGAAGTTTATTACTGAAGAATTGCTTCTTGATAAAGATAGGTTATCTATAACAGTTTATCATACCGATGATGAAGCATACGAGATTTGGCGTAAGATAAGTAATTTTTCGAATGATAAAATTGTTAGAGTTGAAACAGATGATAATTTTTGGAGTATGGGTGATACTGGTCCATGCGGTCCATGTTCCGAGATTTTTTATAATCCTGCAAAATTAGATTTACAAAATAATGATAGAATCATTGAAATTTGGAATCTAGTTTTTATGGAGTTTTATAAGGATGAAGAAGGTAACTTACAAAAGTTATCAAAGAAATGTATCGATACTGGAATGGGTCTTGAGAGAATAACATCGATTATGCAAAATGTTTATGATAATTATGATATTGATCTATTTTCTGCATTGATAAATAAGTCGCAAGAGCTTTGTGGCGATTCAGAAAATAGAGTGGCTCATAAAATCATTACTGATCATCTTCGCGCAGCTGTATTTTTAATTGCAGAAGGAATATTTCCTGGAAATGAGGGTAGGAGTTATGTACTTCGGAGATTAATTAGAAGAGCTGTACGTTATATCTATTTACTTGGATACAATGACTCTCTACTTCATCGCATCTTTCTAGTGTTAATAGATGATTCAAGTCCAGCTTATATGGGAGATGTTTATCCTGAACTGATCAGAGATAAAAGTTTAATAGAAATAACATTAAAATCCGAAGAAGAGAACTTTAGAGATACCTTGATGAAAGGTGTCTTTCTTTTAGAAAAGTTTACTGCAGATTTAAAGCCAGGTGATACCCTACAAGGAGAATTTGCATTTAAATTATATGATACTTATGGTTTTCCTTTAGATATCACGCTTGATATTTTAAGAGAGAAGAAAATAAATTTAGATCAGAAGGGTTTTGATGATGCAATGACAAATCAGAAGGAAAGAGCAAGAGCTAAATGGATCGGATCTGGAGAAGAGTCTATTGAACAGATATGGTTTGATTTAGTTGATAGATTTGGAAAAACAGAATTTGTAGGTTATGAGCTTGATGAAGTAAAGAATGCAAAGGTAATAGCAATTGTTTCTTCTGAAAATCAACTAATTAATTTTGCAAAAGAAGGAGAGAAAGTAACTATTTTACTTGATAGAACACCTTTTTATGGTGAATCAGGTGGACAAATAGGAGACACTGGAAGTTTTTTTACTATTTCGACGTCTTTCTTATCATCATCTCAGTGTTTTTTTAATTTTAAGATTGAGCCAACACTGGAAACTGGAACAATGCCAAAAAAATGTATAATTACAGTAGAAAATACTCATAGAATTAATGGTATACATTTGCACAGATGTATAGTGAAATTAGGCACTATTTGTAATGGCGATATAGTTATCGCTAATATTGATAAGGGAAAAAGGCAAAACTTACAAAGAAATCATTCAGCTACACACCTTTTAAATCTTGTGTTGAGGAAAATATTGGGTGATCACGTAATTCAGAAAGGCTCTTTAATTTCAGCAGATAGATTAAGATTTGACTTTAGTCATAACACTCAAATTGCCAATGAGCAATTATTTGTAATAGAAGATATGGTAAACTCTCTAATTAGAGAAAACCATTCTACATTTATAGAAATTCAAAGCATGAATCAAGCAATAGATGAAGGAGCTATAGCATTATTCGACAAAGAATATGCTAATCAGGTAAGAGTAGTAAACATTGGAAACTCAAAAGAGCTATGTGGCGGTACACATGTGAAATATACTGGAGAAATTGGCTTGTTCAAGATAGTGAGAGAGTGTTCTATTGCATCTGGAATTAGAAGAATTGAAGCTTTTACTGGTCAAGAAGCGATTAATTATGTACGAGGCAATGAAATTGACTTAAAAAAAGTTGCAGAATTCATAAAATCTCCGGTAGGTGAAATAACAGGTCGACTCAGTATTTTAAGTCAAGAGCGTAAAAGATTGAAATCTGAAATAAAAGATCTTTATAAAAAGATTATAAATTTGGAAAATGTAAGAAGTACCGAAATAAATGGAGTAGTTTTTATAAATTATGCCTCTGTTGAAATTCCAGTAAATATAATCAGGGAATTTATTTTGCAACAACGAAACTCAAAAACTATAATAGTTTTTACGGCAACAAAAAAAAACAAAACGGCACTCATTATTAAAGTAAGCAAAGATCTAATTAATAAAATTAGTGCAAAAAAGCTAATACCTATTGCAAAGAGAAGAGATTGTTATGGAAACGATGAACTTGTACAAATAAGGTGCGATCAAAATGAAACAAATCATATTATCACTGCTATTCGTAGCAAAGTAGAAGATATAATCAAGACTTGAACAGTTAAAAGCTTTTGTGCTAAAGTTGCACTTTATGTACTATTTTATCTAATTTTATTAATATCTTTTTTTGATAATTTTGCTTATTAGCGTATATTCAGTATATTTAAATAATGTCCTATACCTTGAGAGCATAAGACATTTATTTTAATTAAAAAATCTTTTTAACTGTCTTTTTTTATGATTATCAAAATAATACACGTTGTTTATTAGTTTTTTCTTACATAAATTGACTTGAAGAGTATATTGTATTACTTACAAACTTATACCGTGCGTACAATGAAATTGTGCTAGACATTTTCATCATTTTCTTTCTATTTTTATAGTTTAAATATTGTGAATTATGATAACAATTTTCGTTTCAATATATCAGTACAAAAATAATTCAAGAGAGATTTTTTATATTGTGTCGCGCTGTGAACTTTTTATTCTTGTTTTTTTTAATTACGTTTGTGTGTATTGTTTGTTATACTTTCTGTTGTCAAATTATCTCTCAAAGTTAGATAACAAAGCTTTTCATGAAAAATGCTTAGTGTTATTTCTCATTTTTAATTTAGGCTATTTGCAATAGATCTTCTTTTTTGTCGAGAATAGGGAATTTTAGTATTCAAGATTCTGAATTTCTAATAAGAATTTACAAAACTTTTTGTTTTATTGTTTTTATAACAACTTCTTTTTTGAAAGAAGCGGTTTGTTTATATTTCTATTAGTTCTTTTTAGTAATATTAATTTCTTCTCATTACGCTCAATAGTTCATTTTTACTAGAAGTTTATTAAATTTATTAATTTTATTAATGGGAATTTATTCCTTTTCTTATAAGAAATTAGCACAACTTTAATTAAGTTAAGCGTTTTTTGTTTTTTATTTGTCAATTAATCTGTTTTTAATTCTTAATTTTTTTACTCCTTTAAGATTTTTCATTATTTTAATTATAAATTTCATGAATTTTTATGCTAAACAATTTTTATCTTTAATTTTTATATTGAAATTTTTATTTCACTTTTAATCTTATATTTTTTTAATCGATAAAAATTCTTTTACATTGAAAATATTTCAATCCTTTCTTCAAATTAGAAAATTATTTTTTGCCAAGACTTGATTTTTAATTGATTTAAAGTAATTCTATTCTGTTATAGAACAGTATAAATTCTTTATTTTACATTTGGTAAATTCAACATTCTGAATTTTTCTTTATTCAGAGATATTTTTTGTAAGAATCGTTTTTATTCTCACATGAAGTTTTCATTTACTTATTTTTTGTAATCGAATATTGCTTTTGAGCATACTCATTTGATTGAGTAAGGTTTAAAATGGGGTCCTTTATTCTAATTTCAATATCTTTTTAATTAATTAAATTTAATGATTATTATTTTAAATTCTTGTAAAAAAGATTATCTATTCTGGTTTTTAACTGAGCATCATTTTTTGTAATTTATTTTTATCTATGTTCATCTTATAAATTTTTATTTTTTTCATATGTCTGATTTTCTCATTTTTCTCATCCAGTTCTTTATTTTTACTTCTATCTAAAGCTTTTTATATATGCAAGATATTGATAGTCATAAATATGAATTATTATTTTTATTTATAATACTTTTAATTTACTAAAATTAGTAATTCACACATTGTCTTTAAATGTAGCAATTTATGCTACACTTAAGATTTATATAATTTTTGATATCTATCGTTTATTTTTTTCATGCATGTATGTAATTTAGAGACTAGCTAGTATTTTTAACTATTAATTTTTCAAGATTTTTTTTTGATACTAATTTTTCAGTTGATAATTTTTACTTTGATTTTTACTTTTGCTCTATTAATACTTTCCGTCTCACATTTTAATGTGAATGTAAAAATTTACTTTTTATTGAGAGATTTTTACCTTTTGTATAAAGGTAGTTATACACAAAAATTTTTATGCCAAGTGAAAAAACTTTTATCAGTTTAAGAAAATGCTATTCATTATCCAGTCCAAATCTAATTTTTAGTAATTACTTTCACTTATTGTAAATTAGTTTAAGTGCATTTCAATAATTTCTGCGAATTTTTAAATTAAAAATATTGTAAAAATTATTTTGATACATTTAAATTTGCATTTAAAGATGTAAGGCAATGTTGTAGTGTAAATAAGTATTATATAAGGCTTGAATTATGTTAATATATATTTAATGTTTGATGTGATCAACAAGCTAATATTTTTTGTTTTTACGTAAATTTTTAGATAGTTTTCAACTTAAAATACGAAAATAACATTCTTATGTTGATGCTTTTTGATTTTTAGCATTCCAAATTTCATAAAAAAAGATATTTAATATCCTGATATTTATTCTTATACAAAATGCTACATATTAATAAAAAGATAAGAACATAATAGATTTTTTCTTATAGCGCTTAAAGACAAATCAGATATTTTCCTCACGTAAAGCAGAAGTAATTAAAGTAACAAGTGCAAAAGATTTACTGATGAGAATTATAATTATCTAGAAAAGAAAATAATATTTATTATATAAAATCTCTTTGAAATTACTGTATACTTCCTTCATTATTTAATATTTATTTCATTTTCATGAGCTAAAAACAGTTTTACTATTTACTCTTTAAAGTCCATTATATATAATATATTATTAGTTTCTAATAGAACAGGAAAATGCATAAATTTTAGTAGAATATGACACAACTATTTTAATTAGATAAAGGTTTTTACGCGAGTATTAATCTTTTCAGTGTATAGAGAGACGCTAGTTCATTTTACTCTCATCCTTTTTAGATATTTTTACATTTTATACTAAAAAATGAAAAATCAAGATTAGAACTTTCGTTGTAACTAACTTTGACAAAAAATATCAAAAAAAAATGTTTCTTCTTTAATTTTATTCTAACCTCTTACTTTTAATGTGGTATTTAATAGGTCTCTTTTTGTTTTAAAATGCTTTTATTTAAAGTAATAATCTTGCACATTATTTAAAATGTTGTATTTTTTAAAAGTTGTTATAATTTAATTATAAGATTATAGATGGATAAATTTTTAGTGTAGTAGAGACGATTGTATTTTACAATTACTGACAATAATCTAGTCTAATGCCAACAACTAAATTTTTGCGTTTCTTATTATAGAAATAAATTCCAGTTTCTACATTAATTTCTAAAGATAAAGCAAGGGTTTGCTCTTTTATATATTGAGCCCATGTATTTACTGCTTTTTTAATTTTTTCATCTTCCGTTTTGATTACCACTCTGATTTTATCAGATATGTGAAAATTAGCTTGTTTTCTAGTTTCTTGAATAAGCCTTACAATATCTCTTGCAAGTCCCTCTAAAATTAATTCATCATCAAGTTGAGTATTTAGAATAACAACTCCCTTATTATTATCAAATACAGAGGAATATGGGTTATTTGCTTTTAATGATATTTCATATTCACCATTTTCTATAATGTGACTTTCTACGTTATCTCCTAGAGATATTCGTTCATTTTCAATCTGTTTCCATTTTCCTTCCCTGATATACTGAACTAGTTTTTTAATTTTATTTGGAATCTTCTTTCCAAGAAGAGAAAAATTTAATTTTAATTCTAGTGATGCGATACCCTCAAGATTATTTATCAATTTTATTTTTTTTACGTTTACCTCGTCTTTTATCATCTCTTGGTATTCGTTTGAATTTACAGTACATCGAGTTTTTTCATCAACTATCTGAATTGAAGGAGATAATTCTGGGATGACAGAAGACATTTCGTTTTTAAGAAAACTACATCCGGATTTATGATAAATAATTATATTATGAAGTGGTTGTCTAATACGTACGTTAAAAGTATTTCTGATAGAAAGTGCAGAATTGCATATTTTTCTAACCAAATCTACATTGATAATGAGTTCGTTATCAAAATTTTCTAATTGTGGAAAATTAGCCAAATGAACAGATGCTTCTTTATATCTAAGCCCCTGCCATATAGTTTCTGTTATAAGTGGCAATAAAGGAGCTGCAGCACGAAGTATATAATAAAAAACCGTATATAAAACATTATAAGCGTTAGCTTTATCTTGATCTAAATTGCTTTTCCAAAAACGAGTACGATTGCGACGAATGTACCAATTATTTAGTACTTCAAAAAAATCGACTAAAATTTTACAAGCTTCTTGAGAATTAAAATTGTTCATGGAGATTTGAATATCTCTTATGGCCTTAAAACATTTAAAAATCATATACCGATCAATAGTATTTTCATAGTTTTTACAAATTTTAGCTTTAATTCCATCTGCATTTGCGTACATTGCAAAAAAGTGATAGCTATTCCAGATAGGCTTTATTACTTTTTTCAGAATATCTCGAATTGCATTTCCTTCTTTATCGAGCAATAAATTACCACCACAAACAATAGATCCAGAGAGCATAAGAAAACGTAATGAATCAGAGCCGTACTTATCAAACATTTTCATAGGATCTGCGTAATTATTTAAACGTTTGGATAATTTCTGTCCTTTTGTATCAAGAACAACGCCATGGCATATGCAATTCTTAAATGGTTCACTTTCAAATAAAGCAGTAGATAACACAAAAAGTGTATAAAACCATCCTCTGGTTTGTGCTATATATTCAGTAATAAAATCTGCAGGAAAGTTATTTTTGAACCATTCTTTATTTTCAAATGGATAGTGAACTTGTGCAAAGGGCATTGCGCCAGATTCAAACCAACAGTCAAATACATCAGGCACACGACGCATGACTGATTTTCCAGTTGGATCATCAGGATTTGGTCTTGTTAAAGTATCAATAAATGGCCTGTGTAAATCACACACTTTAACATTAAAATCTTGTTCTAGTTTTGCTATCGAGCCATACACATCTATTCTTGGATATTTTGGATCATTTGATTTCCATACAGGAATCGGCGTACCCCAGAATCGATTACGTGAAATTGACCAATCATGCGCTCCCTCAAGCCATTTTCCAAATTGATTATTTTTTACATGATTTGGTATCCAATTGACTTTTTTATTTAATTCTGTCATTTTCTTCTTGAACTTTGTTACAGCGATATACCAAGAAGACATAGTACGATAGATTAAAGGAGTGTCTGTTCTCCAGCAGTGTGGATAATTGTGAATATATTGCTCGCTTTTAAACCAACTTCCTTGTTCTTTTAATTTTTTTATTATTATTTCGATTGTATCAAAGACGTGCATTCCCGCTAAATCTGAAACTTCGGTAGTAAATTTGCCTTTATTGTCAATTGGACAAATGGCTGGAATATTATTGCGTTGGCAAAGATAAAAGTCTTCTTCACCAAATCCAGGAGCAGTGTGTATAATACCAGTACCATCCTCTGCTGTAACGTGGTCTGCTATAAAAATGCGAAATGCATTTTTTGCATTTTTAAAATAATTAAATAGCGGCTTATAAGGAAGATTTGCAAGATCATCTGCTTTGAGTTTTATATTGCAATTTTTATATAAAATATTGTTCTGTTCGCAATGACAAATAAATTTTTCTAGATAGTTTTCGGCAAAAATACAAATTTCGTTATTTTGATTCAATGTCATTTTGACACTTTTTTTCATTGTTTTAGTAGTGTCCAATTTTGAGATCCAGATTTCTTCTTTTTCTTTAAATTTTTGTGTTGCATATTGAAATGACTTTAAACAAGGAATTAACACTGCACAATACTGAATATTTTTTCCTATTGCCAGAGCCAAATTGCCTGGCAATGTCCAAGGAGTTGTAGTCCAAGCAAGTAGCTTACATTTGTGTTGAAATTGCTTTGGATTTTGTAAAAGCTCAAATGCAACAGTTACAGCTTTACTAATTTTTTCTCTATATGCATTATCAAGTTTTGTTTCAAAATTGGATAGCGGGGTTTCACATGCCCAACTATAAGGAACAACGCGAAGTGATTCATACACTAAACCCTTATCGTAAAGCTCCTTAAATGCCCATATGACGGATTCCATGAATGATTTGTCCATGGTTTTATAATTATTACGCAAATCTACCCATCTTGCTTGCCTATTTATATATTTTTCCCATTTCGACAAAAATTTCATTACAGAGATACGACAATATTTATTGAATTTTTCAATGCCAAATTTCTCTATCTCAGTTTTACCAGATATTCCAAGTTCTTTTTCTATATTCATTTCAGCTGGTAATCCATGACAATCCCAACCAAATTTACGTTCAACTCTTTTCTGCAACATAGTTTGATATCTTGTGAATGCATCTTTGATAAAACCAGTAAGCAAATGTCCATAATGTGGCAGTCCATTTGCAAACGGAGGTCCATCATAAAAGACAAAACAATTATCTTTGGAATGCTCTTCAACTGAACGCTCAAAAATTCTGCCTTCTTGCCAAAACTTTATGATTTCGTTTTCTAACAATGCAAAACTAGGACTACTTACTGTATCAGGATAATGCTTTAACTTTACATTCATTTTGACTGCACAAATTTACAGAGTATATGACTTTTTGAAAAATCACAAATTTAAAAACTTTTCAGTTCCTAATAGACTATTTTCTCTAGCTTCTAATATTTTTATATTTACTATCTTATTTGCGTGTTTACCTGTGGGATCATCTATGCAAACTGATTGCATATATTGACTTTTACCAATAATTTGGCTTTGGTGTTTGCCCTTTTTACTGCCAAATAGGACTGGAATAATTTTGCCTATCATGCTTTGATTAAATCTAAGTCGTTGCGAATTAATGAGTTTCTGTAAGCGGAGAAAGCGTTCTGTTTTAATTTTTTCTGGTACTTGATCCCTTCTTTCTGCTCCTGGAGTTCCGGGTCTTGGACTATATTTAAAACTATAAGCTTGAACATATTTCACTTTTTCTACTATTTTTATAGTTTCGTCGAAATCTTTTTCGGTTTCTCCGGGAAAGCCAACGATAAAATCAGAAGAAAATTCGATTTCAGGTTTTAATTTGCGTAATTTATGTATTATTTCCAAATATTCTTCTACTGTGTATTTTCTATTCATAACGCGCAATATTCTATTAGAACCTGATTGTACAGGCAGATGAATAAATGGCATGAGTTTTGGTTCCCTTGCATGTGATAAGTAAAGAGATTCGTGCATATCTCGCGGATGAGAAGTTGTATAGCGAATTCTTTTTAATTTTTCGATTTTAGCAAGATGATTAATCAACTTTCCTAAATTCCACACTTCTCCTTCACACTTTCCACGATAAGCATTAACATTTTGACCAAGTAAATTAATTTCCTTTGCTCCATTTTCAACTAATTTGAGCGCTTCACGAAATATCTCATTTACTGGACGTGAATGTTCAGCTCCACGAGTATATGGTACCACACAAAATGTACAGAACTTATCACAACCTTCTTGTACAGAAAGAAACGCAGAAGACCCTTGATCATCACTGCAATACTCGTTTTGTAATTTGTCAAACTTTATACTTTCTGGAAAGTCAGTATTTATTAAGTGACTTTTGCTTCTACTTGCTTTGACTATGAGTTCAGGCAAGGTGGCAATATTTTGCGGACCAACAACGATATCTACAAATGGTGCTCTTTTGAATACTTCTTCGCCTTCTGCTTGGGCCACACATCCCGCCACTACTATGATAGCTTTTTTATCTTTTAACAATGAATAAATCCTTCCAAGCTCAGAATAAACTTTATCTGCTGCCTTTTCTCTAATGTGGCAAGTATTTAATATTACTAAATCAGCTTTTTTTGGTTCACTAACGAGATCAAATCCAAGATGTTTAATTATATTTTTCATTAAAATGGAATCATAAACATTCATTTGACAACCGTAAGTCTTAATATATAGGCTTTTTTTCATACTCTTCCATCAAAATAATAAAAAACCGAATTCAATTACAACTATATATGGAATTCTAATTGTTGTCATTGAAATGATTAATAAAATTAAAAATTATATTATAATATTTTATACTGTTGTCTTAATACTATTACATGCATTAATCAATGAAAGGAAAATAATCATCTAAAGAGAAAGTATCTTGCTTATTAAAATTAAAATTAAATAGGTATAGAGAGATATAAACTAAATAACAAACATATTAAAGATTTATATTAAGAATGTATAAAGAGTGTCTATACGTATTCTGATTTATTTTAATTAATTCACAATATTTTGTGATAGGTCTTTTAAAAAATCTTTTAATTTAATAAAATTAATGCGCTTTAAACACACTTTAATTTTAGTAATAAATTTTGAACTTGAATTAATTCATTGCAAGATTGCATCTTTATAGATGCAAAAATCTCTTGCTTTTTTAAGAGAAATAAATTTAATAGCTCCCTGAATAAGAATAAAGAAGTATTTTATTACTAATGTTAATTCTTATTGAGAGCACAATTTTTAAATTTTAGTTTTACTCTTAATCGTAATATATAGTTTGAACTCAAAGCAAGCTGTAAAAGCTTTTGTTTAATTATTTTTTATTTTTTTTAAATAAACTTTGTTTTGGTATTTTTACATTGAATCATAAAGTACATTTGATATGCGTTTCTTTATTTACTTCTCTTAAATATGAGGTTAATGTAGTAAATATGAGGTTAATGTAGTAATATTATTAAAAGCGTATTACAGAATGAGATATTTAGTAACAAACAAAAAACTTAATATATATATATACAATTAGATTGTACTAAAAGATCTTAATTTATTTCAATGGCTTTAAAGAAACATATATTTAAGAATTGGAAGTTCTTTTCATATTCAAAATTTAGTAATTTAATCGGGACTATTGTTGCTTTTTCAAAATATTTTATTGCTTCCATTATTTCAGGTGCTACATTTGATTGGCGCATTACCAATTTGCAATAAATTCTCATTTATTATTTCTCGCGACTAACCACTTTCCCTAAAAGAAACAAAATCTTTACTATAATCTTTTATAGAGATTAATCTTATGCAGATTATAAGATATTGTTTTTTATGAAAGTATATTGAAGCACTCCATTTTTTTATCAATCTCTTTTAGCTATTTAGATCACTTAAAAGTGAGACTAACATTTAGTGTTAAAACTTACGAAGCTGTAATAACAAAAGTATTTATTAAAATATATTAAAATTTTATTTTAACATCAATATTTACTACTTATATTTTTAAAATGTATTTTAATGTATGCTTACATGACAAAAATTAAGCGAAATTATGTAAATGTTATTTATTAAGAATATTTAAAAAAAATCTTTGTGTAATTTTATTATTATTAAAAATAATAAAAGATCCCTCTTCTGAAGGTCCCTTTTTATTTGGTAGTATTTAAATACTTAATTTAATTTAAAATTATTATTTTGCAAATTAGAGCATTGGAATATTTAGAATAATCGTTTTCTCTAATGAGATTCATACAAGTAATTATTCTCGCACTAGCTATTATACATCTATAATCATTACTAATATTTCAGTTAATCTATAAATTAACGTACGCACAATTTCTTTAATAGTTAAAAGTAAGTTAGAAGCGTGTTTTTCTTAGAAAGATATTTAAAGATATAAAAATAAAAGTTCTATTTTGAGAAATTTAAAAGAGTGAAAGTTAATATAGAAAAATAATTTAAGAGCCTATGTTTAGCAATGAAGATCCTATCTTATAGAATAGCGATTAAAGCTATCACTCAATTTTTATCAAGAAGAGTGTTGGGTTTCTAGTCCTTAGAGACAAAGAATTTGTTAGTAGTACTAGTCAAATTAATTGACATAATTAACATTATGATGTTAGTAGCAATAATTTTACTTAAATTATGTTTAAAAAGAGATACCGCAAAAAATACAGTATACCTAATGAAATAAAAAGTAAAATGACAAAAATCTTCAATTACGAAAAAGCATAAGATCAATTGTAGTAAAATCGCGCAATCGCTTGATATAGTTATGTTCTGTAATTATGACTATGCCGTTTTGTTCAGAACGTATTGAGATTAGATTGAGTACTAATTCATAAGCTAAACTATCAAGATTACAAAATGGTTCATCTATCAGCCAAACATTTGCATCAGAGATCAAAAGACGAGCAAGTGCAACCCTTCTTTTCCATCCTGAAGAAAGTTGACTATATTTAACGTTAAGTACAGGTTGTAACTGAAAACAACAAATGGTAGCCATAATCAATTCTCTAGTATTTCGTATTTCTGCCCAGAGCTCGATGTTTTCGGCAACAGTTAGATCATCATTACAGGCATTTTTGTGTCCTACATAAACCATAGAAGATGTATAAGATCTTGAACAATCATATATGTTTTTTCCACAGTGTGTTATATTGCCTGATGCTGGTGGTGATAGACCTGATAAGCTTTTCATTAAAGTGGTTTTACCACTACCATTTGAGCCAGTAATTAAAATCTTGGATTTTAATCTAGCCTGAAAACTAAGATTTTTAAAAATAACTTTATTATTGCGAGTGCAGGATAAATTTTCACATTCAAGCATAAGCTATCTAGCTTTACCTCTATATTTACCTTTAGTTGAAGCTTGAGCTTTTACAAATAGTTCCCAAAATCCCTTTTTTCGACCTTCTTCATGTATCAATTGCGAAAGACGTTTCATCAAACCGTTACCCATCATAACCATTTTTGTCCACCTACCTAAAGGTTTTGCTATGTTAATTATTTCCGGATTGACTTCGTAAAATTGTACATCTTCTAGCTTTTTATGAGGTATTTCTTGATGTTTTATCAACTCTTTTTCTTTCTGTTCATTTGTTCGATAGTGCTCATTGTATTTGCCGCTTTTATTCCAACCTTTCTTACGGATTTTTTTAAAAAAAATTACCTTTTTGACAAACTTTTTAGACAATTTTCCACAAAGAAGAAATATTTTAATTCCAACAAGTAACACTACACTGTATATAGAGATATAACCGAAGGACATTTTTATTTATTGTATTTTACAAGTAATAATACTGAGTTTATCATAGTGATAAAATTCTGCAAGCTTGTATGTGAGTGAAGGCGATTAAAATGATGATAATTTTGATTTTTCAGGTTCTATTGAATACTTAACACGCGTATGCTTGTACACGAGAAGATTTCTTCCTATACTCTTTCTAACGAGTTTTAATGAAGACTAGAGCAGATATATGAATTATTATAAAACTCACACTTGCAATGAATTGAGGAAGGACGATGCAAAAAAGGAAGTTACTCTTTCTGGATGGTTATATCGTAAGCGCGATCATGGTAATTTAATTTTTGTTGATCTAAGAGATTTTTATGGGATTACTCAGTTAGTATTCAATCGTGATAAAGATTTTTTTGATAGAATATCTATTCTAAAAGTAGAAAGTGTAGTTACTGTTACTGGAATAGTTGAAGCTAGAGCTAAAGACAAAATAAATAAATACATTTCCACAGGAGAAATTGAAGTTGTAGTGAGTGATTTGCGTATCGAATCTGAAGTTAAATTTCATCATGATGAAGAAATAGCAAAAGAGGAAAGAAGTATATTATCAAGTATTGCTGATGAACAAGAGTATCCAGAAAATATGAGATTTAAATATAGATTTCTTGATTTAAGACGTGAAAAAGTGCGTAACAAGATTATTTTGCGTTCACAAGTCATTGCAGAACTTCGTAGGATTATGATAAAAAAGGGTTTTTTAGATATTCAAACTCCAATACTCACAGTTTCCTCTCCTGAAGGAGCGCGTGATTATTTAGTGCCAAGTAGGCTAAGTCGTGGTAAATTTTATGCATTACCACAAGCTCCACAAATTTTTAAGCAATTACTTATGATTTCAGGGTTTGATAAATATTTTCAAATTGCACCTTGTTTTCGTGATGAAGATTCAAGAGCCGATCGCTCTCCAGGAGAATTTTATCAACTAGATCTTGAAATGTCTTTTGTAACTCAAGAGGACGTATTTGATCTTGTTGAATCTGTTTTATCTGAAGTGTTAACAAAGTTTTTCAACAAATCTGTTGACAAGTGTTTTTCTCGTATTTCATACAATGAAGCGCTTCTTAAGTATGGCTCTGATAAACCAGATTTGCGTAATCCACTATTAATTAGCGATGTTACAGAAATTTTTCATGATTCATACTTCGATATTTTTAGAAAAAATATTAAACTTGGTATGGTGGTGAAAGCTATTCCCGCTCCCAAAACAGCAGAGAAATCACGCAGTTTTTTTGATAAAAAAATAGAATGTGCACGAAAAAAATTCGGCGTGAAAAGTCTCGAATATATAAGATTTAATAAAAACGGTACTGTAAAAGGCTCAATTGCTAAATTTCTTGATAGTAAAAGATTAAATAGAATAAGAGAAATGATGAATATAGAACTTGGAGATAGCGTATTTTTTGCTTCCGGTCAGAAGAATGAAGCGGCAATGATTGCAGGAAAAATACGCACTCTTTTAGGATCAGAAATGGACTTGATAGATAAGAATGTATTCAAATTTTGCTGGATTGTTGATTTTCCATATTTTGTATACGACGATAAAAATAAAAAAAATGATTTTTTTCATAATCCATTCTCCAAACCTCATGGTAATTTAAAAGATTTAGAGAAAAAAAATCCATTAGATATTCTTGCTTATCAATATGATTTAGTTTGTAATGGAGTAGAACTATCAAGTGGGGCAATTCGCAATAATAATCTGGATATTATGTACAAAGCTTTTAATATTGTAGGTTATGGCAAGGAAATAGTTGATTCAAAGTTTCCTGCACTCGTCAGAGCATTCAGATTTGGTGTGCCGCCTCATGGAGGAATAGCTTTAGGAATTGATAGAATGTTGATGTTATTTGCTGATGAGCCAAACACTCGCGAAGTAATCTGTTTTCCTATGAATCAACATGGCGAAGATATTTTAATGGGCGCTCCTTCTGAAGTAGATAATGAACATTTACGTGAGTTATCTTTGCAAATTATTGATTAAGAGAGAGTGTATCTTACATTCATGTTAAGCTGAGAAATTATGAGTAATATTCAAAAAGCGATACTGTCTGCCATAATCTCTAATATGATTATAGGATATGAATTAACTTTGTTTGGCGTTTTAACACATATAATAGGCAATGTTTTTTTTTCTTCAGAAGATGATGATTATTTAAATACAATCAAATTTCTTGGCAGTTTTGCAATTGGATTTGGATTTAGACCGTTTGGTGCGTTTATTTTTGGTTATATTGGAGATAAATATGGTAGAAAAAAGATTTTGCTAATTTCTGTAATATTAGCTTCAGTGGCATCTACTGCAATCGCAGTGATACCAAGCTTTAGAGAAATAGGAATATTTTCTCCTATATTGTTTTTATTTTGTAGAATAATACAAGGAATGGCAGCGGGCGGAGAGACCAGTATTAGCTCTACCTTTTTGATAGAACATTCCATTGATAAAAAAAATTTAAGTTTTTTAGGTAGCATGAAAGCTTTCAGTGGCGCTCTTGGTTCTATTACATGCTTTATAATGATTGCTTTTTGCAAAAAACTTACAGGCGAAAATTATGAAATTTGGGGTTGGAAGTTACTTTTTTATTTTTGTTTTGTTATGGGAGTAATAGGTTTTTTAATAAGATCTATAATGGAAGAGAGTCTAGCATATAAAACTCATGATCAAAATAAAAGCTTATCTAATTCTCCGTTTTTAGAACTAATTAGAACTTATAAAAACGAATTTGCGCTAGCAATTGGACTTGGTATTGCACAGAATGCAATTGTTTATTCAGCGATTATGTTTTATAACATTTCAGTAAAAGAACTTACTGTCTTGGACGTAGATGTTAAAAATTTAGTAAGAATTGCAGTTGAGGTTACGTTTGGAGCATCTGCTGTATTATTTGCAATTTTATCTGACAAGATAGGAAGAAGGACAGTGATTATTCCTGTATTAATAGTTTTAGCCTGCATTAGCTTGCCTGTATTTTCGTTGTTATTATGTTATAATCATTATATCGTAGCATCTACTTTTTTGTTGATCAGTATACCAATAGGAGCATCTTTTGGAATATATAATTCAATTGCTTGTGAGTTGTTTCCAACGAAAGTTAGGTGTATTGGTTTTAGTTTAGCGCATAATATTTCTGCAGGCATTTTCGGTGGTTTTTCTCCGTACATGTGTATTTGGCTGATAGAAAAAACTGAATCAAAACTTGCAGCTGGCAGTTATCTTACCGCTTGCGCATTAATCAGTTTAATATCCGCATTACAAATTAGAACAAAACATAAAAAAATTGACTGGTAGATCACCTAATAAAAAAGGATTTTCATTATACTATATTAATAGTACTAAAGCTATAAATACAGCTATCCCATTTAATTAAAAGAAAGATTAATAAACGTGAAGGATTTTTCTACCTGGCAATTAGAGCTAAGAAATATTGGTTCCCTTCTCGTTTAGGCGCTAATTCCAATTTTGCAATATCCTTAGTATCTCTAATGAGACGTTCTAATTTTTCTACTCCAATCTCAGTGTTTATAAGTTCTCTTCCTCTAAATTTCATTGTAATTTTAATTTTGTGTCCATGTGTAAGAAAATCTCTTATCCGACGTAATTTTGTTTCATAGTCGTGACTATCAATATTTGGACCTATCTTAATTTCTTTCACTATTAGTGTTTTTTGTTTTTTCTTTGCTTCGCTCGCTTTTTTTTTTGCGTCGTATTTTTGTTTACTATAATTTAGTATTTTACATACTGGAAGTATCGGATTGGGAACAATTTCTACCAAATCTAAGCCGACACTTCGAGAAAATTCTAAGGCCTGTTTTATTGGTACAACTCCTACCATTTTACCATTTTGGTCAATTAAACGAATCTCTTCAGCTGTGATAGACTCATTAACCCTGTGTTTTTTAATCTGCAAATTTCAATCCTCTCCACAATTAAAATCAATATTGCTTAATAACAATTCAACGGCTTTCCTATAAGAATATGACTCTTGTTTTTCTGACCCTAAATGCCTTACAGATACCGTTTTATTCGTAACTTCATTTCTACCCACAACCCATAATATAGGGGTCTTGTTTGAACTATGCAAGCGTATCTTATAACTAATTTTTTCATTAGTTGAATCTATTTCGGCTCTAATACCTTGCTTTTTTAAAATGCTGTAAATTTCTTTAGCGTAATTATCAGCTTTATTTGTAACGGTAAGAATAGCAAGTTGCGTTGGGGCAAGCCAAAGTGGAAATTTTCCCTCATAATGTTCTATTAAAATTCCAATAAAACGTTCAAAGGTTCCAAGAATTGCTCTGTGCAACATAACAGGGTGATGTTTTTCTCCGTCTGCTCCTACGTAGAAAGCATCTAGATGTTTTGGTAAAATAAAATCAATTTGTAAGGTTCCGCATTGCCAATTTCTACCTATTGCGTCTTTTAAAACAAATTCTAACTTTGGGCCATAAAATGCACCTTCACCAGGATTAAGCTCGTAGTTTAAATTCGCTTTTTTTACAGCTTTAAGTAATGCATTTTCAGCTCTATCCCATAACTCATCACTCCCTGCTCTAGTATTTGGGCGATCAGAAAATTTCACGGAGACCGTATTGAATCCAAGCTCTGAATATACTTCTTTTAAAAGATTACAAAATTTTACAGTTTCAGAGTCAATCTGTTCTTCCATACAAAAAATGTGCGCATCGTCCTGTGTAAAACCACGTACTCTCATGAGTCCATGTAATGAGCCCGAACTTTCGTTTCTATGACATGTGCCAAATTCTGCCATACGTATCGGTAAATCACGATAGCTTCTGGTACGAGAGTTAAAAATTTGCACGTGAAAAGGGCAATTCATAGGTTTTATCGCTAGCTTCTTTTTACTTTCAGATTCATTGACGATAAACATATTATCACGAAATTTATCCCAATGCCCTGATTTTTTCCACAACTCTTTAGTCGCTAAGATAGGAGTTTTTACTTCAATGTAACCATTGCTTGCTAGTTTTTTTCTTATATAAGATAAGAGAAGATTGTATAAAGTACATCCACGTTCATGCCAAAAAACTTGTCCAATAGCTTCCTCCTGGAAGTGAAATAAATCCATATCCTTAGCAATTTTGCGATGATTGCGTTTTTCTGCTTCTCTTAAATGCCCAAGATAGGTGTTTAATTCATCTTTATTCCGCCATGCTGTACCGTATATGCGTTGTAGCATTGGACCATTGGCATCACCACGCCAGTAGGCTCCTGCGATTTTCATGAGCTTAAATGCCTTAACTCTACCTGTTGATGGTGAGTGAGGACCACGACATAAATCAATAAAATCTCCTTGTTTATAAACGATTAGATCTTCATTTTCTGGTATAGAAGAGATGATGTTAACTTTATATTTTTCACCTATCCTACTAAAAAAATCCTTTGCTTGCTTATGCGTCCAAACTTCTCGAATAAATCTATAATCACTTTTTGTAATTTCTCTCATTCTTTCTTCTATTGCAACGAAATCATTTGTTGTGAGAGTATGATTTGTGGCAAAGTCATAATAAAAACCATCATGAATTATTGGGCCAATGGCAATCTGAGTATTAGGAAAAAGCTCTTTTACCGCTTGAGCCATTATGTGAGCAGCATCATGTCTTATGATATCCAAACTTATCTCGTCGCTGAGCTGTATCACTTCTATTATCTCCGTATCCTTATCAATTTTATGCGATAGATCGTATAATTTACCATTTATTCTTAGAGCAACAGCCTCTTTTAAAATAGACGGCTGTAATATGTCAAAACCAGTAACTTTACTATCATATTTTTCTAATTTTTGTTCAATCGAAAAAGCAATTCTAATCATAAATATACCAGTTGAGTAACTATTGGGATGAAAAAGAATTTGTACATAAATTAACAATAATTTTTACATGAATTAAAAAACGTAACTGTGACTTTTAACAATTTTACATAAATTAAAATAGCGCTGTGCATTCGCAACATTTTTTTTTACACTTACAGTAAGACATGAGAAACAAAACAAATTACGCTTTCGTTTTACTAAAAGTTACTAAAAGTGTGGAATAGTAGTACGTTTAACCACACAAAATTCAAGCTCTATTCTGCTTCTGTTTTTAATTTTATTAATATTAATATTATTATGAGAAAAATTCATATTTTTTTGAGTTATTTTTAAATATACGAAATATATTATTTATTAAATTAAATAAATTTATATATATTGAACAATATATTCAATTCATAATTGAAGTTTATTGCTCAGTCATTGTATCATTATACTACTTCAAAGCTCATGTATAGTCAATTTGAGTTGTAAAAGCAAATTTTAATATAAAAATCTTGAAGATATCCAAGAGATCTACTAATATGATTATTGTTGTGTCACATATAGGGTATGACACACTTTATTGATAAAATCAAGGGCAAATTATGAACAAAGATCTAATAGTAAAGCATTTGAATAAATTACTTGTTAATGAGTTAGCTTCTGTACGTCAATATTTTTTGCATTCTGCAATTCTCAAGAACGGTGGGATTAATAAGCTTGCAAAAAAGATGAGAGATGAGCTTAATGAGGAGTTTATGCATGTGAGTAAACTAGCAGAGAGAGTTTTATTGCTTAAAGGCATACCAGATTTTCAAGATACAAATAAAATTTCACAGTACGATGGAAGATTTACAAAAGATACATTACAAGTAATTTTGAAAGATAATTTAAAATTAGAAGAGGAAAATTTGAAAGATTATAGGAAAGCGATTTCTATTGCTGAAAATGAAGAGGATTTTGTTAGTTTAATGTTATTAGAAGAACTTTTACAAAATGAAGAAGAACACTGTCATTGGATAGAAGAGCAAATTGTTCTTATTGGGCTTATAGGTATTGAAAATTATCTAAAAACACAAATATAAGGTGAAGTGTCAAAAAAAAAACGGTGCTCGTTTTAATCATTCCTTGCTTGTTTCTATTTTTGTTAGGATTGTGGCAATTGTTTAGATTAGTCTGGAAGTATAATATTGTTAAAAATTTAAATCTTCCAGTTGTTCATCTATTACACAATGAAGATCTCGCAAGGTTTAATTATAGAAATATCAAGGTTGATGGGATTTTAAGTAACATAGAGCTATACGTTTTTGCAGGACAGAAAGGCTATTATGTATTAGACTTTATGCTGTTAAGCAATGGGCATTATATGCTAGTAAATAAAGGAATAACGAAAGAAAAGAAAAAAACTGAAGTAAGAATTAGAAAAATAGCCGTAAGTGGAGTTTTATATTGCGATAGCTGCAAGAGAAAAAGCTGGATAGTTAAAAATGATGTTGATTTGAACACATGGTTTACTTTAAGCGCGGAACAAATTTCTGATGAATTAGGTATTAAGCTAGAGCGCTGTATCCTTTGGCAGGAGAATTTTGATAATACTTTATTAAGTATACAGCCGATGAAACATTTAGAATATGCCATAACTTGGTTTATTCTTTCTCTAGTTTGGTGCGTTATTTATTGTAAACACAAACAGGATAATGCGACGCAATATAATATAAATTGGCTAGTAAAATTTTCAGATAAATAAAAATAAATTCAGATAAATAAAAATAAATTAAGAATAAAGACGATAATTATTCGTCTATATTACCGCTTGTATCTTTTATCATACTATAGTTACCTTTTCTAAATCTATTTTTCAAAGACTCAACCCCACTTTCGCTAATACCAGTTAAACTTAGCGCTGCTCCACCAAGTTGCAATCCAATTTCAGATGCTTCTGGGATGATTTTACTAGCTCCTAAATCTTTATAAATTTCTACGTTAGCCAGGTCTGGCAAGCGTATTATAATATTTACATGTGGAAAGTTTATAGCAACTAGAGAAACAATTTTCTTTATAGTAACTTCGTTCTTTATTGAAAGGATGAGAGCTTGGGCTCTTTCTATTCCTATAGATTTTAGAATTTCATATCTTGTAGCATCTCCAAGATATATAGGGAAGCTATCATCTTTTCCTTTTTTGACTATCTTTGATTGAATATCTATAACAACATAACTTAGATGTTCTGCAGTCAGCATTTTTGTCACCATATATCCCACCCTACCAAATCCAACAACTATCACATGATTATAGAGATCTTGTGTGTCTGTTTCAATTGCATCATCATCTAATATTATTTTTTCAACGCTAAACGAATTTGCTATCCATTCTCCCAGCCCAGATAAAAGAGGAGTGAAAGCCATAGTTACCGTTGTTACCATCATGAGAACTTGAGCAATTTCACTTGGTAGCACGTTTAATTCATCTGCTAAGCGAAACAAAATAAATGCAAATTCACCACCTTGTGCAAGCAGCAATCCAGCTTGTATTGCGGGTGCGATTTTAAATCCGAAAAATCTACATAACATGTATATTATAGATGTTTTTAAAACGATGAGAATAATTGATAATAAAGTAATTAATGGTAATTTTTTGAGTAAAAGATCGATGTCGATAGACATGCCAACAGTCATAAAGAACAGGCCAAGAAATAAATCTTTAAATGGTAATACCGCATGTTCTACTGAGTGCCTATGTTGTTCCGTTTCTGCAACTAATAGTCCAGCGACAAATGCGCCCAATGCCATCGATAAATGAAATTGCTCGGTAATAAATGCCGCTCCTAATATTATTAGGAGCGTTGTTGATACAAAAACCTCGTTACTTTCCATTTTGGCAATAACCGAAAACAATGGCCTGAGTAATAACCTGCCAGTTATAAATATTAGTACTAACGCAATAGCTGCTTGTATCAACGAACCTGTTAGTGAACTTATCAGGCTATTTTCAGAATTACCAGTAAGTAAGGGTACTAATACTATTAGCGGCACTACTGCAAAATCTTGCATTAGCAACACTGCTATTGACAGCCTACCAACTTGACTTGCTTGAGAACCTTTTTCTTGTAAAACTTGTAATACTATTGCAGTTGAAGATAATGCTAATCCACCTCCGATAACTGCTGCTATATTAGCACTCACCCCAAAAGCAAGAGCAATGCACCATATTACTATCATTGTCACTATAACTTGAAGAGAGCCAAATCCAAACACATGAATACGCATTGCAATAAGGCGTTCAAATGTCAATTCAAGGCCTATAATGAACAATAAGAAAACCACGCCAAATTCTGCAAAATTATCCATTGCATCAGCTGAGTGAATCAGATTAAATCCATGAGAGCCAATCAATGCGCCCGCAACAAAGTAACCCAGCACCGGGCTGATATTCATTTTCCAAAATGCTATAACTATGAATACAGCAGCAGAAAGTAAAATTATAATATCAAACAGATACTGAGAGCTACTGTGCATAGTATTTAACTAATAGGATTAGACCATTTAATCGAACAACCAATGCTTGATTTTTGATCAATAGGAGGATTAGAAGTTTGCGCGATAAATTTCATAGCTTGAAATAAATCACTACTTCCTGTTTTGTAGGCTTGAACTCTTTCTTTTTTTGTGTCATTAAAACGACCACGATAGCGAAGTTTTAAATTAGCATTAAAACCAAAAAAATCAGGAGTACAAACTGCGCCATATTCTTTAGCCACTTTTTGTTTGCTATCAATCAAATATGGAAATGAAAATTTATTTTTTTTTGCGAAACAAATCATAGATTCAAACGAATCTTCCGGGTACTGGTTCACATCATTTGGCATTATTGCAGCAGCACCTATTTGATAGCGTTTCTTTAACAAGTTAATGTCATCCACAAGATTGCTAATAATTGATAGAACGTAAGGACAGTGATTGCATATAAACATTATAATCAGGCCATTTTTTCTATAACAATCACTCAACGTGTAATATTTGTTGTCAACTCCCAAAAGACTAAAATCTTTTGCAGTAAAACTTAAATCTAGCTCAGAACTATTTAATGCAATCATAGTTTGCAGAGAATTTTATACTGGACATAGTTTATAATACTACTATTTGAGTGTCAAATAGTTCTTATGTGGCTATTTTACTATTTTTTATTTTTTGACATATTGTGAATTGTAAAGTTAATGTTCATAACATTAGAGGGAATAGATGGATCTGGTAAAACAACACAGTCCGAATTGCTTGCAAATTATCTTAAACAAACTCGTGGAGAAAATAATGTGATATTAACCCGAGAACCTGGTGGTACTAATTTTGGAGAAAAGATAAGAAGAGTGTTGCTTAAAGACGATATCGATTTTGTTTCTGAACTTTTATTACTCACTTCAATGAGGTATGAACATGTACAAAAAATAATACTGCCAGCTCTAAGGGAAGGAAAGATAGTAATTTGTGATCGATTTATTGATTCAACTATTGCATATCAAGGGTATGGATTTGGAATTGATCTGGATTTAATAAAAAATCTTTATAAATTAATAAAAATTAAACGTCCAGATATTACATTCATTCTAGATATCGATGTCCAAACTGGACTCAATAGAGCAAAAGATAAAAATAAGTATGAATACATGGGTATTGACTTTTATAGCAAAGTTCGCAAGGGATTACAAGAGATAGCATTAGAAGAATCTGATAGATGCAATATTATTGCTAAAATTGAGACTAAAAACGATAACCAAGTACATGATGAAATCATTTACAAAATTTCTGATACAGAATACTGATATTTATTTTTTAATAAAAAGGTAAGAAAAAATTTTTTAATGACATAAAAGCTTTGAATCAATCTCAACGATAAAATAAAAATTATTAAAGCTGAGAATAAACATAAGATTGCTATAAATTGCAGTATTGAATTTTTCAATATTGGAATTGAATTTTTAAAATTCTAATATTCTAATTTTGTGATTTTTAAGATTTTAACAAAAAATTAAATTAGATGCTGAAAACTTAATTTATGAAGCAAAAAAAACACAAAGTAATAAATATTTGATCAGGTATAAAGGTTGTTAAATCTCTCTAGATTTGTGTAGATTTAGCAGTATGTTACGCTTTCTAAACTTTTGATAGATTTGGACTTTATAAATGTAATTTTATAGTTTTATATGGTTAAAGAATATCTTAAGGAAGTTTAAAAAAATGCAACTTTAAAGAAAGTAGATAATAATTCTAAAGATATACGCAATGCAATTATTCGAAGAATAAAACCTCAAGATGGTCAAAATTCTGATATTGTTAGCAGTGTTTAACGCCTGTACAGATTGAAGACAGATTAAAGTTAGTTAAATAGCTCTACTCTAATCTCATTGATTATATTATGAGAATCATTCTGGAATTTATCAAGTTTGTTTTATAGTGAGCACATTTATCTTTGAATGTTTGAGATTAAATTCAAGCATTTTAATATGAAGATATTTTTATTCCAGCACTATACAAATTAGTGTAATTTTTATTAGTACAAAGCAATGCAAGTCCAATATTATCTACACTAGAGCGTAGTTCGCCTACTTCTTCATTACTGTCATTTATTATTTTGGTACCGATATTTGGAAGTGTATCATTTCCTCTAACCAGATAAAGTTTTTTTCTGAAAATTTTTTGTCTACTCATTCTGTTGACAACTTCTTGGCCTATATAACAGCCTTTGCTAAAGCTTATTCCATTGACCTTATCGATTAAATATTGAAGTGGAAACGATGAATTTTGTATCATATCCTTTACTCCGTCTGGAATGAGATTTTGAATTCTAACTTTTTCATACTGAATAAAATTTTCGATGGGCTGTTTTATTTCGCCTTTGTGTATTATTCTCATTCCCAAAGATTTATGTCTTGGATCTGGAAATATGATTTGTGATTTATTATTCTCTACTGATTCTACTGATTTAGCGTTAAGTAAAGCTCCAACTTTATACAATGAACTAATGTCTTTAATCTTTACCTTCATGTAAGTTTTAAGTAAATTTAGTTGCTCGATTATTTGCTGCAAGTGCGTATCTGCGCATTCTAGCATGATGTATTTATCATATCTAATCAGAAAAAAATCATATAAATATTTTCCTTGAGGGTTGAGAAGTAAAGAATAAATAGCTTTTTGCTCATTTAATTTATTAACATCATTTGTTATGATATTCTGAAGAAAATTTCTTACATCTAATCCGTATAAAATCATTACACTTCGATTCTGTAATGGTATGTAGCTCATAAAACTCCCGCATAAAAACTTATAAATTGTTGAGATAAACATATATACTCTGTTTTCTCAATAATTTTACAAATCTCAGCTCTTGAAATCTAGATTATAAGTGTATATATAAGTCTTTAAGTTAGTTTGTTGATGAGGAAGAATAGATGTCAAGTGTAAACTTAGTTGTGTTGGATGATAGTGTTCTGATTAGACCTATCAGTGAAGAAAAACAGGGTGGAATTGTGCTTCCGTCTGGTGCCGAAAAGAAACCTACTAAAGGTGAGGTTGTGGCAACTGGTGAGGGTGCGCGCAATTCAGCTGGTCAACGGATGGCTTTAACTGTGAAAACTGGTGATAAGGTGTTTTATCGACAGTGGGCTGGTACGGAGGTAGAGCACGGTGATGAAAAATTTATAGTCATGAAAGAATCCGATGTGCTTGCTATCGTTAAGTAGTGGCTTTTATTTTTTTTACTAAACTAGAACAATGCACTGGATATGGTGTGCTGTTGGGTGAGATTTGTTTTTGTTTCTGAATTTTTTATAACAATTGAGGTGATAAAATGAATAATATAGTAGTTTCAGGTGAGCAACTGCAGGAAGCTTTTCGTGAAGTTGCAGCAGTAGTGGATTCGACAGTAGCAGTAACTGCGGGACCTAGGGGAAAAACGGTTGGAATTAGTAAGCCTTATGGAGCGCCGGAGATTACAAAAGATGGATATAAGGTGATGAAGGGTATTAAGCCCGAGAAGCCGTTAAATGCTGCAATAACGAGTGTTTTTGCTCAAAGCTGTTCTCAGTGTAATGATAAGGTTGGTGATGGTACAACAACATGTTCGATATTGACTAGCAACATGGTAATCGAAGCTTCAAAATCAATTGCCGCTGGGAATGATCGTGTTAGCATTAGGAATGGTATGCAGAAGGCGAAGGATGTGGTCCTCAGGGAGATTGTATCAATGTCTCGCAGAATTTCTTTAGAAAAAATGGACGAAGTTGCACAGGTTGCTATTATTTCTGCGAATGGTGATAGAGATATTGGTAGTAATATTGCTGACGCTGTTAAAAAAGTTGGAAAAGAAGGCGTGATTACTGTTGAAGAAAGTAAAGGTTCAAAAGAGTTAGAGGTTGAACTTACCACTGGTATGCAATTTGATCGTGGCTATCTGTCTCCATATTTCATTACAAATAATGAAAAAATGATTGTAGAACTTGATGATCCATACCTTTTAATTACGGAGAAAAAGTTGAATATTATTCAGCCTTTGCTACCCATCCTTGAAGCTGTTGTTAAGTCTGCTAGACCTTTACTTATTATCGCAGAAGATATTGAAGGTGAGGCACTAAGTACTTTGGTTATTAATAAGTTGCGTGGTGGTTTAAAAGTTGCCGCAGTAAAAGCTCCTGGATTTGGCGACAGAAGGAAAGAGATGCTTGAAGATATAGCAACTTTGACAGGTGCTAAGTACGTTATAAAGGACGAGCTTGGAATTAAAATGGAGGATATTTCTCTTGAGGATCTTGGTATTGCTAAAAATATTAGAATCACTAAGGATAATACTACTATTGTTAGTGAAAATAGTGATTCCGATAAGGTGAAAGCTAGAATCGAGCAAATAAAGTCGCAAATTGAAACATCAACTTCTGATTATGATAAGGAAAAGCTTAGGGAGCGCTTAGCAAAATTGTCTGGTGGCGTTGCTGTACTTAAGGTTGGTGGAGCGACTGAAGTGGAAGTTAAGGAGCGCAGAGATAGAGTTGAGGATGCGTTACATGCAACGAGAGCTGCTATCGAAGAAGGTATAGTTCCTGGAGGTGGAGTTGCTCTTCTTTACACTTCGTCTGCTCTTGATAGGTTAAAGGCTGGAAGTGATGAGGAGCAGATAGGTATAAATATTATTAAGAAGGTTCTCAGCACTCCTATCAAGAGGTTAGTTAGAAATGCTGGCCTTGAATCTGCTGTTATAATTGATCATTTAATTAAACAGAATGATAAAGAGCTTATATATAATGTTGAAGCTATGAATTATGCTAACGCTTTTACTGCTGGCGTTATTGATCCGGCAAAGGTAGTGCGTATTGCTTTTGAGACAGCAATATCTGTTGCAAGCGTACTTATTACGACTGAATCTATGGTAGTTGATGTACCAAGTAAGGATGACAACGCTTCATCTCCTATGTCTGCAGGTGGTGGCATGGGTGGAATGAATGGATTCTAGTGAATAAAAGTGAATAAATGAGAAGAAGAGATTTTTTCACTCGAGAAAGAGTAGTTTAACCAGCTTTTTGGGGGGGCTTCTTTTTCATATACCTTTTATTTCCTTTTGTACTAATAAGGCGTGATGTGAATTTACCTTTCTTCATACCTCCCCTTTTTCAAGAAAGGGGAGGTGGTTTTTACTCTTTTTTACCGTTTAGTTGCATATTATGTTGAATGAGTAATGGAAAACAGATCTATAGAGCTTGTTAGAATATATGTTCTTTTTCTTGTAGAGGTGCGTAAAATTGAGAGTGATATGTTAATTATTTGCTGTGCAGTTAAGAATCTAATTTGTTTTAGTATTCGTGATAAAATCTAGCCTTGGTGAAAATATAGTACGAGTTTAATGTTCTTGTATTTTTATGCTTGACTTCATTTTGACAAAAGGTTGTAGATTTTTTTGATTTATTTATTAGTGGAACAAACTAAAGCTCGCTACACATTTAAAATGTAGTAAGGATTATAGTAATAATACCTGATATAATACCTGATATAGAATTCTAAAAAATTAGTTTCTATTTTTTAGATATGAACATGCAATATATAAAGTATTAATAAACATTGAATAATTTTATGTTAAAAATATGCAATGATAAGGCGGAATTTGTTCTGATAATATCTTTAACAAGGATGAGTTCTTTAATAAAGAAAAATAAAATACGCTTTTAAAACTTGAATAATTGATAAAAATTTTTATTTTGACTTTCATTAAGTTCTGCTCTATATAAATAGTTATTTTCTCTAATAAAAAAACTGAATAAACTGTTTAACAATCGTTGAAGCAATTTGTCTGTTATCATATATAGATAACTGCATATCTGCGTAGTGAAGTAATATTTAATATAGAGCATTAATTTATATACCGTTTAGTAGTTTTATTTATTAAAAATAATAATCTGGTATTATCAATTTTTTTTTGTACACTCAGATCAAGAAACTTGCCCATTCAGTGTTTACATGAATACAGTAAAGTTTGTTTTATTACCTTCAATAGTATTGCTTGTATTATTCTCTGGCGTTTATTTGTCAGTTAAGTTAAAATGGCTGCAGATATTCAGATTGCCGTATATTTTTTCGCTACTTGGAATAAAAAAGGGCAAAAATAAATTTTCTTCTATGGCGGCATTATTCACAATCCTAGGTGGAAATTTAGGAGTGGGAAATATTTCTGGGACTGCCATAGCTTTAAAAACCGGTGGACCTGGTTCCATTTTATGGATGGCAATAATTGTTGTTGTTACTTCTGCAATAAAATATGTAACTTGTTATCTAAGTATAAAAAATAGAAAGAAAAGAAACGAAAGTTTTATAGGGGGTCCTATAGCATATATGACTGATGCATTTAATTCTAAGAAAGCTATGATTACGTTTCTGGTTATTATGATGATATCCTCCATAACAGCTGGTAACCTTGTTCAAGTAAATTCTCTGTCAATACCACTTAATATGATTGATGTGCATGTGATTATTGGTGGAATTGTAATGGCTATAATATTTTTTATCGTTGCAGTTCTTAGCTTAAAAAAAATTAAGATTTTTATATCAGCTATGATACCAATAATGACTCTCAGTTATTTAACACTTTGTGGCATTGCACTATTTAAATTTAGCGAAAACATCGTTCCTTCCTTAAAATTAATAACAAGTGGCTTTTTTACAATTGACGGCTTTAGCTTTGGTTTATCTATGGGTTTAATAATAGCAGAAATATTGACTACTATTCAAGTAGGAACTCTACGAGGTATTTTTGCAACTGATATAGGACTTGGCCTCGAAGGTATTGTACACTCTTCAATTTTTCATAAAAAAAACAACAATAAATTTATTATTGAGCAAAGTTTGATTACAATAATATCACCCTTTATAGTTGTATTCGTAGTATTTATTACAACAATGGTATTACTTGTTACAGATTCTTGGATTACTGATTTAGAAAGTACCAACATGTGCATTTTCGCTTTTAGAAAAGCAATAAATTGGCCTTATGTTGACTATTTAATTATAGCAATAATGTTTTGTTTTGCTTTTACTACTATCTTTACTTGGTTCTTTTGCTCAAAACAGACAATACGGTATGTATTTATGGATGAAAGGTATACTAGGGTTTGGATTGTGTTTTTTATTGCAATGATTCCATTTGGTTCGATAGGTAAGGTGCAGTTACTATGGGATATCGCTGATGTTTCCGTTGTTGCTTTGCTATTTATTAATACACTTGCTATACTTAGCTTAACTTACCAAAATCCGGAAGTCTTTATTATGAGTGCCAAATACTTTAAATTGAATATTTCAGCCAAGTTATCTTCTAATATTAAATCTCAATGAATTGACTAAAAATTCTCCCCACTTTATTATCAAAGGTTTTATTATAAAGTATATGAAGAATTTTTTCTGATGCTTTTAAAATAACTTTGCATAAGAAGTTATTTTTAGTTTTGTTGTATAAACACAATAAATAAAATTCTCTTCTTTCAAAGAAAGATAATAATTTAATGTATATAGTTAAATTATGAAATAACAGAAGATTATAATCTTAATACTTTTTTGCTATTTAAAATTTGTATAAATTTAAAACTAAGTAATGATTACATATACTATGATGTATATAAACTATATAAAGGTTAGTTTATTCTATTGCTGAATGTCAATTTTCTTTAATGAATACAAGTTTCGTTTGATCAAAATTAAATTAATTTAACTCCAATTTTATTGGTGTTAGTTGATAAAATAAGAAGGAATTTTGTCAATAGGAATACGAATATTAAAAATGTGCAATAGGAGTATATATAATAAATTCTTTATAAGAACGTTTACTTGTATTAGATAAAATCGAAAGAGAAGAAGATAATTCTATTTACAATGTTAGATTTTTAAAAACTGAGGATGTCTTAAAAAAGTAGAAAAGTTAAATAATTATAAAAAATTGATGCTTATATTATAAGAAGGCTAGATTTTATACTTAGGAAAAAACTGATTAATTTTGATTATCAAATAGTGAATGAATTATAAGGGGAGTATTCTAAAAAGTCACGCAAAGAATTATACAGAACTGACACGATTATAACAACAAATCAGTAAGATTTTATGCTACCAAATTTTAAAAATACTCTTTTAAGAGTAAAAAAATATAATAAATCCATGCTTCAATAGTTAATAAAAATATTAATAAAATAAAAAGACACAGATAGAAACCAGTACCATCACTAAAATAATTAGAATGAAGACACTAATTTTTAGTAAGATTGAAATAATTGTTCAACAAACAGTACGTTTCATATAATGGCAGTCCTATAACAGAAGAGTAGGAGCCGCGTAGAAACAGTACAAACATTCCAGTAAAACCTTGTATATCCCACCCTCCCACTTTATTTTTCCACTCCCCTAATGCTAAATAATATTTAATTTCTCGTTCAGTTAGGTATTTAAATTTTACTACCGTAACTACAGTTCTAATGTGTTGTTTTAATCCATTTGGAGTTAATAAACATACACTAGTGTATACTTTATGTCTTCTGCCTGATAATAAGCGAATACACTTTTCTGCTTGTTCAGCATTTTTAGTTTTGAGTAATATTCTTCTACCGCAAGCAACAACTGTATCAATACCAAGCACAAAATAATTTAGATTTAAGCTTTGTATTTTTTCAGCTTTATTCTTTGCCATGCGGATTGAATAATCTTTTGGTAATTCATTTTTGAAAGGAGTTTCGTTTATATTTACTGATAAGGTTGAACCTGGTTTAATATTGATTTGTTTTAGTAGAGTTAAATGTTTTTTTGATGAGGAAGCAAGAATAAGATTATCCAGAAATCGTTCCTTCATTTGTTGTACCTTTAAGTCTTCTAACTATTCTACCTTTTTTTGCATTCCTGTCATAAATACTCATTTCTACCAATACCCTGTCTCCGATAACAATTCGTATCTTACTTCTTCTTACCCTTCCTGATACATGACAAATTATTTCATGTTTGTTGTTCAGTTTTACTCTAAATTCTGCTGCAGGTAATAAGGCAGTTACCGTTCCTTCTATTTCAAAAATAGTTTTAGATTTTTCGTCTCTCACCATTTGTTATAATTTTATAATTAAACAATCTTCGTAAGTCTAACATAGATCTTAAAGAACATAAAAGACCTTTTGTATTATTCGCATTATTTAAATTTCCTTTTTTATTTTGCTTGAGATTAGAGTACTAATTTTTTATCAAGAAAAAGACTGTTAAATATTTTTATTTAGTTTAATCGCGTCTTTTGCTTTATCTAATAATCCATTAATGAAGCCAACGTTGCTTGGCTTATCAAGTAAATTAGATGCAATATTAGTGTATTCATCGATTACAACTGGAGCAGGAGTATTCCAATTAGCTAATTCACACATTGCAACACGTAAAATTGATAAGCTTAAAAGATTTAATCGCGAAAGAGACCAATTTGGATTCAAATAACGCTCTATTATCTTATCGTATTCTTCGCTTTTTTTTATGATTTCATACGACAGCTTTTCTAAGAATTGATAATCAATTTTCTCGAAGTTAAATACATCTAAAAGCATTTTTATGCAATCTTCAAACTCATCATTTTCCAACTTAAAGGTGTTTTTGTTACAATTTATAAAAATATTTGAGTATACAACTTGTACAGTAAGAAACCTTGCTGCACTCCTTTTTATGCGCCATTGTTTGTCCGAATACTCCTTTTTCATCAGATTAATTTTTTGTATAAATCTATCATGTGCAAAACTGTTGAAGCTGTATGACCGCCGATATTTCTTTTGTTTTTATCAGCTCTTACTAAAGCTTTATTTTTACTATTAGTAGTAATGATACCCATACCAAGAGGTACTATATAACGCATAACAATTTCATTTAAACCTTCAGTTACCCCTTTACAAACATATTGATAATGATCAGTTTCACCACGAATTACACATCCAAGAGCTAAATAGCCATCATAGTTAATCACTTGACTCTTAAGTGCAAAAAGAATTGCGGCTGGTATTTCGAATACACCTGGAACCTCAACAACATCGTAATTTACGGTATGAATTTTTAATTCATTAATTGCACCTTCAAGCAAAAGTTCTGCTATTTCAGCATAATAAATTGAATTAACTATTAATATTTTCGACATTTACTCTTCTTTTTTTGTTAAAATTAATTTTATTAATGATTGTTGAATTAAGGTTATTATGTTGCCAAATATCCAATATATTACTAAACCCGCAGGAAAAGAAGAGAAAATAAAAATGGAAATGTAAGGCAAAAATCTCATGACATTTATCTGAACATCGTCTCTATTAATTTGATCTTTTTCACTAATTTTTTGCTGAATTATCATGGTAATACCTAAAATTATAGGTAAAACACCTATGGAAATAGGAAAATCGTAATCAAATAACCCGAACAATGTAAAAATGTTTGTTTGATCAGGTGCGGAAAGATCTTTAATCCACAAATAAAAAGGAGCGTGTCTCATTTCTATATTAACAAATAGTACTTTATATAAGGCAAAAAATACCGGTATTTGTATCAACATAGGGAGAATACCTGATATTGGATTTACATTATTCCTTTTATACAACGCAATTATTTCTTTATGTTGTTTTAAACTGTCATTTTTATATAGCTTTCTTATACGAACTATTTCGGGCTGTAAACTTCTCATTTTAAACATTGAAATATATGATCTATTAGATAGAGGTAGCATTAAAAGTTTAATCACCAAAGTTAACAATAATATTGCTAAACCGAAATTTTTTAAAACAATATTAAAATATTCAAGAAGTAAAAACACTGGCTTAGTTATAAAATAAAGAATACCAAAATCTACAGCTTTATCAAATAAAGGTATATCTAGAGCATTTTTATAAGAATCTAATAAGTTTAATTCTTTTGCTCCAGCGAAAAAATAGTTCACATTAGAAACAGTTGTACCAGGAAATATACTCTTATAAGATTTAACGAAGTCTACTTGAAACTTATCAGTATTATTAATGTTTGTATGCTTAATACTTATATTCATTTTATCTGGCTTTTCAGGTATGATAGCGGTAAGCCAATATTTATCAGCAAAGCCAAACCAATTTTTTTTACCAGTATTTGTTTTTATTAGATGTTTCTTCACAATATCTTTGTATGTCCATTCCTGTAATTTATTGTCAAATACACCTATTACTCCTTCATGCGATATCCAATAAGATTCGTTGATGTTATCACGTTTACGGTTAATCCTCCCGTAAGGAACTAAGATAACACTGTCTTTTGTGTTGTTCTCAACAATTTGCTCGATTTTAAACATGTAATTGTCGTCAATGTTAATCTTTATCTTAAATAAGATGCCATTTTTATTATCCCAAAATAAATTGATTGCCTTTTGATTAGTAAGTTCAGTTTCGTTTGTATACCAGACTGTTTTGGAATTTGGAACTTTAACTTTATCATTCGGATCTAACCATCCAAATTCTGCAAAATATACATCTTCTGATTCTGCGGGTGAAAGTAGCGTTACCTCTGAAGAAGAAGAATTCGGTTGGAGATAGTAATTAGTTAAAATTAGGTCATCAAATCTTGCACCTTTTAAAGAAATCGAACCTTTAATTAAATTATTGATTAAATTAATCCTTTGTTCTTGAGTAGAGCTAATAATTTCAGAGCGGTTTTGGTATACTATAGAAGTAGAGTTATTAAAAGACTCTATGTGTTCAATATTTTCAGTCGATGAATGAATTCGTTTTGTATCAAAAAAATTATTATAGATAGCTCGCCAAGATACCGTAATCAATACGGAAAGAACAACTGCTAAAATTAGGTTTCTTACTTCTGACATAAAATGTAAGATAATTTTATCTTTCAAAAAAAAAAGAGTATATTAAATATTGTACTAAAACAATAAAATTTACCTATTTTTAATAGTAACTTTTAACGCTGATTTTTAAATTTATTTTAATATCTTCATATTTTGACAATATGCACTCGGTAAAAAATCTAGTTATTTGGTTGCTAATAATAATCATTGTTGCAATATTTATTGATTCGCACAAAGTCAAGTTTGACGATAGGTTTCGTAACACTTTTTTACCATATAACGGAAAGATGAAAGATAGTGAAAGTATTGAATTTACTAAATCATATGATGGACATTTTTATATTCAAGCTCAAGTTAATGGTTGTAATGTAATGTTTTTGCTTGACACAGGTGCAACAGACATAGTTCTTTCGCAAAGAGATGCGCTGAATGCTGGTATTAATTTAAAGAATATTCAAGATTTTAAAATATATGAAACTGCAAAAGGTCAGGTAAAAGCTGGAGTAATTCAAATATCCCAAATTAAAATAGGGAATTTTTTAATCAATAACGTACAGGCTAGTGTTAATACTCATTCTATGCATCGTTCATTGCTTGGTATGAGTTTTTTGAAATACTTTCACTTCACTATCAGAGATAATAAATTGACATTATATCGTAAATCTGTTCACTGAAACTTCCATGTTAATATAGGAGCAGAGATGAATATTGCAGAGCATGTGCCAATTGTAATACCAAAAAAGATAATAAGGCTAAAGTCTCTAACTATATCTGTGCAAATTAATACCAAAGGAAGAGCAGATAGTAAAGTTGTGCCAGAAGTTAAGATAGTGCGAAATAATGTAGCGTTGATACTCGCATCTATTATTTTATGCCTATCTTTATCATTTTTTTGATATTCTCGAATTCTATCATATATAACCACTGAATTATTAATTGAATAACCAACTACGGTGAGAAGAGCAGCGACTGATGGAATATTAAATTCAATACCAGTCAAGCTAATAAAACCGACTGTTAAAATTATATCATGAACTAATGTAATTACTCCACTAAATCCACATTGCAAGTTAAATCTGATCCATATGTAGAAAAATATTCCAACAATAGCAATTAATACAGATAATACTCCTTGAAATATTTGTGTTGAACTTATCTGTGGACCAACATAGTCCATTTTATGGTAATTTACTGATTCACCTAGTTTGTCTTTTAGTAAATTTTTTATTTTTTTAATTTTAGATTCGTCTTTTTCTTCTTTAAAACGAATGACTAAATTGTCACTTGTTTTTACGCTCTGTATTTTAAAGCCATTTTCTTTCAATGCATCAAGAGCAATATGATTTTCTTCCTTGCTCAAAGATTTTATTTCTATCAAAATTCCACCTGTGAAGTCTATGCCTAAGTTTATCCCTCGAATAATGACAGTTAGTATTGAAAAAATAATTAAAATAATACTAACAAGTGCAGTTAACCTCCCATATTTACTAAATTTGATATCCAGATTATCTAAAATAAGTCTCACTGCCATGTTCTTTGTTTAAATTTAAATTTTTATATTTTTGTTAAAATATTCAATGGCGCATTTCAATAAAAATAATAATATTTTAATATTTAAGTAGAATGCTCATTTTGAGATTTAATATCAACATAAAATCTTAAATTTAAATTTAAGCAGATACTGTGAAGTATTAATCATCTTTTAATATTATCAAAGTCATTATTTTATAAACAAATGATAGCTCATATGATTATATTGGTGTTATAAAAAGTTTACTTATATTGCATTTTTATTTCTAAATAATTCTTTTTTTTTAAGTTAAGAACGCATCTTTAAATGCAATTTTACAACAATTATTTTGTGGTACAATTAATCTCAAATGAATTTAAGTTCATACACACCAAATGTGCTGTAGTACATATATATATATATTTACAGTTTTTATCATTGTCTGTCCTTCTTACTTGCATGAATTTTGAAGACGTTTTATTCATTGCTTATTTTGATGATTTTATCACACCATTGAGACTTCTTAAATTTTAGGGAAATTTTTCAAAAAAGTTAAAATAAAATGATTTGAATAATTTTTTGATCTTTATTACCAAAGATATAATGAAATATTACATTGTTTTTGCTTTTATTTTTTTTTGGTGAAAAATTTGGAAAGAATATCTTTTTTTTTGAGATGAGAATTAAGGATTGTTTTTGATAGTCTTTATATTTTTGATTAGTATACACGAGTTCAATAAGCTATCTTTGGCCTGCGCTGAATGCGTTATTATTTATTTTTTGTGTTTTTAAAAGCTTTTGTTTGTGTCTAAAAATTACCTGAATACTAAAAATGTCTCTTATTTTCTATTTTAAGTTGTTAATTACAAGTGCATTTATTAATTCTTAAAAAAGGACAATAGAGATTGCCAATTTACTCAAAAAAAATCCAGTTTGATTAGATTTATGTGTAAATTAAATGTTACTCTCAATGAGAGCGAGACACATTAATACTAACAGTAGGTAGCATAAATATAAGAAACTGGAATCTTCCCTATAGTCTTGACTACTCAGTTGATTTTTTTAAACCTGTAATTTTTTATCTTTATCTTAATTCAATAAAATTGAATTTCTAGTTTTAATCTTTAACTCTATCTAGAGTAAGGTTTCTAACCTTAGATGGTACACAAGACTTTCAAATATTTTGTTTTTATTTTCTATTTTATTTATTCATACTCACAAATTAAGCAGTTTTATTATTTTTTTTAATTCTTTTTCTTTGCGTTTTTACTTTCAAGTAAATCTCGTTGTTCTCAACACTATTGAAAATTTCTTTCATGAATAAAGGATCTTCTTTTTAGAATACTGTTTTTATCTTAGAAAATGTGTAGCGCACACACATTTATCACGCTTTATATAAAAACATAGGTTCTTTGATTTGTTTTATCTCTTATATTTTTTGAAAGCTCATCATGATACTATCCGTTTTGTAACGTGTGCAATTACTATTGTATTTTATGTTGCTGATTGTTGATTGATCTCTTTAAAATTGCGATACGCATTTTAATGCAATGGCATTTTCTATTTTGACTTTACTAAGTGGTGTTTGAAGTCAATAAAAAATCATCACATAATTTCTATTAAAAATTAATTTCAACAAAATATTTGTTGATATTTTTTTATAAAAAATTTACTTAAAAGTATTTATTTTATCACGTTAGTTTAAAGCTCAAAATTAAAAAAAATATTTATGTTAGAAGAAAAGTATAATTTTAAAAGAGTTGAAGTTAAGTACAACATGCTGTGGGAAAGCAGTAAAGTTTACAAATGGAATGGTGAAAGAAATAACACTTTCACTATAGACACACCTCCACCTACAATATCGGGGAAATTACACATTGGTCATGTGTTTAGCTATTGTCATACAGATTTTATTGCAAGATTTCAGCGTATGTTCGGAAGAGATGTTTTTTATCCGATTGGATTTGATGATAATGGACTTCCAACTGAAAGATTAGTTGAACAAATTTATAAGATTCGTGCAAAAGAAGTTGGCAGAGAAAAATTTATGAAAATGTGTTATGAGGTTGTTGAAAAATCAAAGCATGAATTCAAGAATTTATTTAAATCAGTTGGCATTAGTTATGACTGGAGTTTGGAATATCATACAATGGATAAGGAAATTGTGAAACTTTCACAAATGTCATTTATTGATTTGTATAATAAAGGTTATGCTTATAGGAAGATGCAGCCTATTCTTTGGGATCCAATTGATAAAACTGCAATTGCGCAAGCAGAAACGGAAGACAAAATTTTCGAATCGTCCTTAAACACTATAATTTTTTCTACTGAAGAAAATGAAAAAATCAAAATTGCAACTACACGTCCGGAATTGATTCCGGCATGCGTTGCAATTTTTTGTCATCCAAAAGATACACGTCACATTAATTTAATTGGGAAAATGGTTAGAGTAGCAATAACAGAGGAAAAAGTTCCAATTATAGCTGATGATAAGGTAAGAATAGATAAAGGTACTGGATTGGTTATGTGTTCTACGTTTGGTGATGAACTTGATATATATTGGCAACAAAAACACAACTTGCCTATAAAGATTATCATTGATCAGGATGGAAAAATAAGTTTGAATTCGGTTCATAATAATGACAGATTCAAACGTCGAAGTATTGAGACGATAAGTAATATATTGAATGGACTAAAGGTTAAAGAAGCGAGAAGTAAAATGATTGAGCTTCTAAACGAGAAAGGACTTTTGATAGAGAGTATTAGTATTTCTCATTCTGTTAAATGTGCAGAAAGATCTGGCGCTCCACTTGAAATATTACCTACTTATCAATGGTTTATAAAGGTTTTGGAAGAAAAATCTGAACTTTTAGATAAAATTAGGAAATGTAATTGGTATCCAGATACCATGCGAAAACGCATGGAAGTGTGGATAGACGGATTAAGTTGGGATTGGTGTATTTCAAGGCAGCGTTATTTTGGTGTACCATTTCCAGTATGGTATTTAAAATGTAAAAAAGAAGAAGAAGCTAAGATTATTTTAGCTGAGGTTAAAGATCTTCCTATTGATCCACTTAAAGATTTACCAGTAGGATATCGTGAAGAAGAAGTTATACCAGATCAAGACATCATGGATACTTGGGCTACAAGTGCTATTACTCCTCAGATAAATGTACTATCAGTAAATAATGAATTTTGCTTATCGAATAATTATTGTTATAATAAGATGTTTCCTTTAGATTTACGCAGTCAAAGTCATGAAATAATAAGAACCTGGGCTTTTTATACAATTTTAAAAGCACATTATCATTCAAACTCTCTACCATGGAAAAATATCATGATTAGTGGTTGGTGTTTAACTGAAGATAAAAATAAGATGAGTAAATCAAAAGGTAATGTTATTACTCCTTATTTAATACTTGAGACATATGGTGCTGATGTGGTGCGTTATTGGGCAGCGAGCTCAAGACTGGGAGTTGATACAGTTTACTCTGAAAATATATTCAAAGTAGGTAAGCGCCTCGTTACAAAACTCTGGAATGCCAGCAGGTTTGTTTCTACTTTTATGGAAAAGTATCAAGCGGTGGAAATAAATTCTGTTAGTGAGACTATGGATAAGTGGGTACTATCCAAATTATACAAAGTAATAGATATAGCAACGAGAAATCTGTTGCAATTTGCATATTGTGAAGCCTTGCGAACAATAGAGGAGTTTTTTTGGAAAAATTTTTGTAATAATTACTTAGAATTAGTAAAAAAACGTGCATATGGAACTACTACTAGTAGTGAAGCAAGTTTGAGTGCTAAACAGAGTTTGGCGTGTCTATTAAATGTTATTTTGCGATTATTTGCACCTTTTTTGCCATATATTACTGAAGAAATATACTATAATTTATATAGCTATAATTCTATTCACAATCGAAGTAATTGGCCTCTTAAAGAAGAGCTTATTTGCGATAGATATTCTGAAGAAATGGGCGATAATTTTGTACAGATATTGAATCTTGTGAGAAAAATAAAGACAGATAATAATGTATCAATTAAACATTTAGTAAAAAGAATAACTATAAAAGCGAATATACGAGAAAATAGGTTGAGCCAATCCGCACAGAATGATTTACAAGCTGTTTGTAATGCCGAAGTAATAAAATGGAATGAAGATATAACAGGATTTACAACAGAAGATGGAAAATTTGCTATAGATATAGAATTATTATAATAAGCATTATACCAAGGTTAAAAAAGAATTTAAACAAGAATAAATTCAATCCTAATAATTATTTCATTTTTATAATGATGTGAATTATTGGGGGATAATTGATAAATTTCCTTAAATAAGAAGCGATTGTTTTGCTTTTTTTTATAGCAAACTTTTTAGTTATATTTTAATATCAGTTTTATCTTCAGTGCCTATTGCAATTTTTTATTTATATAAAATATTGTATTTTTTTTACTTTTGCTGTATTCGTTTCTTTTAAAAATTATATTTTTGTGTGAAGTGATTGGTGAAAATTTCAATCAATAAAATTGAGAGAGGTAAATTTTTCTAAGTAAAAGGACAAAACATTAGAAAATAAAATATTTTAAAACGAAGGAACTAGAATAAGCGAGAGTTAGTTTTTCTTAAAATAGAAAGGAAAATGTAGATAAAATACAAGCATTATATATGAAAAAGATTAGTTAATTAAAGTACAGAGTTAGAATTAAAGAGAGCAGTTTTATTTGATAATTTTAAAGAAAAAATAAAAGATAAAAATGAAGCGCTAGAAAATGATAAAAATAGAATATATGAAATTATACCTCGATATGATGAGTTATATGATGAGTCAAAGCATTGCTTGGAATAAAAATAAAAACAGAAAAAGAATGCTAATTAAAACGACAAAACAGTTAAAGAAAAAGCTAATTTTTTTAAATTAGTTTTAGAAGTGAAGATCAACCTGTTGAGTTAATCTATTTAAATATATAAAACAAGAGAAAATTCTTGATATTTTTAGGTGTCTCGGAAATTAACTTTCAGTTTTCAATTGAACACTTAAACACTAATGTTATATGCAGCCTTACATTTTGATAGATATATCAGAATTTAAATTAAAATTTAAGCTTATGAAGTAAAAAGTTGCAAGATGTAATCTTAATTCTTAGAGTCTAAAGAGGATTATTCTAAATAGGAGATAGATAATGAATCCAATAATATGTGCATTAGATACACAAGATTTAAATAAGGCAGTATTATTAGCTCATACCTTATATGGTAAGGTTAGTATGATAAAGCTTGGACCAGAATTTTTTATTGCTCATGGTCCTTGTGGAGTAAAAGAGATTGCAAAGTGTAATATACCGATTTTTTTGGATCTAAAATTGCATGACATCCCAAGTACTGTGACTAAGACAGTTAAAGCAATAAAAAAAATTCTTGGCGTTAAAATATTAACTTTACATATAAGTGGTGGCACGAGAATGTTAAGTGATGCTCTCAATGTAGTGAAAGATACAGAGATAAAACTGATAGGAGTAACAGTGTTAACTAGCATTGACAATGAGGATTTAAATGAACTTGGAGTAACAAAGGAGATAAAATCGCAAGTAGTCTTACTTGCGAAGATAGCAAAAAAGATTCAGCTACATGGAATAGTTTGCTCTGCATTTGAAGCGCAGCAAGTACGTCAAGAATGTGGTAAAAACTTTACAATTATTACTCCGGGAATTCGTCTATACCATAAATGCGATGATCAAAAAAGAACAGCAACGCCAAAAGAAGCAATCAGTTCGGGAGCTGATTATATTGTAATTGGTAGACCCATCACAAAAAGTAAAAATCCTATAAATAGCGCTGAATTAATATTAGAATCACTTCTTAAAAGTTAGGGATATATAAAAAACACAAAAATAAAAAGTATTTTGATGTAAAAATGATGAGTACTATTATGAGACCATAATTTTTATGTTTTTCGATTAGCTATTTTAAATATTTTGTTTTGTATTAGAACAACTTTTCAGGCTAATAATTAATTATTAATATGATATATATCGATATTGTATTACGAGAGGGAGAGGTATTTGCTGTAGGAGTATAGAGAAAAATTATAATTATATTTTTGCTATTAAAAATAGCTCTAATGTATTTTGTTTGTCATTATATTGCTGTTTTTATTATGTTGTTATGAACTGACTTTATTTAACAAGACCGATATTTAAATCAGTAAAAATTTTACAGTGCCATGCGAATGTAGATAGATGGAGCAATAACCCAAAGGCATTTTGATTCAATCAAGGTTGTATATTATCAGTTTTATTTGTATAGCGGATGAATTATTCGTCCTAGTTTAGGAAGTTAAATGTATGAAAATTACAAAAAGTTTTCAAGTGAATTGAAATTGAATGTGAGCTATATATAATATATTGCGGAAAAAAGTTAGTTCTCTCTAAATAATAGAGCATTAGATTTATTAAAATAATGAGAGATAGGTGGTACTACCACCTCTTTACTTAAAAATATTTACAGTAGGAATAGTCTTTAAGTTAATGGGAGATGAGATTTTATTCGAGCGTAGTTTAAAAAATTCTGCAATTTTTACGAAAATCTTAGATCGTAGAATCTAATTCTATTTAGTCAGAAGTAAAACTGGATAAATTTGAAGGCTGTTTTAACTAACATATTTGAATTAAAAGTTTAAACACTGATGATGTACTGAAAGTTTTTGTATGCTTTTGAATTTAAAAAAATACTAGTATTGATGTATCAAAAAAAAAGAAGAATTAAATAAAGGTTATTTAAAAATTTATAATAAAAATTTGTTACTAATTTAATTCAGAAGATCTTTAAGTAAAAAGATAAAAATCTTATAAAAGATGTAATGTAAATTATGAATTTAAGTAGATTTCGTACATATATTTGAAATATGATAAAGCGAATATTTTTATTATTTATATACTAATTATAATCTTTTTAAGATATACATATCTATGTAATTAATATTATTAAACAGGCATTATATGCTGGTAAATAGTATCGATATGTAAATTGCAATTTTAATACACGCCCAATAATAGAATGATATGTAGAAAAATGTTAGAATTAGATTAGTAATAAACCAATCAAGGTAAGATAGATATCTGAGATTGCTTTATTGGCATGAAGATAAAGCAATAAGATGTTCTTAATTGATTAATATTATTAGTAATATAAAAAAATAAATCTTTAGTTAAAACTAAAGTGGGTATATTACCTATTTTAGATGAAGAAAAATTGAGATTTTAAAAATTATTTAGTTTTAGAGTAAGTTCTTGAGAACCAAGGAGAAAAATATATTACTTTTTCAAGTAAGTTATTTAACGCAAATATATATTTTAAATAAAAAAGCGAATTGCTAAGAATTTTATTTTAAATAATTTAAATTTTCACAATTTAACAGAAAATTCTTCAAAAAAAATCATATCGTGAGAAATTTTTGTTACTTTTCCTTTTACTATATAAGTAAAAATTGGATACCATTAACCATTATAGGTGTAGTTTTTATATTCTGATGTTTTTTAATTTTATATTTCTTGGATTGAATTTTATTTCTTTGTTATTTTTTTTCTACACAATCATAAAAAAAAATAGAACATTGAGTGAAGAAAGGATAAAATTAGCAAGTCTTGAGGGGAATTTATCTAAGCTAGAACGTGAACTTAGTGAAACAAAGCAGACTTTAATTAATAAAAATGAAGAGGTAGTACGTTTAAAAGTGAGCAATGCGGAATTCGAGATAATTCTGCGGAGAGAACGCGAGGAAAAAAAGAAAGAAATAGAATTACTGACAAAAACTGAAGAGAGATTTAAAAATGCTTTTAAAGTACTTTCTTTTGAAGTTCTGCAGGCAAACAATAATAATTTTTTAAAATTGGCAAGAGAAGTAATTGATAGTAAGTTAAAAGAAACGGAAAATGATTTTAAAAAAAGACAAGTAACAATTAACGAAGTTATAGTTCCACTCAGGGAGAAATTGGAAAAATTTGATAACGAAATACGAGCCTTGGAAAAGGAAAGAGTAGGAGCCTATGAAGGTTTAAAGGAGCAAATTGTGGTATTAATGAACCAGGCTTCTAACCTCGCTAATGCCCTGAGAAAGCCTAACATCAGAGGTAGATGGGGCGAAATGCAACTAAAAAGAGTTGTAGAAATAGCAGGAATGATTGAATACTGTGATTTTTTTACTCAGACATCAATAGTTGACAGAAATAGTGGTAATTTATTACGTCCCGATCTAATAATCAAAATGCCATCTGGAAAACAAATAATAATAGATGCTAAAGTACCTCTTGATTCTTATCAAGATGCTATTTCGCAAAATGATTTGAAGATACAAAGAGAAAAATTAAAGAATCATGCTATGGCAATAAAAAAACATATAAATGATTTGTGTAAAAAAGAATATTGGAATCAATTTGAAAATACACCAGAATTTGTAGTACTTTTTCTTACAGGTGAAGGAGTTTTTAGTGCGGCACTTGAATATGAGCCTTCTTTAATAGAAATTGGAGTAGAGAAAAAAGTGATTATTGCGACACCGATCACTTTAATTGCATTGCTTAAAGCAGTAGCATATGGTTGGAAGCAGGAAATGATAGGTAAAAATGCGAGAATCATCAGTGAATTAGGTCATATTTTATATGAACGTATCTGCACGATAGGAGAAAATTTTGATAATCTGCGAAAGAGTTTAAAGACTGCTGTTGATCATTATAATAAAACTGTAGCTTCGCTTGAAACAAGAGTATTTCCTACTGCACGAGAGCTTAATAAGCTTGGCATACATGCAAAAGATAAAGAACTCAACACTCCAAAAGTACTGGAGTCTTTGCCAAATGAGTTACACACCGAGAGATTTAAAATGAGTTAGAAGACCTACCTACTATATTATATGTATCAGTAGAGAAGACCGTACTTATAATATTAGATGCTTTTTATAGCTAGTTTTAAAACTTTAACACATAATTCTTTTCTTTCAATCTCCTTTTCTCTTTAATTAATTGAAACTTAATTAACATATTTTTACAATTATAATCCTGTTTAATATTATACACACTATTTAGTAGTTTTCAGTTCTTTAATCCATGTATT
>JAJETZ010000003.1 GCA_029784595.1 Wolbachia endosymbiont of Meromenopon meropis | reverse complement strand
TTCTTTAAATTTTAGACTCTTCTATCTTTTCGACAAGCATTAAAATGTGATTAAAAAAGCAAATAAAAATTTAATTTTCAATATTAAAGTACAACAAAATTGTTACATTAACCTACAGCTCAAAACTTCAAAAAAAACACAACATAAAAACCAATTTAAAAAAAAATCAAAATTTTAAAAAATTAAATAATTTTGCACAGATATTCAATCTCTTTATTTTTAATCGTATATTGATCTGCAAATTTAATTTTTGTTTTGAATTGTAAGTGTATTTAGTATTTATTACTTCAAATGAAGTTTGATATAAAAATTATAAGTAGATGATAATTACTTATTCTCAAAATAAAATTTTCCGATATATATACATAATATGATACTTTGAAAGTATGTTGTATGATTATTTATGTGCTATTGTAATAATAAATATTACAAGATCTAATCTTAGCAGATAATAATATTAGAATATTGGTAAGTTAAGGGTAAATTGAAAAACATGTATAAATATGATGTAGTGGTAGTAGGTGGAGGTCATGCAGGATGTGAAGCAGCTTCAGCTGCAGCTCGCCTTGGTGCAAAAACATTACTTGTAACTCATAAAATCTCAACTATAGGAGAAATGTCCTGTAATCCAGCAATTGGAGGAATTGCAAAAGGCATTGTAGTTAGAGAAATTGATGCTCTTGATGGCATAATGGGAAGAGCAATTGATCAAGCAAGTATACATTCTGTTATTCTAAATAAAAGCAGAGGTGCGGCAGTGTGGGGACCGCGCGCGCAAGCAGACAGAAAACTATACAAACAAGTAGTGCAAAAGATTATCCTCAATCATGATAATTTAACTATAAAAGAAGGGTCAGTTGATGATTTTCTTATCGAAAATGATAACATGGGAGAGCTGCACATTAAAGCTATAATAACAAATTCAAATGAACATATATTAGCGAATAGAGTAGTTCTAACTACTGGAACTTTTTTATCTGGTACCATTCACGTGGGAAGACAAACAATCCTTGCCGGAAGAATGGGGGATAAGTCTTCGGTAAAGCTCGCAAATATGCTAAAAAAATACAGTTTTAAACTGGGAAGATTACGTACTGGAACGCCACCAAGACTTGATCGTCATACTATAAATTGGACAGTTTTACAGGAGCAAATTGGTGACGATCCACCTATACCTTTTTCTTATCTCACAGAAAAAATTTACCAACCTCAAGTTCCATGTTTCATTACTCATACCAATGAAAATACACATAGAATAATTCGAAAGAATCTTCACAAATCAGCTTCTCTGTATTTAAATGATATTGTTGCTCCTAGATACTGCCCTTCCATTGAAGCTAAAGTTAAAAAATTTTCGGAAAAAACAAGTCATCAAATATTTCTAGAGCCAGAGGAACTTGACGGAGGTACCATATATCCAAACGGAATTTCAAATTCATTTCCTGTCGAGGTGCAGAATGAGATAATAAGAAGTATCAAAGGGCTTGAAAATGCGAAGATATTAAGGCCTGGATATGCAGTTGAATATGATTACCTTGATCCAAGAGAGCTATTTCATACTCTTGAAACTAGGAAAATTAAGGGTTTATATTTTGCTGGTCAAATTAATGGTACTACTGGATATGAAGAAGCAGCAGGACAAGGAATTATTGCTGGAATTAATGCAGCACTCTCCGCATTTAAAGAAAAAAAAGACTTCGTTCTTCATCGCACAGATTCGTATATCGGTGTAATGATAGATGATCTGGTTACTAAAGGAGTAACTGAGCCTTACAGATTATTTACTTCACGTGCAGAATATAGGCTAGCCATTAGGTCAGATAACGCAGATAGAAGACTCACGCAAAAAGGCTATGATATCTCTCTCGTATCATATGAAAGGTATTCCGCCTTGCGGAATAAACTGCAATTCATAAGGCATCTTGAAGAAAAATTGAAAACCTTAAGAGTCACTCCTGAACAGCTCAGATTTTGTGGCATCAAGGTATCTTGCGATGGAGTAAAAAAAACAGCACTAGATCTTCTAAGCTACCCGAATGTAAATTGGAACAAATTACAAGAAATATGGCCAGAGCTAAGCTCTATCTCCTTTTTATGTAATAACAAAATATGCAATAACACAGTTAAAAATGAAGTAGTTAAAACAATCACAATTGAAGCAAAATACAAACCTTATCTAGTAAGGCAAGAAGAAGATATGAAATTTCTGCACGAAGAAATTAATACTCAAATTCCAATTAATTTTAATTATTTGCAAATTAAAGGTTTGTCAAATGAAGTAATGGAAAAATTACAGACAATAAAACCAACAACAATTGGAATTGCAAAACAAATACAAGGTATTACTCCGGCAGCAATAATCAACATATTGTTATACTTGAAAAGTAATAAGATAAAAACAATTACTAATTCTTCGTAAAAGAATATTTATGTCAGAAATTGAAAAATTTCGCGTTTTTATGCGTAAAATCAGTGTTGATGCGTTTATGCTACATACTAAAGATGAGTATTTAAATCAATATTCAGATATACTAAAAAACCTGTGCGGCTTTATAGGAACAGATGCAATACTTATCATTACAAATGATAATAAATGTCCGTTTTTTACAGATGAACGCTACATCATACAAGCTCAAAATCAGCTCGATAGAAACATCTTTGAAATATATAACACATACAAAGAAAGTCCGCTAAAATGGATAAAAGCAAACTTATCATTAACTGCCTCAATAGGCTATTATTCTCAGTATTTTACTGTAAAAGAAATAAGAAAATATGAAAATTTTTGTAAATTAGTACCATATTCAATCAAAAAAGAAACTAGTCATAGAAAACAAAAGATAGTATCGCATATATTCAGTGAATGCAGCAAAAACCAATGTAAAAAAATTGCTAAAAACATAGACAGAAAGGCTGAGGTAGTTCTTTTAACTGATCCAAATTCAATTTCTTGGTTATTAAATCTAAGAAATGAAAATTCTAAATATACTCCATGTATACTAGGACGAGCTGTGCTATATAAAAACTACAACGTTGATTTATTCATTCAAGACATAATGCATGCAACTATAGAAGCAAATTTTGATAGTCATGTAAATATTTTTGATATTAATGAATTAGAAAATTCATTACGTAAACTGAATTCAATAATGATAGATCCAAACACAACTCCAATGAGTATCATGAACATAATACGGAACAAAATTATAGTAGAGAAGGAAGATCCTTGCTTGCTTTATAAAGCAGTAAAAAATAAAATTGAAATAAATGGAGCTATAAACGCACATATTCGAGATGGAGTAGCGGTTACAAATTTTTTATGTTGGCTTGAAAATAATATCAGTAGTAAAATTACTGAACTTGATGCTGAGGAAAAACTTTTAGAATGCAGAAAAGAGCAAAATTTATTTAAACAACTAAGTTTTCCAACAATTTCTGCATTTAATGAAAATGCAGCAATTATTCATTATTGTGCAAATATTTATACAAACAAGACAATCGAAAAAAATGGATTATATTTAATCGATTCTGGTGGTCAGTATCTCGACGGCACAACTGATATTACAAGAACCGTAGCTATTGGAGATCCAACAAGTAAACAAGTAATTCATTATACTATAGTACTTAAAGCTCATATTGCTGTGGCAAGTGTTGTTTTTCCATTTGGTACTACTGGTGGAGAATTAGATATTCTGGCTCGTATTCACTTATGGAAATTTGGAATGGATTATATGCATTGTACAGGACATGGAGTAGGAAGCTATCTATCTGTTCACGAAGGACCTCAAGCAATATCAAGAGGAAATAAAGTGAAGTTTATGCCGAATATGATAGTTTCGAATGAACCTGGTTATTACATTCCAAGAGAACATGGAATAAGAATTGAGAATTTAATGTATGTTAAAAAGAAAAAAAATGGTTTCTTAAGCTTTAAACAATTGACCTCTGTTCCGTACGATAGAAAGTTGATAGACATGCAAATGCTTAACCAGGATGAAATTAAATGGATCAATAACTATCATAAATTTGTTTACAAAAGTCTAAAAAATCTTATTAAAGACAAGAGATGGTTGAAAAAAGCGTGCGCACCCCTTATCTCTAAGGGATAGGAGGGCTTTTTGTATTGTTTAATAAAGCATTAATGTTATAGGACTACGATTGGTATTTCGTATTGTTTTTAATTTGAGAACGATATATAATTAAAAAGTACGTATTTCAGTGAGTGTAACTATGATAGATAAAGTGCAAGGTGATGAGTTCATGAAGCAGTATATGGATACTTGCAAAGAACAAATAGAAAAATTAGCTAAAGATCCTGAATTACTCAATCAAACTTTAAAACCGTTCATGCAAATGTCTCAGCAACTTATAGCTGGTGGTATGTTAGACAAGGCTGTGCCTGGAATGATGCCTGGTTTAGCTAGTATGAGCATTGAGAATATGATTACTCAGATGAAGGAAATGATTGATTACATTAAAAGTAATTATAAGGAACTTATGAAAAAAGATCATTCACAAATTCAAAAACTTGATGAATTTAGTAGAAAATTGAGAGGTTTAGTAAAAAAATTAATAGAAAAAATTGAAAGTAATAAGGAATAGTAATCCCGAAAATCATTAGTAGCGGATCAGCACAGCACCCCAAGTTAAACCTGCGCCTATTGCGGTTAATAATCCAAGACTTCCTGGTTTTATTTTTGATTCTTGTATTGCATAGTCAAGTGCTATTGGAATTGATGCTGCTGAGGTATTCGCGTGCTGGTCGATTGTATTAGCTGCTTTTTCTATAGGGAAATCCAACTTTTTTGCTACAGCTTCAATGATACGAATATTTGCTTGATGAGGGATCAGCCAATCAATATTAGCAATTTTTAAGTTGTTACATTTTAACATTTCTTCTATCGAAGAAGTTAGCTTATCTACTGCATATTTAAAAATTTTTCTGCCATTCATGCATATTTTCCCAGAATTGCCAGTTGAGGACACTCCTCCATTTGTATACAATAGACCTATATTACCATCAGAATATAAATTACACGATATTATCCCTCTTGTTTGATATTCTTCTATCACTCCACTGCAGTATGCAGTGGATTTTATTATCACTGCACCAGCACCATCACCAAAAAGTGCACAGGTTGATCTGTCTTTCCAATTAACAATCCTGGACATTATTTCAGCACCTATGACCAATGCATATTTTATGCTATTGTTAGCTTTTATAAGAGAATCAGCAATTGTAATTGCATATATAAAACCAGAGCATGCAGCTTCTATATCAAAGGCAAATACATTTTTACATTTTAGCTTACTTTGCACAATAGTTGCACAGCTAGGAAAAGTTTTATCAGATGTTGTTGTTGCAACTATAATTAAATCAATTTCATCCACCGAAATTTGAGCTTTCTCTATAGCATTTTTTGCTGCACTAACAGCTAGATCTGATGTTAATTCTTCTTTATCTGCTATATGCCTCCGAATTATCCCTGTTCTCTGTCTAATCCATTCATCGCTCGTCTCAATCATTAGCGCGATTTCATCATTACTCAATGTTCTTTTTGGTAAGAAAGATCCAGTGCTTAATATAAAACTTCTATTCAAGGTGACTCACCTCACTAACTATCTTCTGATTTAAATTCTCACTAATTATGTTTACTGCAAATTTTATAGCGTGAGCAAAAGAAATAGAATCGGAATTTCCATGACTTTTAATAACTATACCATTTAGTCCCAAAAACATAGCGCCACTTCTAATTTGAGGATTAAAACGCATTAATGCTTTATCTACTTTAGATTTTGGTAAAATTATGCCAATAAGCATTTTTGCTGTCCATGAACTAAATATCTCATGCTTTACCAAATTAATGAGGGCACTAGCAGTCGCTTCAGCTGTTTTGAGCATTACATTGCCAACAAAACCATCAGCAACAATTACATCCACATTACCTTCTAAAAATTCACTTGCCTCTATATATCCTTTAAAATTTATACTTGGAGCGGTTTTAAGTAATTCAAAAGCTCCTCGTACCGAGTCACTGCCTTTAACTTCCTCTGTACCAATATTTAATAGGGCAATTTCAGGATCTTCAACATTTAACGCTATTTTTGCAAAAACACTTCCCATTAATGCAAATTGAAATAATACATCAGCATTACAATCAACATTTGCACCAAGATCAAGCAATATAATACTCTTTGTTTTAGTTGGACAAACTGATACGATTGCTGGACGGTAAATATTTGGCAATGTTCCCAAAACAAACCTGGAGATTGCCATTAGTGCCCCAGTATTACCTGAAGATACCATTCCAGAGGCTTTGCAGTCTTTTACTGCCTCAATGGCTGCTTTCATACTCGAATCTTTACGATATCTCAGTGCAAAAGATGGCTTATCATTTGCAAGCACATTATCGGAACAATGAGTAAATTCAGAATTATTACTTACATTTTTATATTTCAAAAGCAAAGGAGATATTTCTCTTTGATTTCCATAAATACGAAAAAAGACTTTAATACTAGGATCAATAAGATTGCCTAAAAAAAAACTAGCACCCTGAATTACTGAGAGGGGTGCAAAATCTCCACCCATGGCATCAAGTGCAATGACTACATTATTATTGATTTGCGAGCAACACATCATGAGAGGTCACTCTGTCTGCTGTTTGATGAAGACACGTTTTCCCTTGTAACTACCATCTAAAGCTATGTTATGCGATAACATAAACTCCCCAGTTATCGGACATATAACAACATTCTTAAATTGAACAAAATGATGAGAACGGTGCATATCACGCTTCGACTTTGATTTTTTTCTTTTTGGAACTCCCAAAATTCCTCCACTATCTACTAAAATCTATAACTCAACTCGTAACATGTTTTTTTCAAGAAGTAAATAGCGATAATAAAAAGGTTTTTTATAACTACAAACTTTTAAAAAAAGTTGGCAATCTAAGTCATGATTTTTATCAAATTATTTCTTTTGGAGAGGAGCAGAAATATATCGGTGTAGCAAAATACTCTAGGTTTCATCTTTATAGATAGTAGTGTTCTCTCTAGAACAGAGAAAATTCACAACTACAATAGTTTAATATATAAATTGCAATTTTAAAATATTTTATCTATCTCACAACGCACCGAAAGTTTAAAAGTATTTTATAATACATTACATTTTCTCAATTCATAATTGTAATTGACTCACCTTATAATAAAGGTTTTAATCTTCCATTAATATCATTAAATTATGACATTTTATATAAAAGAAAACTCTTAAGCTCTATTAATGTAAGATGATTTTAAATCTCATTAAATTTAAGTAGTGTATCTTCATGTGATAATATTTCTTCATAGATGAATGAAAATCAATGCCGTTTTTATTGTTGTATCAATTAACAATGATTTATTTTAGCTTTAATCAACAATTGTATTTAATGTTCATTTTTACTAATTCTGATTTATTAATCCTTTTATTTAAAGAAAGCAAAAAAACTACTTCTGCATTTTTAAATGTACACTTCACAGACATTTTGATTGTTCAGATATATATTAAATAATTATTTATTACCTGCTCCGAAAAATGAAATCATTAAAAGTGAGTGCAATTATCGTATTTAATACTGAGTCCATCATTGATTATATAATTTTTCATATAAAATCTTTCCGCTCTTGATCTATCAATTCAATTGAATATATTTCAATATTCTCTAGGTTTTTTTGATAAAATGCCTACTAATTGCTAATTTAAATCTAAAAATTCTTTACAATAGATCAGTTTAAAACATTTTATTTTGACCCAAAATTTAGATTTTTTTATTTTTACACTTCTATTTTTTAATCAAATTTACATTATAACTGTATAACTCTGATTCGGTACGTTTATATTGAATATTGTAAATAAAGCAACTTCAAAACTATATATAATGAATAATCACTAGATTTCAGGTTTAGATACTAAAATTAGAAATTAATAAAAAAATTTTTTGTACTTATTAAAGTAAACACTTTTATATCAAGTAAATATTTGCATTGAATGACTTAAATTGAATGATTTAAACTTAAAGAGGAGTAGTATAGTAGCTTATAGCTATATATAAGTCTTGCCATTATATGGGTTGGTACAATAAACTGTATTATTCGAAATATATAATAATATTTAGAATATACAATATATATTAACTCTATTGTGTATTAGATATACAGATATATTAAAGTGTGTTATTTTCCATGCGCATTTTTATATTTAATTTCATTTTTTTATTTTTGTCTCTTCTTCTCTAAAATCTATTTGCCATGACTTTTCATACCAATAGTTGGTAATACTCACATCTAAATATCTTCACCACCTCTAAAGCATGAGTTTATAATGAATTTCATAAATTTTATTTTCAGAATTTCATGTTAGACCATTTTATGGTCTCATTCTAACATACATCGCCAATCATTATACCATATTTAGTACAAAACATTAAAATTTAAGATGCTACCTTAGCAATAAATATGTAAAAACTAAAAAAAATGATTCTAATCATAGAACTTATTTTTTCAATATTAGACTTTTAAAGTTCTAAACGTTTCAATTTAACTTTTAAATTTCATAAAGATATTTAAATAAATATACTAAGAAACTTATTCAGTAAATTATACAGTAAATAAATTTTATGAACTTCAATGAAATAAAAAAGTTGTTAGCTTTCTAAGCTTTATAAATTGAGAGTGTATTTATACTTTGCTGTGAATTAAATTTATATAAGTAAGTAACATAAGCTTCTCTTCATATATATAGAGAGAATATAGAAATTCAAAGATGAAATATTAAACATAAATATTAATCTTAAAATACACATAGTACGAAAAGTCAAAATTGATAATTAATTCTAATATCTTATTATCATTTACTATGTACAGATTAAATTTAATTTCAAGAGTTCTAATCTAATTATTGAACCAGAATCTTGCGTAGATTATCAAGTTTTGTATTTTTTTTAATCCCCCATGTCAGAACTGCTTTTACATTCCTATCGTTATGAAAAATAGTACAAATTAATGGATTATCCACCACGAAGAGCTCACGCGAAGAACTCAGAAAAAACAATAAAAATATAAACAAAAAAAGTACCGGATAATACAAGATAAAACAAATTAAAAAAAATCGACAAAAAAGGTTTAATTAAAATTAAAGTAAAGTCTTAATATAGAATATTATGCATAGGATGTCATAGCACAAAAACAAAAATGGTGCGGTAATTGGATTTTATCCAGCTCTAAACTTGTTAGATTTCATTCATAGGATATATACAAAATTAAAATTTTTGAATGTAAAAATTCTGGCAAAAGAATACTCTTGTTTTGCATACAATTTCCTAAAACTAAAAAAAAGAAAGACTATTTGCATGCATTCATGCAAAGCACTGATAAGTGTGTCATATATTAATAAGCCTTAGAAGCAAATACTTGATAGTTTAATAAAACTAAAACTATATAATGCCTAAAACAAACATTTACATATTTGTAAATTTAGTTTTGTTTCAAATGCACAAATTAAAATGTTTCAATTCTAAATTATTTTTATTTTGGAGCAGTTCCAACAACTAAAATACAGAAAGTTATATGAACGATCAGCGTATAGAATGTATACAAATTTAAATAATTGATTAAAATCAAATTTTTCTAATTTCAAAACAAAACTATATAATTGATATATCAATATGTATTTAATTAAATTTATGTGAAAAATTAAAAATAGTATACAAAATCTTAAAATTACCATACGATTTAAATGCTTTAAAAGGTTTTATACTTTTTGTAAAAACTTGATACAAAATCAGCAAATATTCATGAATAAAGATGATTATTACTAGAAATAAGAAAGAGAGTCAAAGTTGTAAAATACAGTTTTCTCAATTCATGAAAGAGAAGCGAAATATAATATAATATATAATTAAAAGTATATCTGAAATTCATACAGACATATAAATATTAAGAGTAAACTTAATATATACTATTACAAATAGTAGACACTACTATATTAACATAGTGATATTAATCTTGAGTAAGAATAAAGAAAATATAAAAATTATCTAAGCAACAAATAAGTTGCAAATGAAATAAAAACGAAAGATTAAAATTTATTTAGAAAGAATTTAAATTCATATTTAAATAAAATGAAATAAAGTAAACAGTTTTTAGAAGAATTATTTTTTAATTTTAGTTAAAAGTTTGATACAGTCATCTTAACTATTCCAATTTTTTTTCGTGTAAACTTTCACCTGTATATGCGAAATATCAAATTGTTGACATAATCTGCGCTGCTTTTTCCTTAATTAACAATTTATCTTTAATCAAAAAGCTTTTTTTAAATGTTTAAAAAAAACTTCACATAAGATGCAATAAACGTTAAAATGCTAAACGCGAGTTATTGTTTTATAATAATTATGTCTTTCAGTTTACCTAATATAAATAAAGAAGGTTATTTATTTATTGCGGTTTCTTTTATAATAACATGTATAGCATTTTCTATATCTTGTGCTTTTGGCGTTATATGCTTGTTTCCAACATTGTTATGCACTTATTTTTTTCGTGATCCTGCAAGAATTATTCCGGACAATGAGAGTTTTGTATTGAGTCCTGCAGACGGTGTAATTTCAAAAATTGAAGAGATAATTTATTCTTTATCAACAGATAATAAAGAAGAAAAGAAATTTACGCTCATCAGCATATTCTTGAGTATTTTAGATGTACACGTAAATCGTGTACCAATATCTGGCGTAGTGAAGAGAATGTACTACAAGGAAGGTAAGTTTGTATCTGCGACAAACAATAAATCTGACAAGGAAAATGAAAAGCAGATTATATTAATTGAACACAAAATGGGTGAAGAAGTTATTGTAGAACAAATAGCTGGGTTGATTGCACGTCGCATTGTTTGCAATTTAAAAGTATCTCAAAGCGTAAAAGCAGGTGAGAGATTTGGAATTATAAAATTCGGCAGTAGAGTCAATATTTACATTCCTGCCGACATAGAAGTAAGGGTTTTAGAAGGCCAAACCGTTGTTGGCGGTGAAACAATTATAGCGGATTTAAACAAAAAAAATACTTACGAAAAGCTTAATTTTGATGTCATATGAACATTAATGGCAATTATAATAGATCTTTGCCTGTTGCCAAGTTGTTCCCAAATTTTATAACTCTATTAGGCTTGTGCTCTGGTCTTACTTCACTTAAGTTCACATTTAATGAAGAATGGGAATTTGCAGTAATTTTTATTGTAATTGCAGCTATCATAGATGGAATGGATGGTAGGATAGCTAGAATTCTAAAATCAACTAGTGATTTTGGAGCGCAACTTGATTCTTTTGCAGATTTTCTAAACTTTGGCGCAGCACCTGCATTTCTTTTATACTTTTGGAAGTTAAAGGAAATCAAAGTTATAGGTTGGATACTAGTAATGATATACGTTATCTCTATTTCAATAAGACTTGCAAGGTTTAATGTATCATTAAGTACTACGGAACAGCTTGACTGGGAAAAATTCTTCTTTTCCGGCGTTCCAGCGCCCATATGTGCTTTACTTTCTTTATTACCGATAATCATTACTTTTCAATCTCATGAAAGTGAATATTTTCTTCTTATAGAAAAATTTTTTAATATAAGAAATGCAGCTTGTTACTTTTTAACTATTTCATTTTTTTCAGTTAGTCATATTCCGACTTTTTCTACGAAATACATTTATATTCCTAAGAATTTATCTTATATATTTGTATCATTGTTTGGAGTGTTCATTGTATTTTTTGTTAGTAAACCTTGGATTACTCTACCAATTTTAGGTGTCATATATACTCTAACCATTCCAATAAGCATTGGAGTTTATATATATTATACATATAAAACTTGTTAGTTAAAAACTTTAATATATAAAATAATAAACATAATGCTTACAAAGATAAGCAAGATATTAAATTTATTTCTATATGTTAAAAATATATTTAGCATTCTATTTATAATTATTTGAGTAATTGCAAATTGAGATTTTTATATAGAGTTCAATTCAAATCTACTTAATTTGAGTTATCAAAATATGGAATACAAGCATTATTAAATTTAAAATAAAATAATTATAACGAAGGAAAAAAGGTAATCACTCACATTCAGGCGTTTTATAATATAGTAATTTCAGAAGCAATATTTGGGATATTGAAACACCAATAACAATTGGAAGAGTTATTTTCTAGCCTATTCTCCAATAGGAGAACCAGGCGCAATTTTTTTTTAGATAATGACGAATATTGTGCCTAAATATTTATCATGTCAATAGAATTTGCTGAAGTGATACTCTCCTTCAATTGTCGTTCTAAAAAATTCAACTAACAATACCTTTATTATTACATGAGATATGGACGCTTGTTAAGATATTAGATTCTCGCTAAAACTAATGAATTTCTTGCATTTATATATTTAAATATTGTTAGTAATCGCAATGATTTTAGATGGTGTATACCATTTCCAAACTAATCAAAATGCTACATTGTTGTCAAAAAATCTACTTGAATGTAATGTATCTATTATTAGATCGCTAATTGTTTCGATTTTAATATCGTGTGTAAAACAAAAGAATTGCTTTTTATTTTTTAAAAATGAAGTTTTATCGCCGATTATAGTAATATTATTTATAAGCATGTGTGTACGTTTAATCTATATAAATAAAAGTAATCTACCAAACGCTCTATCTACAATATTTCAAGATCTATTCAATAGATTCTTCATAGAAGAAAAAATGTTTTGAGTGGATTAAGATCAGCTGGGGCTAGCAAATTCGTAGTATTTTCTAATAAAAAAAGGGGTATCGTAACATCGGCTATAAGCACATTCAATTGCGAAAAAAAGATGCAATTAAAATTGCAAGCATTATTGCAATGCATACGCCATTCATAGGTGGAATAATATTGATCTCATTTTTAGCTAGTATGATAATTGTTACTGATATGTACAATATCAATAAAATTAGCAGTATTAACAACTTAATCAGTTCTATATTTTCAGATTACTTGTCCTCATTGAGTAAGTTAGTTTTTCATCTCATGATGTTTTTTTTTGCATTTTCGACAATAATAGTTTATTGTTATTACTGCAAGGTTGCCTTACGATACTTGTTTGGCAACAAAAAAGTACTGATACTATTTCAAGTTCTTATAATGGTTTTAGTGTACACTAGTTGTATATCAAAAAATATAGAGTTTACATCTTATCTAAGCAATAGTTTATTTATGTCTTTTATGGTTGTTCCAAATACCATTGTGATATTTTTATTAATAAAAAAAGAAATCCTAAACACGATAGATTCTTATTATCATTTTAGAGGTATTAAGCATGATTTGTAAATTGTTATATATTATAGTGTTCCTTTGTTTATCGTTTAGTGATGTATACGCTATTTCAGATTTGTACAAAATCTATGATACTGTATTAGATACAGTAAACAAATTTATGAACGAAGTATTCTTTTTCAAAATCTTTTACGTACCATTAGTAATTCTTTTAGTAACTTTTGGTTATATTTTTCTAACATTGCGTTTTAAATTTCTCAATATAAGAATGCTTAGGCATGCATTTTCCATTTTATGTGGAAAATATGATACAAATCATCACGATGGTCACATTACGCACTTTCAAGCATTTATAACTGCGTTGTCAAGCACGGTTGGTCTTGGAACTGTTGCTGGCGTTGCAATTGCTGTTTCGGTAGGGGGCGCAGGAGCAGTTCCATGGATGATGATTACGGGCTTTTTTGGTATGTCAGCAAAATTTGCTGAAGTAACATTGGCGTTTAAACATAGAACAGAGGGTAAGAAGCAGTTATTTAGCGGACCTTTTCAATATATAAGGAACGGACTAGAAGAAGTTGGATTTAGAAAGCTTGGTATTGTATTGGCTGCTATATATGCAGTATTTTTTGTGTTGTCTGGTCTTGGTGGAAGTGTAGCATTTCAAACCAATCAAATGGTTTCAATATTATCTGGCTATTCAAATTGGTTAAATAATCATCTTTGGTTTCTTTCTTTTATAATTTCTGTATTGCTTGCCATGGTTATTATAGGTGGGATTAAGAGAATAGCCAGAGTGTCTTCTGCATTAGTACCTGTTATGTCACTAATATATGTTTTTAGTTGTATAATTATAATTATATTTAATATTCACAACTTTGCTAATGCATTTAAAATATTGTTTTCCAACATGATAGATTTTGATGCTGTTGGGGGAGGGGTAATTGGAGCTTTCGTTTCTGGAATTCAAAGAGCAATTTTTGCCAGTGAAGCTGGTGTTGGTTCTGCCTCAATTACGCATGCTGTAACCAAAGATGAAGAGCCAGTTAGAACTGGATTAGTTGCAATGATAGAACCTTGCTTTGACACAATGTTAATTTGTTGCTTAACAGGAATAACAATAGTAATCACTGATGCTTATCAGACCGATGTTAGCGAAGGTATATTAATCACTCAAAAAGCATTTGAAACAGTTTCTTCTTGGTTTCCTATATTATTGACAATAGCCGCACCTTTGTTTGCGTTTTCTTCTGTAATTTCGTTTGTATATTGCTGTGAAATGGGATGGTTATACTTATTTGGTGCAAAAAGCATAGTAGTATACCGCATAGCAGTGATAATTGTTGCGTTTTTTTCTGGACTTTCCAGAGATATAATGACCATTGCTAATATCGGTGGAACTTTGTTTTCTTGTTTGGCTCTTGTCAATATGACGGCGCTTATACTTTTCAGTAATAAAATTAACGATGAGATTCAATGCTATCTGAAAAGGCTCAAAGATAAGAAAATCAGCTAAATTATTTTATTACAGTGAAAAAAATATATGTAATTTTTATATTATCTTACACATTAGGTTCAATACCTTTTGGTTTAATTATCACGACGATAATAAAGGGAATAAATTTGAAAGAAACAGGTTCCAAAAGTATAGGGGCCACAAATGTTGCAAGAACAACGGGGAGTAAGAAACTTGTTGCTTTAACATTGTTTCTAGACTCTTTCAAGGGGTTCATTTCAGTTTATATAGCGCAAATTTTTTTTTGCGATTGGAATTTATGCGTATATATATCTGCGATATTAGTAGTTCTGGGGCATATATTTCCTATATGGTTAAAATTTAATGGAGGAAAGGGTATCGCAACGACTTTGGGAATTTTAGTAGCACTTAATGTTTACGTAGCATTGATATTTACATTTATTTGGCTAGGAGTATTTTTTATTTTTCGATATTCTTCTTGTGCTTCTCTAGTAGCCATCTCAATAGCTATTGCCATATCTCCATTTTTTCAAAAGAACTTATTTTTTACTCTACTAAGTGTGGCAATATTAGTTTTTTTCAAGCATCGCAAGAATATTACAAATCTTTTACATGGCAAAGAGTATAAATTTCATAAGAAATCTTAAGCTGATGGTATCAATTTAAGTATTAAAATAAATTCAAAGCAACACAAAAATATCGATCGATATTCTCAATATACATAAAAATTTGTTTTTTATATTATATCCATAATATGATCTTTCAAATTAAATTTTTTGTTCCTGTCTATATAATAAAAGCTCAAATAAATTTGTCTAAAATCGTTTTAGAAATATCAAAAAAAACTCTTCATTGTATTCTGATACAATCAGCTAGTAAACGACTATTATACTAATGTATTTAAAAGAATCTTTTGTTTTTCCGTTTTGTGAGAGGGTTTTAGCAATTAAACAACTTAATATTCATTGTTAAATTAACAATACTAGTTTGAAATACTCTAAATATAATTTTATAGAGAAAAATGAAATCACAAAATTTAAAATGTTTTATGCTTGCATTGCAAAATGTATGTACAGTAATGATTTTGTTATCCAGTGATAAAATAAAATCCTAAATTCGAGACTGGAAAACAATACTACTTTTATCTTCCTCTAAAAAGAGTTAGACCAAAATTAAATATCGCATTCAAATTATTTTAAATAAGAATTTAATTCTTAAATTAATAAGAACATCTTGGATAAAAAATTCTTTTGCTAATTAATTATTAATTAAATGTGAAAAAAACATATTTTCTTTCAAATAAAAACATTTTAACAAATTGATAATATACTATATAAATAGTTGATCTAACTAAAAACACTTAAAAATTTGAATAAAAAATCTTACACCAAATGAAATGGTAGCATATAGATCATTTCTAATATTCGTGAAAATAACATTTGCTTATATATAGAGTTGCACGTTTAACCTTTTTAAAACTTCAAAAAGAACAAAAGAGAATTCCGTATGATCTTAAAACAAAAATAATTAACTATTTTTAATAGTATTTAACTTGCATAATAACATCATCAAGATGTTACAATCAATCGTTTTAGAATTAAATCTCATGTACTAGCTAGCAAATAGAAGCGATGAAATAAACCCAAAGTGGTAAATCATATGTATTTTTTTTCAATATAAATTTAATCGCTCAAATAATCTAAAATTTAGTTGAAATATAACTCCCCCAATCTCTAAACCTAGAGTAGAAAACATTAACAACAAGTCAATAAAAAAATTGACAAACAAATATATTTCTATTTTAAATTATTCTTAATAAAAAATAGATAAAGGTTTCATTTTCAAATACTTCTTACATTAAGAATTGTTGTTATAAAGAATTAACATTTACATTGATGCTTATTTAATCCATACTAATATAGTTTTTCAATGTTTTTAATAATTATTAATAGAATCCAATTTTCTTATCTTGAATAAATTTCTTAAATTATATACAAGGATAAAATACATTTTACAGTTAATAATCATATAAAATTATTGTTAAGAAAAAGTAATGCTGATGTATCAAAACTATTTTTTTTTAATTTTATCTTCACAAGATAAGAGACAAATACTTTTCTCTACAAAGAGAAAAACTTAATTAAAACAAAAAATAATAAAAGAACTTAATCTGATTTTAAAGAGTTAAGTTGCTAAGTTAATAAAAAGAGAAACAAAAAAAATCACAATCTAAAATAGAAATAGTCTAAAATTAGAAAGATAGAAATTAAATCTCAAAGAATACCCATTGTATTTTGCAATAAATATCTAATGTAACAGATTAAAAGTTATAAAAATAAAAACCTTATTTAAGGTAATTAAAAATTACAATCTAAATTTGTAGAATTTAATTAAAGAATTTAAAATAAAAATTTTATAGTTTGAAAAATAATTAACATCACAGCACAAAAGTTTGTAAATAGAGTAGATTTATTAGCGTAAGCTAAAAAAATATAAATATAATAAATAATTTAAAGCAATTAATCAAAAATTGATAACAAAATAAAAAAGACAGTTGCTCAAAATAAATTAGAAATTTAAATAAGTGAATTGAAAAAGATTAAAATCTTACCAAAAACTAGAAATAAAATTCTAACAAAGATAAAAACAATAGAAAACAGAAAGTAAATCAGAAACTTAATTGAACATAACAACAAGCAAAAAGCAAAACTAAATACAAAAATATTGTTATTAAATTAGTAAATCAGTCACACACTTTAAATAAGGATAAGAAAATAATAGTATTAAACCAGAAAACAAATAATATTTTTCTTCTCGTCTATTGAAATGAAATTTTTCAACCAATATAATAATTATACTATTGTAATTAGTGCTAAATAATAAAAATATTCATTTAAACTAAATTTTTAGCATAAAGTAATAACTCCTCTCTAGTTAAAGAATAAGAACTATCTTCCCAACGTTGTCTTAACAACTCCAAATTACTACCCAAAATCTTCCCCGACTGAAAACCTATATCAATTAAATCATCTCCAGATAAAGGAAATTTAGGAACATCAAATATCTTGGCAAATGAGATATTTTCATCAACATTTACTCCAAATTCAACACCACAAATCCTCATCAAATCACAATATAATTCCCTACCAAATGAAGATATATATTTTTTTTGCTCTTTTTTTGAAATTCCTATTCCAATATTATTGGACAATAAAAACATTAGCTTTTTCTTTTGTCTTTTTGAAAGACGTAAAAACTTGCTTATATATTCTCCAAGGCTTAATCTTTCTTTTGTAGTTCTAAGTAGTAATGCTAATTTTACTATTATATCAGCGCCAGAAAGAAGTGGTGAAGATAGTATTTCGCATTTTACTTCTCTTGGAATGATTTTTTGTAAAACGTCAGATCTTTGCATGCTTTTAAGTGTTGATATTTGATTATCACATTCTAATAATCTAAATATTTCGTCTCTTATTCTTTCTCCAGAGAGGCTTTGAATCATACATGAATATTTTTTACATACATTCAATATTTCATCACTTAACTCTTCAACACATATTTTTGCGTGGAATCGAAATACTCTTAAAATGCGCAGATAGTCTTCTTTAACTCGATCTTCAGCATTACCTATAAAATTTAATCTCCCTTCCTTTAAATCCTTAATACCATCAAAATAATCATATATATGATAATTTTTGTCTGCATACAGAGCATTAAATGTAAAATCACGCCTCAAAGCGTCAACTTGCCAATGATTTGTAAATTCTACTTTCGCATATCTACCATTGCATCGAGTATCATACCTTAATGTTGTAATCTCAAAGGATCTTTTGTTTATCATTGCAATAATAGTTCCATGTTTTAAACCAATCGGAAGAATTTTTATATTGTAAAACTTAAGAGCTTCAATCACTTGATGAGGCAACAGATTGGTAGCAAAATCAATGTCGTGAGTATTATGCTGTAAAATTGAATCTCTAACACATCCACCAACAAACCTAATCTCACCGCCAAATTTCTCTATGGCATCAATAATTAAACTAGTTTCATAATCAACTTGCATATTTCTTTTAATATCACATTATATATATATTATTATTGATAGTATATATTATACTATAACTTCTCTAGAAAAAGAGCTATATCAAAGTATATAGATATACAAGTAAAATTTATTTTAGAAACTTGCCACTCGTTCAAATTATTTTCATCGGTCATTCTTTCTCAGAACATCTTGATAAGCTTGAAACTTTAATCTCGAGATACTTATTTATATATATGATAAGTTTTTACATAATTAACACATTAATTAAATCCATAAAATCATTGACTTTCTCTTTAGAATCATTGTTAATCGTTCATCAAATCTCCTTAATTGCAATTATTGCATTCTTTAGATTTTTTTTTGAAAGATTATAAAATACTAGATTTAATCTACACAAAATTATTCCTCTAATAAAAATCTTTTTTATCGTCTTTAACAAACTTTTTTCTCTATTTAAAACAGCCCGAACAAGCAATATGTTTTTTTGTGTTTTTAATGCACAAGAGACATCACAATATCGCTTATTATATTAATAAACTTTACTTTATTATTATTCTATCTTTTTTTTAATTAAAAAGTCCATTAGTTAATGTAAAAACAAAGTTTTATTATTGAAAAATACAATTCTCTGTAATATGCAATACATATTATATTTGCTTTAAAGGACATTTAATCTGTGGTATTAAAATCACACATAAATATTATTTATTATTAATTGTGATATTCTTTATGTAAGGAGCCCGAAAGGTTTTAGTATGTTTTAACCAATTAACTAAACAACCGTTATCAAGACTATACAATAAACGATTGTATTAGATTATCTCTTAGTTTATTGCGCAATTTTTTTACAAGTCTTTTTCTCTTTACAATTATTCAATAATAACATATATAATGGTCTTGTTGCTATTTTTAAAGTTCTCTAAATAGTCAAATAGTTCTAATGATTATTCTATACTATGCGAAATAGTGTCAAAAATTAAAAAAATCGCTAACTGAAAAGGTTATCTCTCAATCTTTCAAAATTCTCAATGGTCTTTTTTATTCATTAATCTAGTCACAATCTCTCGTTCTAATATAAACTAGACATTTATATAATGATACGATAGTATCAGAATTACTAAAAATAGTAGTTTGTATAAAAATACTTACAATTAAATAAAATTGCAATTTTATATAATGAAGTCATGAGTTTTAACTTTGGCATAGTGGGATTACCAAACGTAGGAAAATCAACTTTATTCAATGCACTTACGCAGTCAAACGCAGCTGAAGTCGGAAATTATCCTTTCTGTACAATTAAGCCAAATGTTGGCAAAGCCATAATAATAGATCAACGCTTAAAACAAATCGCAACAATTGCTAATTCGAAAAAGATAATCTACAATCAATTAGAAGTTGTAGATATTGCAGGTTTAGTAAAGGGTGCAAGTAGAGGTGAAGGATTAGGCAATAAATTTTTAAGTCATATCAGAGAAGTTGATGCTATAATTCATCTACTCAGATGCTTTACAGATAGCAATATCTGTCATGTAAGCTCTAATAAAATAGATCCAATATCAGATGCTGAAGTGATAGAAATGGAATTAATATTAGCTGATATTGCTAGCATAGAGAAAATACTACCTCAAGTGGAAAAGAAAGCAAAACAAGGCAATAAAGAATTAAAAAAACAGCTTGATTTAATACAAGAAATTCTAGCTGCTTTAAAAGCAGGTAAACCTGCAAGAAGTTTAAAACATATCAATAGAAGTGAGACAAAATTGCTTCAATTACTCACAACTAAGCCTGTTATGTATGTGTGTAATATCGAAAATAAAAATATCGTAACTGGCAATGAACTATCTAAAAAAGTAGAAAAGATGGCAAGGGAAAATAAAAGCAAATTTCATTGCATTTCGGCAAAATTTGAAGCGGAAATTGCAAATTTCAAAGATGAAGAAAAAAAACAAAATTTGTTATCAGAGTTTAATCTACAAGAGTCAAGTCTTAATATAGCAATGCGTATTATGTATGAAATGTTGAATATGATAACATTCTTTACTATAGATTCAAAAGAAGCACACGCGTGGCCAATAAAATCAGGATCAAAAGTTGATGAAGCAGCTGGAGTAGTTCATTCTGATTTTAAAAAAGGTTTTATAAAGGCGGAAACTATGAGTTTTAAAGACTTCATAAAATATGAAGGCAAAGTAGCCTGTAAAAATGCAGGAAAAATTCGCTTAGAAGGCAGAGATTATATTGTGCAAGATGGAGATATAATGTATTTTAGATTTAATCTATAATAGAACTATTCCCATTTTCATTCTTATTTTATAAATATTCCAGCCTAAAAGACATTGAGTTTGTTCTTATTTTACATTATTTTAACATCAAAAAAGAATTAGATAGATAGGAATATCTTTCTACACTCACACTACCAAACACACTCCTTGTTTCTTTTCGTTCACAACTAATATTAATAGACCATTTTAATTTAATCTCTCTTCTAAAGCTTTTTATAAAACTTTCCCTAACAAAGTGTACAATTTCGTTTTACTTAAGCTAATTCGAAAATTTAATTCAATTCACAATATTTTTATAACCTTGGTATTTAACTTTTAATTAATTTAATCAGAATCCATCCTTTTAAATATGTTGCTCAACTTAGATCTTTTTTTTTGAAATATATTTTCATCTTTAATGCATTCCAAATGACTTCAATTTCACATTGTTCAAGATTCATAAAACAACGATTCATTTTCTTCTAAGTTATTTTTTTATTCTTTCTTTAATTGTTATTAATCTTTTTATATAATTGCTATATATTTTTCACTTTTTAAATTATTTAACTCTACTCTCTCTCTTTGTTCTTTTTTATTGATTCTGTAAAAAAAGGAAAATTAGTTCATAAAATCTGAAAGATATAGAATAATAAAAATATTATAGAGAAAAATTCTATAATAATTAACAACACACCTGTGTATCATATTTTAAATAATATGGAACAAAAAGAAAACAATTCTACTTATTCACAATTTTTTCTAAAACAATTTTTTCATTATTCGTGGCTATATAAATATCAAGAGCATCTATTTAAACCTTTTAAGGTTAATCTTTAAATTATGAATTTTTTATTGAAAATATCGATTATTTTTTACTTACTTAATTTAATATAACTAGAAAATTAAATTCTTCTTCTATACTCAAAATGAAAAAATATTATTGCGCTGGTAAATAGCATTTACATTTTAAATGCAATTCTTTGAAATTAAAAACTTTTCTCTTAATTTTATTCTCATAAAAATTTTTATACATGTTCTTCTAAACTCTTTTGCACAATTACTTCCCTTCCTTACTTGTTGTGAAGGAATTTTTATATGGTTTTCAATTACATATTCAATTGTCTCTTCTTTCTTGTGGTACAAAAAAAAAGATTACACATATCTAACGGCTCTTATGCTATATTATACAAAAAATTGAGTCAAACACCTACTTCACAAATGCTAATTAGCACAGATTCTGTATTGTTCGCAATTTTATTAATTTATTGGGTAAAATAACCAAGGAGCTACTTGAATACGAGTCGTAGTTAAATTCAATTCCATCAATAAGTTCGCCATTTGTTACTCCAGTTGCAATAAAAACTGATTCATCTCTTACCATGTCTTTTACAGAATAAATTTTTTCTGAGTCACTAATATTGAAATATTTTGCTCTTTCTTTCAAAGAATCCGTACTAAATATTAATCTTCCTTCCATCTGTCCACCAATTGAACTCAGAGCTGCAGCTGCAAGTACTCCTTCTGGCGCCCCCCCTGTTCCAATATACATATCATGACTACCATTCATTAGTGAAACCACAGCAGTAATATCACCATCATCTATTAACTTAATCTTTGCTCCCAATTTTCTAATTTTCTTTATTAATTCATTATGCCTTCTACGTTTAAGTACAGTAACTATCAAATCACTTATTTTGCATTTTTTTGCACAGGCTAAATTATCTAAATTTTTTTCAACACTATTTCTTAATGAAACTACACCTTCTGGAAGATTTTTTCCTACTGCTATTTTTTCCATATAAACATCAGGTGCATACAAAAATTTACCTCTTCTTGTTGCAGCAAGAATTGACATTGCTCCCTGCCTATAATAGGCACAAATTGTAGTACCCTCAAGTGGATCAACAGCAATATCAACCTCAGGACCGCTTTGAGTCCCAACTTTCTCTCCAACATACAGCATCGGTGCCTCATCTCTCTCTCCCTCACCGATTACAATCGTACCATTTATTTGTGTAGAATTTAGCATCTTTCGCATCGCATCAACGGCAGCTTGATCAATTTTTTTTTCATCGCCAAGACCAGCCAAGTGATACGCAGCAATCGCTGCAGCCTGAGTCACCTTCACTAACTTATTAGCTAAATCTTCTATCATCTTTCTCTATCCTAGAAAAAGGGTCTGATGCGATCCTACATCACAATACTTAGAATTACAAGCAATTTGATTGCTATTGCGTGCAAGTTTGTTACATTAGAAATGTTAACGTTTTAATTATAAATTTTACAGTTTTAATGATAATAAAGATTTATATTTAGATACAGAATAGAATTGTAGATTAAGAATCTTCGGGTAAATTTTGAGTAAAATTGAATAAACAGCTGAATATGAAAATTAATCCAAAATGAGAACCTAATACTTTGTCAAGTGATTTGTTTATGCAAAAATTGCACATAGTCAAAATTAACCCTAAAAATTCAAAAATTTCTCTATATACTCTAACTCTTTACAGAAAAATAGATCATATCGTTTATAATTATAATTAATAGTCATATAACTTAATCTGTAATGTCTTAAGTTTAATAGCACATAATATTGTGACTTTAGATTTATTTTTTATAAGCAAAGTACAAATATGAAATAAAACATAGAATGTGATGAGGATCATTGTATAAATCTAACAATATCTAAAGAAAAAATTACGATTTTGTGTGTTAAAAATAGATTAGAGATTATTTGATTTGCTTATGATCAAGCTATATACGCCACACCCCTTTTTTGAAGATTTATAAGAACCAAACGACGTAGAAAGTACAAAAGAGGGATCACGTAAAATTGCAAGATATTATCTCAGAACGCAAAGAAAATAAAAATTGAATAGATAAAAAAACATGTATTTATAATATCTAATATTAGATTATATTAGAAATTATAACAATAAAACCTATAATATATAGAGCATAAAATTAATTTTACCTAAAATAATATTTTATAATTAGAGCGCAACAATAAGCTTTACTTGTGCAATTAACATCAGCAAAAATATTAAACTAATAAATCAATATCATCTAATCAATAGATACAAACTCAAATTCAACTACTAAGTCATCAAGCAACAAAATAATAATTTTAATAAATTCACAAGTCGTGCTTTTATCTGAAAGATAAATATAAAAAAGCAAGAAGGCTTCAACACAATTGCAAAAATTGATAGCATTTTGTAACATGAGAATTAAGAACTATTATTACAGCAGAACTATTTATTCCTACAATAGTTACATTTTTAGAAAAATAATGAAACCTATTTATATTAACACCATCACGTCAATCTACTTGAGTAGTGAATGATGAAAGGTATACGCTTTATAATACTAATATTAACTTATTATTCTACACTGCAATTGCGAACAAATTCTGCATTGCTCGTTATTCGAAGAAATACAACGAAATAAAAAACTATGAATAATAAAATTCAAGTTATTTTAACTAAAAACTAACTTAGTTTATTTAGATTTAATACTAAATTGAGCTGCTATCAATTTAGCAATTGGTACCCTATATGGTGAACATGAGACATAATTCACACCTGATTTAATAAAAAACTCCATAGAGTTTGGATCCGCTCCATGTTCTCCGCATATACCAAATTTTATTTCTTTCCTAACCTTCTTCCCTTTTTCAATAGCTACTTTAATTAGTTCTCCTACTCCTTCAACATCCAGCACTTCAAATGGGTCATTTTTAAATATTTTCTCTTTTTTATAAGAATCAAGAAAATTTACTGAATCATCTCTTGAAAGTCCCATAGTTGTTTGTGTTAAATCATTAGTACCAAAACTGAAAAATTCAGCATATCTCGCTAATTTATCAGCAATAAGTGCTGCGCGTGGTAGTTCTATCATCGTTCCAATTGAATAAGTTTCACCTAATATCATTCCAGCAATAACAGAAGATTCTTTTTTTATTAAATCGCATATCAACATAAATTCTTTTTCATTCATAATAAAAGGAATCATAATCTCAGGCTTAACCTCAGCCTTTTTTTCCTTTTTTAGCTCATACGCGGCAACAAATATTGCTCTAATTTGCATACTATATATTTCAGGATAAGAAATAGCAAGTCTACAGCCTCGGTGACCAAGCATTGGATTTTTTTCTGAAAGTTGTGTTATTTTATTTTTTACCAATTCAATTGATTTGTTTAATGATTTAGCGATTTTCTCTATATTAGATTGATTTCGTGGTAAAAACTCATGCAAAGGCGGATCGAGCAAACGTATAGTAACTTTTCTACCGCTCATAATAGAAAATATTTCTCTGAAATCGGACTTTTGCATTTGCTCTAATTTATTCAATGCACTCTCTCTTTCAACTTTGTCTTCAGCTATTATCAATTTTTGAATAAATTCAATTCTATCACTGGCAAAAAACATATGTTCCGTGCGACACAAACCCACACCCTCTGCACCAAACTCTTTAGCAATTTTTACATCTTTTGGAGTATCTGCATTTGCTCTCACATTGATTGTTTTAATTTCGTCTATCCAACTAATTATAGTTCTAAATTCTTCCGATAATTTAGGCAAAACTGTAGGGAGAATATCAAGCATCACCTCACCAGTTCCTCCATTAATGGTGATGGGTTCTCCTTTATATATTTTAATATTCTCTAAAGAGAAAAAATTCTCATCTTTATCGATGTAAAGTCCACTCACGCTACAAATACAAGGCTTACCCATTCCGCGTGTTACAACGGCCGCATGTGAAGTCATTCCTCCTCGTGCCGTTATTATTCCACTTGCAGCATTTATTCCATCAATATCCTCAGGATTTGTTTCTGATCTTACTAAAATTACCTTCTTACCTTGTTCTGCAGCTTTTTTTGCATCGCTTATACTGAATACCACATATCCAGAAGCTACGCCTGGAGAAGCAGGTAATCCCCTTCCTATCACTTTTTGATCATTATTAACCTCAAGAACTGGATGCAACAAATCATCAAAAGTTTTAGGATTAATTCTTAGTATTCCCTCCTCTTTTGTAATCATCCCTTCATTTACCATATCCATTACTATGCGTATAGCAGCATTGGCTGTTCGTTTACCTGGCCTAGTCTGCAAAATCCACAATTTACCACTCTGAACAGTAAACTCTATATCTTGCATATCCTTATAATGTCTTTCAAGCTTTTCACATATATCAGACAATTCCCGATAAATATTTGGCATCAATTTCTTCATAGTATTATTCTGTTCATCATTAATTGGTATAGGAGTATAAATACCTGATACCACATCTTCACCTTGAGCATTAAATAAAAATTCACCAAAATATTTTTTCTCTCCAGTTGCAGGATTCCGTGTAAATATTACGCCAGTTGCTGAATTATTATTCAAATTACCAAAAACCATTGTTTGCACATTAACTGCAGTTCCAATTGATTCAGAAATATTATTTATTCTTCTATAAGAAACAGCTCTATCATTTTGCCAAGACGCAAATACTGCATTTACCGAACTGAATAATTGCTTTTCAACATTCTGCGGAAAATGTTTTGCTGTTTTTCTGTAAACTATTTCCTTAAAATCTTCAACTATCTTTCTTAAAACATAAACATCAAGATCAGCTAAACTCTTTACTCGATTTTTTTGTCTTTCATTATCAATAATAGTTTGAAACAAGTAATGATCAAGATGCAATACAACACTAGAATACATCATAATAAAACGGCAATAGGTATCATACGCAAAACGCTCTCCATTTTTTTTTGTAAGTCCAGCAACGGTTGTGTCGTTTAAACCAACATTTAGAATTGTATCAAGCATGCCTGGCATTGAATTTATACTACCAGATCGTATTGAAACTAGTAAAGGATTATCTGAATTTCCAAATCTACAACCGGTATCATTTTCAAGAATCTCCATGTATTTCTTAATCTCGCTACGTAAATTGTAAGATAACCTATCATTCCAACGATAGTCCCTACAAACAGAAGTGGAAATTGTAAAACCAGGTGGAATAGGAAACCCTGCATTACACATTTCTGCTAAATTTGCTCCCTTTCCTCCAAGCAAATTTTCCATTTGTGCATTACCTTCGCATTTACTTTGACTAAAGTAATATATCAGCTTTTCTTTCATTGCTTTTCAGATTTTCTCTAAAATATATTATACCTATTAAATTCCAACAAAACTTTTGAAACCATAAGATAATTGGTTTTGAAAAATTTCGCAACAACAGATAAACAAATTAAGTTAATTATGAATCAGATGATAATCGCTGAAAAGCTTTTAATAGATCTATTATATTTTATATATAACCTTTTTTTTTGAATTATCACCTAATCTATTTTACTTATTTTGATTTACTGATTAGTTTTGTTTACAAAACAATTTTTATTCCAATATACAGAATTTTATTTCTTCTTTTATTTTTTAACAAAGCGGTAATTGCAATTACTGCAGCCAAAAAAATAATTTTACATGCGTTTATCATCGCATTAAATCATTTTTTTGTAACATTCTTACATCAAACACATGTACTATACTTTTTATTTTATTCAAATGAATTGAAAACGTTTACAAACAAATTGAATAATAAATTGAAATTGATTTATACACAATCAATCTTATTTCTCATTTTTTAAAAATTAAAAATGCATTAAATCACATTAAAATGTGATAACTACAATACATCGTAATCTTTGTTAAAAATTGTTAAAAATTAGAGTTGTTCGTTACATTTAAATTGCATCAAAATAAAAATACGAATAATTTCGACATTTATCATAATGATTATTACCTCATATTTGCCTACCAAGACGTACAAAGTATCGCTTCTAAAACGAAACTAAAAATAGTTTGCAATAAAAAATCTTTAAAAATTATTATCGCATTCTTTTCTAAGATGAGTTATTATCAATAATTCAAATATATTTTGTATATAATCCAGTATTCTCTATTCTGTGATGTATTTTTGCATATTGTTACTCTAAAAATAATAAAACAATTATTCTTATTAGAATATTTATCTCAAATTAAAAAACATCTTCTATTCATATTGTCGTATCATATAATGAATATGTTTAATAAAACTCTTAAAATAAGATTTTTATTCTAATCTTAATATATCTATCATTTTAATTGAATGATGTAATATTTATAAATCTGTATATTCTTCGTTTAAGTTTTTTAAACTAATGCTTTAAATTATCCACGTATGGAATTAGGGAAACTTGAAATTTATTAGACTGATTATTCTAAATATTATATGAAATTCCATTTTTATTGAAAATAGATGTAGATGTTAGTTGCCATGATACTAACAGTAGAAACATGTAATAATAGAGCTATGTGCTAGTGATTAACAAAAACAACTTCTCAAACTATCATAATAGCAAAAATAGTTTTTCAATAACAAATCCTTATATCTTGTTAACTTGTATTTAATAAAATTACATCCATTCCCACACTCTTTCTAATTGTTTATAACTGTCAAATTTAAAAAATTTATCAAAGTATGGAGAAGCAATAAAAGGGGTAGTTTCTTTTAAATAATTAAATAAAAAAATCGATAATTTCTCTTGAAATTCATTTATCTGTTGCTTGCAGTATTTTAGAGAGACAACCTTCACTTTATCATAGTCGAGTTTCCAATAAGAAAGTCCTGTAACTTCTCTTCTCGTGAAATATTTTATTCCTAATGCTTGCAAGATTAACTGCGGAAAAAATCCTGATATAACTTCCTCATTAGAGGGTGGTAAACCTATTTTATAATCTATAATTTCTATTTGTCCATCTGGAAGATATTCTATCCTGTCAGATCTTCCAGTTAAGAAAATTTCTTGTAACTTCGAGGTAGTTTCTAAAATAGATGTCGAAGAAAAAGTTAAAGGATAACAAAAACGCTTTTCTAACTCAATTTGAGTGCTTCTAGTTTTATTGAATTCAACAAAAGATTGAATCATATTCTTCAATTTTACCCACCACATTTTTGAAAAATTAAACCGATTAGCGAAAAATATTTCTTTCGCAATCCACATTGGTGATTTTCCATCACGCAAATATTTTTCAAGAATATTGTGAACCATAGTACCAAACTCCAATATCGACGGTTTAAAATTTAAATCTCTTAATTGTCTAAGATTTAATATATGTTCAACATAGAATGAATAAGGATTGCGAATCAATTTTTCCACTGCGCTACAAGACATCACTCGAATTGCTCTTTCTCTAATTTTAGCCTGAGGTTTTGGCATTGGCTGAGTGCATGGTGAAAAATTTTCAGGTGTATTTAATATTCTTAGCCAATCTAAATAAGGACACTTTGATCTATGTGATAAGATTTTTAAACGCTGCAATAAAATTGGATTTTTTTTACTTAAGAGTCTTGTAATGTACACTTTATTTGCACCAAATAAACTACGTAAAATATACAAAAAATATCCATGCTCCTCTTGAATTGAGAAAAGGTTAAACTTTTCTCTTGCTATCGTATTCAAAAACAGATTTTGAAAATTTGGCATATCATAAAATCCGGCAAGTATTATAATCTTATTGTAATGCAAACTGAATTTATTAAGACTGCTTGTTGTAAAACAAAACTCTTTTTTTAAAAATAAAATTAATACCTGGTTATATAATTCCAGTGAATATTGCATTTTAATGCCTTTACAGGCATATAGAAAATCACGTACAAAATCACCTACTTCATTATCTAGCATTAAAAAATCTATTCCAGTAAGTAAATTTATACATTGTAAGTGAGTTTTTAATACATCAGAAATATCTGAATTTGTAACATTAAGTAAATGATTAAATATAGCTTCTAATTTATTGATTATAATCAATATATCTTCCTTATATCTTAATTTTTTATGAGAATTAATTGCATTTAGAATGCTGATTCGACCATTTGTACTAAAGCTGCGTAATACTTCTATTTCAAATTCAAATAAAATTTGAGTATATTCTTTTTTGGTATAGCCAAAAGTTACTAATCTGTGTTTTAGAAGAGAAAGAAGTGCAATACTGTCCCAGTTTGAGATCAAAACTTCAATAGTGTAAAGTAAAAGCGTTATGTAAGAAGAATATTTTCCAGATATAAAACATGTCACACGAGCTGCAAGCAATTCATCAAAGACATATAATGAAATATTTTCGTAACCTTCATTCTCTATAATCAGAGATATCACTTGTGCTTCTTCCTCTCTCGAATCACAAGTGATAACTTCAATATTTCGAATACCGTATTTATCATCGGCTTTACTAAGATCAGCAGTTGTATCAAATATATAATCAATATTTGTTCTATTTGTAGGACTTAAACAAATAACATCTTTCCTGTTTACATTTAGATAATTGAGTTGATCTTTTAGACAATATTGATAGTGATTCTTACTAAGAAATTCCCAATCTTTTTCTTTAATCTTAAAATTTAGATTAGGAAAAATTATCTTTCCAAATGGCAATTCATATATAGCCTTAATCAACGATTTGTGAATCGTACTTTTTCCAATTCCAACAAAGATTATATGCTGATCTTTCTGAAAAGAACCTATCATATTATTTATAGAATCACTTTCATGTTTGAGTATATCTACTACTTCTAAATCTTTCAGAAGATTATCCCACATTTTGACAAATGAATTTATAAAATTTCGCATATTTTTTGAATATTCATCGGATTGACAATAATTCAACATTTGAGTATGTTGAACTTTGTCAAGCAGCAATGATAGTTTATATGCCAAATCAACTGGAAGATTATCATTGTTCTTTTTGTTCCATTCCAATATAAATTGGATCAATAGTAAGATTCTTTTTGTTCGTTTAATGACTTTAACATTATCAAGATTCAATATTAAATCATTCTCAACAATGTCCTCCAACGAAATTATCTCTGGCAAAATTATACACCTTTTAGTACCAAAATTCTTGAATGCGTTGAGTAACATTATTACGTCTCTCTTGCAAGGAAGAATGATTTTTAGTTCGAAAATTTCTTTCTCTGTATACTCGGAAAATATATACTGAATAAGTATATCAAAAAAAAAATTATCTACATCAACAGTAAAAACTCTTCCCATAAGCAATGATAATTAACAAACCTCCTTATTTTTATAGAATGAAATATAAATTCGTTCATAGATTCTTAGTAGTATTATATATTAAAATTTTTGATAATAAAATATGACAAATATTAGAATAGAGCTCATAAATAAATATGAGCAAGTTGAAAACAAATGGTTGGTTGACGTTTATTCGATCTATATAAGCGAAAAATTACCATCAAAATTATACCAAGAAATTTCAAAGCTATTTTATAATGAAATAATACAAAATTGTCGTTATTATTTCTACAACAAAAATCTTAAAGAAGTAGAATATGATTTCATAGAATCGCAGGCTCAATGGGGCTTGGAAGTGAGCCTTTTACCTTGCATGACTGATAATGTAGGTAACACCATAAAACAGATTGTCAAAGAATATTTAATAAGTAAAGGATATATCAATGATTCATTTATCATGCGAAAATCTCCCTCTCCTTTTGTTTCTACTACTTCAGTAGTACTAACTAAAATAAAAAACAAAAGAACTATAGTAAAACCAATTAAAATTGAAGCAAAAAGCTCTAAATTGATTTTGGGCAAGGGAAATCTACGAATCGAAAATGATATAAAATTCGAATCTATTACTAAATGTTATACGTTCATTTATAAGAAGAATGATAAAAATTTTTATTGGAAGCACTTTAATAAAGTAACTGCTATATCTAGCATAGTTCCAATGTTAAATACCAAAATCTACAGTTCCAGACATTGGGACAATAAGATTAAATCTTATTGTTCTCAAACAGTAGAAAAAAAAATAAAAATGACAGAAAAAAATAATAAACTGCTATCAGTTAACAATAAAGCTCAGATTGTCAATCTGAACGTAAGTAATCAAGAACTTAAAAAAATTAGTAGAAACGGAATCAATGGTAATGGAACTTTAGGTCTTTCGCTTACAGCAATGAAAGCGATAAAAAATTATTTTAAAAAACTTGGTAGAAATCCATATGACATTGAACTTGAATCTCTAGCGCAAACTTGGTCCGAGCATTGTAAACACAATATCTTTTGTTCTCCCATTGATAAAATCAAAAATGGTCTGTATGCACATTACATTAAACGTGCAACTTATGAAATAAATTCTGACATATGCGTCTCTACTTTTCTTGACAATGCAGGAGGGATAATTTTCGACGATAATTATTTGATTGTAGATAAGGTTGAAACTCACAATAGTCCCTCAGCTATCAATCCCTTTGGTGGAGCAATGACTGGAGTTCTTGGAGTTAATCGTGATATACTGGGCTTTGGCAAAGGCGCAGAACCTATAATGAATACATATTATTTTTGCTTTGCCAAAAAAGCAAAAGGCAAATTTTATAGAAATAAAGAGTGTACAGATGAAATCTTACCACCAGAATATATCATGAAAGAAGTGATTCGTGGCGTTAAGGTAGCTGGTAATTGCTCTGGCATTCCAACACAACTTGGATCGGTATACTTTGACGATAGATTTTGTGGAAAACCATTAGTTTTTGTTGGTAGCGTTGGAATTATTCCTCGCAATATAAATAACACGCCATCACATATCAAAAAACCTAAAAATGGCGATAAAATCGTAATTATTGGTGGAAGAGTTGGAAGAGATGGAATTCATGGCGCAACTTTTTCTTCAGAAGCATTATCAGAAAACAAACCATCAACGCTTGTACAAATCGGCGATCCTACAACGCAAAAAAAATTATCTAACGCTCTCATAGAGGCGAGAGATCTCAATCTTTATAATTCGATAACAGACAACGGAGCAGGAGGATTGTCATCGTCCATCGGTGAAATGGGAAAAAATGGATTTGAAGTTGATTTAAGCAAAGTTCTGCTTAAAGATAATAATATGGCCCCATGGGAAATATGGATATCAGAATCACAAGAAAGAATGACCTTAGCGGTATCGGAAAAAAATCTCTTAATGTTTGAACAAATCATGAAAAAACACGATGTGGAAATAAGTATAATTGGAGAATTCAATACTACTGGTATGTCAAAAGTTCGATTAGCTTGCGCTTCACCAATAATGAATATTGAAACTGAGTTCCTTCATAATGGTAATCCTAAAATACATTTGAAAACAAAGCCTAGATCTAAGAAACCCACTCCTATTTTAGAATCTAATAGCAAGGCAACTCTAGATCAAGAAATTGAACTAAAAGCAATGCTCAGCAGACCAAACATTGTTAGCAAAGAATTTATAATTGTGCAATATGATCATGAAGTTCAAGGTTCGTCTGTATTAAAACCACTCCAGGGCAAAGGAAGAGTATGTAGTGAAGCTATAGTTTCAAGACCAATCCTTTCTTCCAATAAAGGTGTTGTAAAATCACATGGGTTCGGTTCAAGCTATGGAGAAATTAACACTTATCATATGGCTGCATGCGCAATTGATACTGCCATACGTAATTATGTAACCGTGGGAGGAAATATAAATCATTTGGCCTTACTCGATAATTTTTGTTGGTGCGATTCTTATAATCCAGAAAGACTATGGCAACTTAAATTGACCGCAAAAGCTTGTTATGATTTTGCAACTGCATTTAAAACTCCATTCATATCAGGAAAAGATAGTATGTTCAATGAATTTAATGGATATGATGAAAATCATAAGAAAGTCACTATATCTGCTCCACCATCATTACTTATTTCAGCAATTGGAGTCATGGAAAATGTTGAAAAAGCAGTATCGCTTGATGTAAAAATGCCAGGAGACTTGATATACATACTTGGTGTAACATACAACGAACTTGGAAGATCTGAATATCAACTGTATTGTGGAATAGGTAACAATAGGGTGCCAAAAGTTAATGCAGAAAACGCTAAAAAATTATATGAACGCTACTATCTTGCAATAGAAAATGAAATAATTGCCTCTGCAATTGCACCAAATCTTGGGGGATTAATTATTGCCTTAGTAAAATCTCTAATTGCAGGAAATCTCGGTGCTGAAATTGATCTTTCACTGGTACCAATAGAAAAAATTCAAAATAAAAATATGATAAACAAGATAATAATGTTCTCTGAATCTCAGAGTAGAATTCTGGTCACTATTGCTCCACAAAATCAACGAAGATTTGAAGAATTATTTAAAGACATAGTTTTTTCACGTATTGGCAGAGTAATAGAAGAAAAAATTCTAAACATAAAGAATATTTTAAAATCAGATCTAAAAGATTTAGCAAATAGCTATCGTAACGTGGTATAAAAATATTTTTTGTACAAAATCAACCCTTTACTTTAACTAAGTAACACTTTTTAAAATAAACTTAATATATTATCAAGTATAAATAAATACTAAGCGTAATATAAATTAGTATTTTATTTATCAACCCTTCTTAAGATTTTAGAACTTTAAATAAAGTAATTATGCATTATCTTGGCTATGCGCACCGTTGAAATTACATGTTCAAGTGACTTGGGAGTTTCCCGCTTGAAAAGCAGAAAAAAAATCTGTTTAATTCAATTAAATTGAACAGAACCCTTGTATTCAAATACATCAAATAATTCATCCGATAACATAATTTTTCATGGGAGATGTATTTATTATTACTCTCTGGTATCATTTACATTGCAAAAATCAAGATATAAGTTTAAAGCTACATATATAACAATTTTGTTGCTTTAAAATTACTTTCGCTAGGTTGATATTACTGTTAAGAGTAAATTGAAGAATTGGCTATACAAGTCAACTCAGATAATAAATTTTAATTAATTTACCTTAGAAGCACAGCTTTTATTTTTTTTTAAATATTATTATCCGATACAGAGAACCTACCTACTAATATGGTAACATATTTTTATTTCACTAGATAAACATAAAAAGCAACGCATTGAACTTTTTGCATAATAATATTATTGTATATTCTCCATACATATTTTTAACTCTTACTTTTTAAGTAAATATCTTCAACGAAATTAGTTAAACTTAAAATCTGTTACGAACATAGCTCATAAATATATTGACTTTATTTATAATATCAGCTTTAAAGCAATAATAGAATTTTAAATTCATGAGCTTTCTTCATTCTAATAATGTCTTTATTTTTATTTTCATGTTATCTTGCATTTTCTCTGTTCTTTTCAACAACAGAAGCTCAAATAAATAGTACGTTAGAAAAAGAATTTGTCCATACGCCTCAAAGAAAAGAGAAGATACTTAAACAACTCGATATTGACCTCATCAAGCAAACGATACAAACAAAACAAATCATAGAAATACAAAAAAAATTCAATATTCATGAAAACATTCCTATTCCTAGTAGAAAAAGAATTTTAAGTTCAAAACTAAAAAATCTAACAAAATCTACAAAAGTAAAAAATGAAATAAAAAATGACAAGAATTCTAATGAAGGTAAAAAAAACGAGTTAGTTGTAGCTGAAATTATCAGTTCCATAAGAAACAAACTAACAAAATGCTGGAGTATTCCAGAAAGTATAGCCTTCAACAAAGTGAATCTCAATATAAAAATTAATCTGTTGCTATCAGATCAGGGTGAAATAATTATCGCTGATATAGTAGATATCAATTCTTATAAAAGCAATTCGCTCTTTAGATCAGTAGCAGATAGCGCAATGCGCGCAGCATACAAATGCAGCCCAATAACTGATTTACCTATTGAATATTATTATATTTGGCGCGAAATTACACTAGACTTTATCTTAAATGGATAAACAACAGATCATTCTAATACACTTTAATAAAATATTATTTTAACAATGAATATTTTCGAATAGTTACTAACTATAAAAATAAACTTTTAAAGAGATAATAATTATTCGCTATGAATAATCATTATCAAACTATGTGAAGAGTTTTTTTAAATTACTAATCAATTATAGTATAATTGCAATTTCATTTGAATTTTTGTTGCGTAAATAAAATAAATTTAATTTTGGAGACATATAGCATCATACTATATAAATAATTAAATCATTACATTAGGTATTAATTTTAATACCTTCGTCATCTTAAGATATGTGCAAGTTTAAAATTGAATAATAAATTTACTACTGTAATATGAAGTAATGCGCAGGGTAAGTTTGTTTGATAGACAGATTACTTCTTTGATGTAAATGTAATACTTTCAAATCAATTTTGAAAAAATTAAAGTGAAGATATAAACACGAGTTTTATTTTGACTTTTTGTATTAGTTTTATAGAATATCCAAATTGTCACTTAGATTGAAAAATATATGACAAAAGAAAATTGGGAAGCAATAATTGGACTTGAAGTCCATGCTCAAATCTCCTCTAGGGCAAAGTTGTTTTCTAATTCACCAACTGATTTTGGCGCTGAACATAATACTCGCGTTTCTTTGGTTGACGCAGCAATGCCTGGCACGTTGCCAATATTGAATTTCTATTCTATAGAACAAGTAGTTCGAACAGGTCTCGCTATTTCTGCAGAAATTAATAAGTGTTTTTATTTTGATAGAAAAAATTACTTTTATCCTGATTTACCGCAAGGTTATCAGATAACTCAATTCTTTGAGCCAATAGTTAAAAACGGTAAAATATCTATTAATAATAAGGAAATAAGAATTGCAAGAATTCATTTAGAGCAAGATACGGGAAAAAGCGTTCATAAAGAAAGTAAAACTTATGTGGATTTAAATCGCGCAGGAATCGCTTTAATGGAAATTGTTTCGAAACCAGACATCCGTTCATCAGCAGAGGCTGCGGAGTTTATCAAGAAATTGAGACAGATTTTACGTTATATTGGCTCATGTGATGGTGACATGGAAAAGGGATCACTTCGTTGTGATGCTAATGTTTCTATACGTCCAAGAGGGAGTAGTGCATTTGGTACCCGTTGTGAAATAAAGAATTTAAATTCAATACGTTATATTACGCAAGCTATAGATTACGAAATACAAAGACAGATTAAAATCTTAGAAATGGGAGGAGAGATAAGTCAAGATACATTACTATTTGATGTTACTTTAGAAAAAACAAAAGTAATGCGAAATAAGGAAGATGCGAGTGATTACAGATATTTTCCTGAACCTGATCTACTACCTATTGAAATAAGTCAAAATAAAATTGACCTTATCAGATCATCTTTGCCAGAGCTGCCAGATGAAAAAAAACTTCGATATATTAAAAAATTAGGTATTAATGAATATGATGCAGACGTCATCACTTCCGATAAAGCAATCGCAGATTATTTCGAAGAATTGATACAAAAGCACGATTCAAAGCTTGCAGTCACCTGGCTTACAGTGGAACTTTTTGGTCGTTTAAATAAAGCAGGCATTAGTATTGCAAATTCTCCTATCAAAGCAAATGCCTTGTCTGAACTCTTAGATTTTATCATTGATAAAACAATCTCTGCTAAACTTGGCAAGCTAATTTTTGATACTATGTTTAAAACTGGCAAATCTGCATCTTTAGTTATAGAAGAACAAAATTTAAAGCAAATAACTGACAAAGATCAAATACATAAAATTGTAAATAAGATCATAAATGATAATCAAGACAAAGTTCTGGAATACAAAAGCGGTAAAACAAAATTATACAAATTCTTTGTTGGCGAAGTTATGAAACTCACGAATGGGAGAGCTAGTCCAAATGCTGTAAATTTAATTTTAAGCAAAAAGCTAAGGTCAACTTATTAATGTCCCATCCTAATTAATAGAATATAGGAAAGCCTTCCTCTTTGGTGAAATCAATATCCAGCATCTTTTCTAACTATTCATAGAATTGAAAAAATCAGCATTACTCTTCGTTAAAAGTAATTTATCGCGCAAAAATTCCATGGCTTCAACGGACCCCATGGGATTAAGTATCCTACGTAACACCCATATTTTGTTCAATATAGTCTTATCAATTAAAAGTTCCTCTTTTCTAGTTCCAGATTTTGTAATATCAATAGCAGGAAATATCCGTTTATCAGCAAGTTTTCTATCGAGAATAACTTCAGCATTACCAGTACCTTTAAACTCCTCAAAAATTACTTCATCCATTTTTGAACCAGTTTCCACAAGAGCAGTAGCAATTATCGTTAAAGAACCACCATTTTCAATATTACGAGCTGCTCCAAAAAAGCGTTTTGGTCTCTGCAGCGCATTTGAATCTACACCGCCAGTCAAAACTTTTCCAGACGAAGGAATAACTGCATTATAAGCGCGTGCAAGGCGAGTTATAGAGTCGAGTAAAATTACAACATCTTTCTTATGTTCAACCATTCTTTTAGCTTTTTCTATTACTATTTCAGCAAGTTGTACATGACGATAAGCAGGCTCATCAAACGTAGAACTCACCACTTCACCTTTTACAGAACGCATCATATCCGTAACTTCTTCAGGTCTTTCATCTATGAGCAATACTATTAATTCTATTTCCGGATGATTTGTAGCTATAGAATGAGCCATTTGCTGAAGTAATATTGTTTTTCCCGTGCGAGGTGGAGCAACTATCAATGCCCTTTGTCCTTTTCCAAGAGGCGCAACTATGTCAGCAGCTCGCATACTTATATCTTTTTTTTTATTATCTGTATAACTCTTATTTTCGAGAATCAACCTTTCCTCAGGATAAAGAGGAAGTAAATTATCAAAGTGAACATATTTCCTGAGCTCACTTACTTCAGTGAAATTTATACTTTGAACCTTAGTCAGGGTAAAATACCTCTCCTTATCACTAGGAGGCCTAATTTCTCCATATACTATATCCCCTGTACGCAAATTAAACTTTTTTATCTGACCATTGGAAATGTACACATCATCAGTACTTGGAGCATAATTAGCACTTGCTGAACGCAAAAAGCCAAAACTATCAGGCAGTATTTCCACTACTCCACTTCCCGTGGTAGTGCCACCCTCTTCACTCATTTTCTTCATCAGACTAAATATCATCTCTTGTTTCAGCATCCTACCATTACCTCTACCATTAGCTGAAATTTTTCTCTCTTCAGCCAAATTCAATAATTCTTCTGCTGTTTTTTTTCTCAGTTCACTTAAATCTAGTACTTTTCTATTTTCTTTTATATCTTCATTTTCTGTTTGTTTTATTATATTGTTACTGGGAATTCGTTCACTTGCCTTTGCAGATTCTAACGATACAGTCTTCTCTTTTGCTAAAATATCTTCGCTGATTGTTACCATAGTCCTCCAAAAATCTTAATTGATGTTTACTAACCTAAAATATAAACAAAATTAATAACCAAGCTAGACTAATCTTTAGGAAGTATTAAACTCAATTGACATTAAGCCACATATATTCTATATATCATTATATTAGTAAACGCTACTAAGTCAAGCCAATTTACTATTAGTAAAATATGAAAAATAGATACAGAACACATCAAAAAAAACTTTAATAATTTTCTTTTATATTCTTTAACCTTTCTTGTTTTTCTTCTTTTATTTTCGCTTTTTCTATTTCTATTTCCAAATTTTCTTGACTACATAAACCTAATAGTACAGGATCTTGAGGTCTTATATTTTGCATATTATAATGAGACCCATCTCTTACCTGCTCTACTGTAGAATTTGTTGTACTAATTAACTTAGCTATAACATAGTTATCTAAAATTGGAAACTTTTTTATTAAAAAATAAACCGCATCAGGTTTATCTCTGCGTCTCGCTGAAGAAACAAAATTAGAAGTCTTACAAATTGATTTACCTCTTTTTCTTATATTTTTTACAATCAAATTTGGAATGCGATTTGGTTTTTTTTTACAACTATCAATTTCTTTTTGAGTCATTATTCCAGAAATAATGGGATTAAATCTCTCAACATCTATTTCTTCGTCAGCTATCTTTTGCACATCTTCAAGAGCTAATTTACAACATTGCGCTATTTGCTTAAAAGTTAAAGCAGTATTATCTACTAACCAAGCAGCAATTTGCATAAGAAGACGTTTATCTCTATCATTAGATTTAGAAAATTCTACTAACATCACAAAATATCTCCTAACTTAACAAAATATTAGTTGTACATCCATTCAGAATTAAAATGTAGGCTATCAAAATTAAAAAAGCATTAACTTTTACACCACTAAACAGATCTCTTCATTTCGATAGATAAAATCCATTTTTTTGACACAAAAATTTGCTGGATTCTATATAAATACTTTATACTAAAATCTAATTTTATTTTCTCATAATAAAAAGCTAAAATGTGGATATGTTATCGTTTTTCAGCATCCTAATTTAATTAACTTTCTCATAAAATACCTATTTCTCCTTCCACTCTATATCAGTTTAAAATAAGTATTAATATTCAAAATATTACCTTAGCAAGAAAATTTTAAAATAATAAAATTAAAAAATTAGAGATACCCATGATCACAATGTTCAATTTTTTAAAATTAACTTTATTAAAACTACAAGTAGTTAATTTAATGATTTTTAAAATTCAACAGAAAATTTTAAATCTGAATTTAAGGAAATTTACTCAGAAGAGTAAATACAAAAAAATAAAATTTTGACAATAAATATAGAAAAATTGTTAAATTACACAACTTTTTATAAAAAAATTATAGATTCAGCAGTGCATTAATACTTTCTTTTACAGATAAAAAGGTTTGTAAGAATACAAATATAACTCCTTATATTATAATTAAGGAATGAATAAAATTCATAAGATATAATCTTTCTCACAGAGAAGAATCTTAAAATAAGAATAACGCAATTATGCGTATTAAACCAAAAATAAATAATTTATATGCTATTTATGGTTTAGTTTACATAGATTTAAAGCAAAATTAAACAGCCTAAATCTAATTATCAAATGAGAATATTTTGAATATTATATAAGTTTTCATTTCTGTAATAAAACGCTTCAATGTAAATTGAAAAAATGATTGTGATCAACACTTATGGAAGGTACGATTTTAAAGATCAGAGCATTACTCTACTTAAACATTTTTCTTAATTGATTAATTTCATCAGCAAAATTCGAATCAGTTTTTATAAAATTTTCTACTTGTTTTACTGCATGTATAACGGTAGCGTGATCTCTACCACCAAAACTTCTTCCAATGTCTGGTAGACTTTTTTGTGTGAATTTCTTAGCAAAATACATAGCTATTTGCCTTGGTCTTACAAGACCGCGAAGCCTTCTATTAGAGTGCATATCTGCCACTTTGATATTAAAAAATTCTGCTATTTTTCTTTGTATTTCCTCTATTGTAATTGACTTATGGTTTGACCTAAGCAAATCAGCTAAAGTCTCACTAGCTGACTCAACCGTAACACTTCTACCAATCAAAGAAGTATGAGTAACTTTATTCAAAGCTCCTTCTAATTCTCTTATATTAGATTTTATGTTTCTTGCTAAAAATTCCAGAACATCATCTGGAACATATACATTCATTTGTTCAACTTTAGCCTGTAATATACCAAGTCTTAATTCAAAAGTTGTTTCATTAATATCTGCCACCAACCCCCAACCAAGACGGGACTTTATTCTTTCTTCTACTCCATCGAGATCACTAGGAGACCTATCAGCCGATATAACTAATTGTTTATTCTGATCTATTAGCGCATTAAAAGTGTGAAAAAACTCTTCCTGAGTACTATCTTTACCACTGATAAATTGTACGTCATCTACCATTAATATATCTACTGATCTAAATTGCTCTTTAAACAACATTATATCTTTACTTCGCAACGCTGTAATATACTGATACATAAATTTTTCTGCTGATAAATACGCTACTTTTCTTTTTACCATCGGAGAATCAACTATATGCCAAGCAATGGCATGCATTAAATGGGTCTTACCAAGACCAACGCCACCATATAAAAAAAGAGGATTGCTGCCTGGTATTGGATCTACAGACTCTACCACACGCTTTGCAGCTGTAAACGCCAATTCATTTGGCTTACCTACAACAAAATTATCAAAAGTAAATCTCACATCCAAAGGTGAACCAAGACTATGGTTACCTTCTTCTTTGCTCTTTGAGACAATACTAAAATTTAAATTCTTTTCTTCAATAACCTGAATATCAACAGAACGTATACTTTTATCTTCATTCTGCCATAATGATAGTATCTTTTCCATATAGTGTGATGCGATCCACTCTTTTATAAATCTTGTTGGCACAGATAATAAAACTTCTCCATTACTACTACTCACAAGCTTAAGTGAACTTAGCCAACTATTATACGTTGCTTCTCCATAAAGAGTATGGAGACAATTTTGAATTTTCTCCCAAGCAATATCGTGATCCATTACTGTGACAATTTGATCAAAAGGCATAGTAGAAACCTTAGAGTCAATCAAGCTCATTATATCACACCAAGAAAAAGAGCAATAATTAGAAAATCCGAGCTAATCAATAGCTTACTGCAAAGTGAAAAGCTAATACTACTTTTAAATACATACTAAAAATTATGGTGATTTTTGATGAGTTGTAAAGAGTATAAAATCACTAAAATTGATCATTTTCTTTCAATAAATTGAAATACGTCTATGCTAATAATTAACAAAGCATTGGAAATAACAATATATTATTATATACAGATATAAAATTTTATTTATTAATAAAAATTATTAAAGTGCTTACGCAAACAAGATTATCTTAATAGTAAAAAACTAAAGCAGCCTATGATCATGTTGAATGGTTTTAATTATTATATCCAATTTGGAATTGAACTTGAATTTTACATTCAACAGATAAAAGTGGAGCACTTATTTCTTAATAAAATTAAAAACAAAATAGCTTCATTTGGATTTTTCTGTGAAAGAGAAAATTCAATACATCAATACGAAATAAAAAGTAGTTGCTACATTAATTCTAATAATTTAATTAAACATTTTGAGTTAGTAAAAAAAATAATTACTAAAACAGCGCAAGAACTTGGTGGCAATGCTTGCTTTAAAGCAAAACCACATTTAGATAGAGCAGGTAGCGCATTAAATGTGCATGTTAATTTACTGGATTCAAATAGCAACAACTTATTTTACCAAAATAAGCAAAAGTTTAGCAATTATTTGATTTATAGTATCGGTGGATTATGTGCTATGATGAAAAAACATATGTTATTTTTTGCCCCAAATGATGATTCGTATTTAAGATTTCAGTATCCAGATATTCATACTCCAACTACAGTCAGTTGGGGTATAAATAATAGAACTGCTGCAATAAGAATACTTAATACCAATAAATGCCGCCTGGAACAACGCGTTCCCGGAGCAGACTGTAATCTTAAAAAAGTGCTTGCAGCAATAACCGAAGGTATGGCATATGGCATAAAAAATAAAATTTTGCCACCAAATATGGTATATGGCGTTGCATCGGACCCTCAATATAAAATGGAAAGCTTGATATAAGCTCCGATCATTTAAATATCCGCTTATTAATAAAATAAATAGATATTGTATTTATTACAATAACTTTCAATTTACATCAAAAAAGCTTCATGAAAATTGATTCACCTTATGTTTGATTTATGTGTACTCCCATACCTTCCTTATCACTCTATTCAAACTCTATTTAAATAGAATACACGTTATTAAATAAAATTTACATTGATTCACTTCAATAAATTCTACACTCAAATTAAACACTCTCTCAATAATTTTAAGGAGGAAGGAAGAAGTGATAAAATCAAATTTCTCTAGTTAAGTCGAATTTTTAGAATGTTTCCTAATTATCTTTCTAATACAATTCTTTGAGCTTTATTAGCCTCTAATATATGATAGAAATTTCTTCTTGATTTCATGGATCTCAATATTCTTAAAATCTTCTATCAACACATTGTTGTGCCATTCAATTCATTCATTCCTTATTTACGTTACTTCACTAGATCATTTGGTTATTATATACCATACTTTAATTTAATTATCCAAAGTTGGTTATTTTTAATCTTAAATGCAAATCAATTTCTACATCAACTCCATCATCTTGTCAATAAACTCGTGTTTCGATCTAATATGTATATATTGATATATAGTTAGAGGAATAAACTACCATCTTTTCTCATTTTTTTTAAATTTAATGCATACAATATGCAAGCAATAATATTGAACTGATTTTTTTCACTATCTTAGTATTTCATTATTACTTTTATTTTCTCCACTTTTTCATTGCTACAATGTTAAGATTTTTTCTAGCATTACGTAGACGTAAATTTTAAACAAAAATATCTCATTTTGCTACATTAATTTCTGTATTTTTTTATTACTTTCATGAATATATTATCTAATATTAAACCTTGTTATTTTTAACTTTTCTAATAAAATTCATATTTTCAAGTATATAAAAAGTTGAAATTTTCATAAGTTCAATTTTTAATGATTAAGTAATTGTTATTTATAATATGTATTATCTATAAATTTATAGCTCTTTTACATCTCACTTTACGTTATAAAGCACATACTTCCAAAATCACTATTATGATAGAAATATTTAACTTCTTAATATCTTTATAATCTATAATCTATATTAAGCAATAAATCTAAAATTGAAATACTTCCAAATTTAGCTCGCTAGATATTATTAGCTTCTTCAGAATAAATTTGAAAACTTATATTTTTTGGCCTTAAAGTATTTACTTTTAATTTGCACTGTATGCTCATCACTAAACTTGCATCTCTATCTATATTTAAGATCATATCACAAATAAAACATTTTTCTTTTCATTACATTATTTATTCACATAATTTCTCTGAAAATTAAAATCATCTATTAGTATAGATGACTTAATTATTATGAAAAAACGTACATGTATTAATAATACTTGTACTCTTTGCTTAAAATAAATCAAAACATCTTTAATCATTTTTTATATCTTCCCCAATTTAAAATTTTCACTATCTTATTCAATAATATATCTCATTCAATAAGAATTGAAGACTTATTTGTGTGTTTTAATGAATAAATCAAAATGCATTCGCAAAATTTTTAATAAAACATTATCAACCAGCATAAATCTTCAATAGCTTTTCATACTAGAAAATTAAATTAAGTAAGGTAAGTTTTTATTATAATAGTAAGTTCTCTATAAGATAAGAATAGAGACTTTAAAAGTCTTCATTTACAATTGGTATTATTTTTAATAAATTAAACTGACGTAGCCCATAATTATAGATTTAATAAATTTTCTCTGACTGTTTGATTGATTAATTTTAATAATAAAATTTTTGCTTTTTATGTAAACAAAGTTTATCGAATTAATTTATTAAGCTATCTTTAAATTTGTAAATTACATTATATTGAAATATAGCTCTCATCTTCGCAGAATTTTTTATTTTCAACATCTTCTAATAATCAATACTAATTTATATATCCTATCAATGGTCTATATATTGCTAAAATTATTAGTAAAATCTCTTCTACCTAACTCTAAAAATAATTAACATTGGATGTATCACTAAAAATATCTTTGAAAATCCAACTGAATTTTTTTTACTTCAGCAATGTACTAAGTCATTTTAATCACATATTAAAATATGAAAATGTGTTTTACACAACAAGGCAATGTCTAATATGTGTTAGAAACACTTCTACCAGATCAATGCTTTTGAATAATGTCTAATTTAGGATATGTAGACATTTTTAGTAAATTTAAAATCTCTAAGCTCTACAATATCTTCTCTTTCTGGACTAGTTGAAATTAAATAAACTGAAACACCTATTAATTCTTCTATTTTTCTCACATATTTAATTAAATTTTGAGGCAATTCTTCAATAAACCTTTTACCATAAGTGTTTTCCTTCCAGCCAGAAAATTCTTCATATATTGGCTCTAACTGAGCTTGTATCGAATGTGATACAGGTAAATAATCGTATATTTTTCCGTTAAATTTATAACCAGTACATATTTTGACTCTTTCAAAAGAATCAAGAATATCTAGTTTGGTCAACACAACACTTGAAACTCCTGAAAGTTGCACCGCCTGACGCACTAAAACTGCATCAAACCACCCACAACGTCTCCTTCTATTGCTGACTGTTCCAAGTTCGTTACCTATAGTAAACAAATTATCACCAACTTCATTTTTCTGCTCAGTAGGAAATGGACCGTTTCCCACTCTTGTAGTATAAGCTTTTGCTACACCAATAACATATGCATTTGAAAACAACCCAGAGCCTATTACTGCTTGTGATGCTATTGTATTACTTGAAGTAACGAAAGGATACGTTCCGTGATCAATATCTAAAAATATCCCTTGAGCACCTTCAAACATTATTTTCTTACCCTCCCTTGCTAAATCATTCAATATTTTCCATGCTGGTTTTTTATATGGAAGAATTTTTTTCATTATCTCTTCAATTTCTTTTAAAATTTCTTCTTTTTTTATCACTAAACAATTCAAGCCTTTTCTAATAGCATTATGATAGTTCAAAAGTGTGTCCACTTTACTATTAAGCTCATCTGCATTCTCTAGATCACAAAGGCGTATAGCTCTTCTCCCAATCTTGTCTTCATAACAAGGCCCTATCCCTTTGTTCGTTGTACCAATTTTATAATTTCCACTCAAATCTTGAAATAATTTTTCTTTATCTCTATGTATGTTAAATATCAATGGGCAGCTTTCAGAAACAATCAAATTATTCGGATTGATATCTATCTCTCTAGTTTTTAATGATTCTATTTCTGAAATTAAAGCATGTGAATCAAGCGCAACACCATTTCCTATAACAGATATTTTACCAGTCCTTAACACAGCAGACGGCAGTAAATTTAATTTATAAATTTCATTACCTATCATTATAGTATGGCCTGCATTATTTCCACCTTGAAATCTCACAACTACGTCTACATCTTTAGAGAGATAATCCGCTATTTTACCCTTTCCTTCATCGCCCCACTGCAGACCAACAATTATAACGTTATTCATGAATATCTTTTGGATTAATACCTGAATGTTAATACAGCATGATACAAATGACAAGGAGTAATTCTCTGAACTTAATTACTACTAAAATGCAAAGCTTGCTTGCTCTCTCAAAGCTTAAATAATAAAATAGGTTGTTTTAAGCTCAAATTGTTGTAAATCCTCGTTTACACAAACGTTATCGTTTGAAAAACAATATTGACTTTGAAATATATTCATTCAAATAATGATAATCCATGATGTAGTGCAATACATTTTGAATTTATAAATTCAAGCAATTAAAAGCAAGGTCAAGTTTCATTAAAATAGATTCATTAAAAAGAAAAATCATTTTATGATATTTCTAATTATTTAAAATACTAACCAGATTTTACTTTTTCTATAAATGAAAAGCTTATATTTTACTATAAAAACTTTATTAGATTAATTAAATATCACAGATCATTCAAAAATGAGCTTAGTAAATACTAAGATCAAAAATCTAACTGAATAAAAACACTCATAAAGATTATGAATAAGTAAAATTCTTCTTTCAATCTTTTTTTTTAATTTAAAAAATGCATTTCAGCTGCTGAATATACTAATTGTGATATTTATATATAAACTTATTTTTTATATGTAAGGTGTTGTACAAAATAATTTTCTAAAAGTCTGACATATTTTGTTGTAATTGATGGATTAAATGTTATTACACATCACAATTAATGTGCTGCACATATAGTATACTGCCGCATACTTAATCTAGATATTGTCTAATAATATCTTTGTACATTTTTAATGTAAATGATAAAATTTTACAAAAATTAAATCACATATTGTTTGCTATATATAATGATTGACTCAGTTGTATTTACTAAACTCATCTAATAATTCTTAGAATAATTTTTCTTTAATGTTGATATACTTCATTATGATCTATACCATCATAACTGATATGAGAAGATACATCATTGTAGTGAATCACGTTAATTTTTGGTTCTAATAATCATTACTACTTGTATTATTTAAACATTTCAATAAGATTGAATCTTAAATAATGATAAAATAAAAATCATGTCAATGCAAATTACAGTTGCGTATGGTGATGGCATCGGACCTGAAATTATGGAAGCGGTACTGTCAATACTGCGTGAAGCAGGAACAAAAATCTCAATAGATACTATTGAAATAGGTAAATCTGTTTATAATAAAGAATGGTCTCATGGAATCTCTCCAAGCGGTTGGGAGTCCATTCAGAGAACAAAGATATTACTTAAATCTCCAACAACAACTCCTCAGGGTAAAGGCCACAAGAGCCTAAATGTTGCATTGAGAAAAAATCTAGGATTATATGCAAATATAAGACCATTTATTTCGTATCATCCCGTTATTGAAAGTAAGTCTAATAAACTCGATATTGTTGTAATAAGAGAAAATGAAGAAGATATTTATACAGGAATAGAACATAGACTTACTGGTGATTTTTATCAGTGTACTAAAATTATTACCAGATCCGGTTCAGAAAAAATATGTAGGTATGCTTTTGAATACGCAAAAAAGCACAATAGAAAAAAGATAACTTGTCTCACTAAGGATAATATCATGAAAATGACCGATGGCACTTTTCATGCAGCATTTGATTATATTGCAAAAGAATATCCAGATATAAAAGCTGAACACTATATAGTTGATATAGGAATGGCACATATTGCTACAGAACCAGAAAATTTTGATGTCATAGTAACTGAGAATTTATATGGTGATATACTATCAGATATTTTAGCACAAGCCTCAGGATCTGTAGGACTTTCTGGAAGTAGCAATATAGGGAATGAATATGCAATGTTCGAGGCAGTACATGGCTCTGCTCTTGATATCGCAGGAAAAAACATGGCCAATCCTTCTGGACTTTTAAATGCTGCAGTTTATATGCTAATATATATCCGTCAAATACATACTGCAAAACTGATTTATGATGCATGGTTAAAGACTTTAGAAGATGGGATACATACTACTGATTTATACAGAGAAAAAAGAAGCAAGCAAAAAGTTGGTACAAAAGAGTTTTCAGAAGCTGTTATAAACAATCTCGGAAAAAAACCCATGACATTATCTGAATTCATAATTTGTGATAATTTGGATATTAGACCGAATAAAGCGCAAAATAAATATAAGCAAGATTATAGCCTTAAAGAATTAATTGGTAGTGATATAGTTCTTGCCTGGAATAATTCAGATAATTTTGATCAACTAGTGAAGTTATTTGAGTTTAGCAACCCGAAAATTATAGCAATATACTCAAAAGGTCTTTCAATTTGGCCTGGAAATTCAAAATCTTTGAATGATCAAATCACGTGTAGATTTGTTGCAAATAATAAAAATAAAACTATTAAAAATAGTGATATAAATAATTTGCTAATCCAGCTTGAAAAAAATAACTTTGATGTAGTAAAAATGGATAAATTATATTTATACGATAAAAAAGAAGGGTTTTCTTCTTGATTAAAAGAAAGATAGATAAAAAATGAACTTAAAAAAAATAGAATTGATATTTAAAAGGTTCAGGCAATCTATTCTTATACCAAGAATACAGCTAAATTACACTAATCACTTTACATTATTAGTCGCAATAGTTTTATCGGCAAGAACAACTGATGCAAGAGTTAATAAAATTACAAAGAATTTATTCAGCCTTATTGATACGCCAAAAAAAATGATAGAATTTGGAGAGAATGAATTAAAAAAACACATAAGTAGTATTGGTTTATACAACTCCAAGGCAAAAAACATAATTGAGCTCAGCAAAATATTAGTTAATTCCTACAATGATAAAGTTCCTACAATCTTGAAAGATCTATTGTCTTTACCGGGGGTAGGAAGAAAAAGTGCTAATGTATTTTTAAATTCAGCACTTGGTATTCCAACATTGGCAGTTGATACTCATGTCTTTAGAGTAAGCAACAGAGTAGGACTTTCAAAAGAAAAAGACGTATTTAAAATGGAACAATCTCTTTCAAATATAATTCCAAAAAAATATCTTCTTTATGCTCATCATTGGTTGGTTTTACATGGTAGATACGTTTGCAAAGCGCAAAAGCCCTCATGCGAAAAGTGCGTAATTTATGATTTGTGCGAATTTCAGAATAAAAGATATTAAGATTTATTTGATCAAGTATCTAATGTAAAAATCATAAGAACAAAATACTTTTATTACTTTGCTATTATAGCACAGAAGCTATTGTTTAGCTTCAAGTCTGCATAAACACCTTATAAAATAGCAAAAACATTAATGCTGACACCTTATTATATTATATCTCATAATTTAATTTTATATATTATGCTTACTTTAATATGCTTAAAAACTAATCTGATGTTTTTACTTACATAATAAAAACTCAAATTAGCTTATATAAAACGTTCATTTTAGAAATATAAAAACTCCTCGTATATTTACAATGGTTAAAAATATGTAGTGAATAACTATCTAATTGAAGTTTCTTTGCATTCTCTTAATTTTAAAAATTTAAATATTGAAAATCAAAATCATTTATCGCCTACATGAAATAAAATTATTTCAATTCTGTTATGTAGTTTACAATTTAAATTTACTTTCGTATAATAATAAAATTGAATAATCTCAAGAGATGATTATGGCAGTGATGCCAGATAGGTGGATAAAAGAAAAAGCTCAAAGTTTGAAGATGATAGAGCCTTTTGTAGATCATAAAAGCTGTAATGGTGTTATATCTTTTGGATTATCATCATATGGATATGATGCAAGAGTTAGTAATAAATTTAAAATTTTTACTAATGTTAATTCAGCCGTGATGGATCCTAAAAACTTTCCCAAGAATAGTTTTATAGATAAAGAGACAGATATATGCATCATTCCGCCAAACAGCTTTGCGCTTGGAAGTACAGTTGAATATTTTCGTATACCAAGAAATGTACTGGTTATCTGCATTGGTAAATCAACTTATGCAAGATGTGGAATTATAGTAAACGTCACTCCTTTAGAGCCTGAATGGGAAGGTTATGTTACGCTCGAGTTTTCGAATACCACTCCTCTTCCTGCAAAAATCTACGTTAATGAAGGGGCATGTCAATTTGTTTTTTTAAGTTGTGAAAGCGAATGCGAAAAATCGTATGATGACACGAAAGGAAAGTATATGAAGCAGTTAGGTATTACTTTACCTCTAATAAAAGAGAGCAAATGCGCTATAAAGCGCAATAAAACTCATCTAAGATCTAAAAGATATGGCAAAGATTAAAAGAAAATTGATGTCTTTTGTGCTATAAGGCTGATTGTAAGCCTTCAATTATTAAGCAGATAGAACAAGCAATCAAAAATGTATTTAGATGCACCTGTAATTTTATGACTAAATCTAATAGATGTTTGAATAATTGTAAATTCATTTTTACATTCTGATTGGATGGTAAGAACTACTTCTTAGTTTGAAACATTTTTCACAAATCGAGTATTATTCACAAATTCTTGATCTTTATATATCTTTACAATTCACGATGTAATAACTCTATTAGCTTTTACTGATTTAATTTTTAAAAATCTAATTTTATTAGAAAATCACAATATTCTTCGTTTAAAATTTGTATTTAATTCTCTATCTTTAATATTCATTTCGCTGTAAGTTTTTATAAAAAACCCACACTTTGTCATGATCCTATAATACTTTTCTATTTTTGATCAAAATTATCAACACGCGAAATAATATATAAATTACATTTATTCATAACTCTCACAGTGATTAAAAAATTTGAACTATTTTCTCAAAATTCCTCCAACATTTTCACGCACCAAATTAATTATAGCACTCGATTCTTTTTGTATTTCTTTTTCAGTCAAAGTGTGAGTCGAAGAACGAAAAGTAACCGATAACGCTACAGACATTTTATTCGATTCAATATTACTTCCGTAGTAAACATCGAAAACTAAAATTTCTGCAATAAGATCTGAACTTTTCTTTACTATATTGATTATAGTACCTACTTCTACATTTTTATTTACAATAAATGCAAAATCACGTTTTACACTTTGATATTTATAATCGATAAATTTTTTTCTACTTATAGGTAAATTTCTGACATTTTCTAATATTAATTCAAAACCTACAACTTTCTGCTTAATATTAAAAAAATTCAATATATTTGGATGTACTTCTCCAAAATGACCAATCATTTTACTTTCAAAAGAGAATAAACCTGCTTTCCCCGGATGATAATATTCTTTTTCTGCTCTCTCTATCGTTAGATCATCGCAATTGATATTAAAAAATTCTAAAGCTGTTACAATATCAGTTTTTGCATCAAATACATCTATTTCTCTGTCAGTATTATAGTGATTTCTTGGTAAATTACTTCCAGATCTCATTCCGCTTAAAGCGTAATTAGACTGATTGATACTATCATAATAAACTGGCCCGATCTCGAAAATCGCAAGATCATATACTCCATGAGCAATATTATTTGCAATTATTTGCAATAAATTTGGTATAATACTTGGCCTCATTATGTTAAAATTATTATTAAATGGGTTGTCAATGATAAACAACTTATTCAAATAACCAAACTTTTCAGCTATAGATTCACTCATAAATGACCAACTGAACACCTCATAAAATCCTCTACTTGTCATTAAGATACGTAAATCATCATATACATTTGTCTCTATCTCAATATCTCCTCCTATCAATATCTCTTCTTTTTTTATTTTATCATATCCATATATTCTCACTACTTCTTCAATTAAATCAGCCGACATAGTTACGTCTCGTTTCCAGCTCGGCACTTTTACAATCCAATTATTTTCAGTTTTTTTGTCAATGCTAAATCCTAGTTTTGTCAAAATATCGAACGTCTTATCAGACGATACAGATACGCTTCCAAGTTTATTTACATCCTGATAATCAAAATTTATTTTGATATCAGATATATTTAAATTGCCGGCAGACACTATATCTGAGGCTTCTCCACCACATAAATCTAAAATCATCTGAGTTGCAATACTTAGTCCATTAAAGGTAAATTTAGGATCAACTGAACGTGCAAATTTGTAACTTGAATCTGTAAAAATGCCGAGTTGTCTTGAAGATTTAGTAATAGAAATGTGATTAAACCAAGCAGATTCCAAAAAGATATCAGTAGTTTCAAGTTTACATTCACTACATTTGCTACCTAAAATTCCAGCAATTGCATGAATATTTTCATTATCAGAAATAACGCTTATATCTTTATTCAAAAGGTATTCTTTATTGTTTAAACCAATAAATTTTTCTCCACTATTTGCTTTGCGTACTATAAGATCCCCTTTTATCTTTCTTGCATCATATGCGTGCATAGGGCGACCAAAAGATATCATAATATAATTAGTGATATCTACTATCGTAGAAATACAGCGCATTCCTATCGATTGGAGTCTATTTTTTAGCCATTTTGGGCTTTCTTTGTTTTTTACATTAGCAATGTATATCCCACTAATAAAACTTTCTCGATCAGTAACTCTGACATTAATTGGCGAATTTATAACGTAAGTTAATTCTGGAATATTTAAAGTCTTCAACGTTCCAATTCCTGTTGCTGCTAAATCACGAGCTATTCCGTAAACACTTAAACAATCTCCTCGATTTGGAGTAACATTTACATCAATAATAGGATCGCAATTAAAAAATTTATCTCCTATCTTATAATCATCAGAAAGCTCAATTATCTTTTCGTCTTTTTCTTGCACGAGCTCAGACTTAGAAGCGGAGCAAATCGCTTCTTCACTTAGCATTCCTAATATTTTCATTGGATTAATCTTAAAGTTATTTGTTAGTAATGTACTGCCAAAAGATGCAAATATAGTTTTCATTCCTGCTCTAGCATTGCTTGCTATGCAAGATACATGAAGAATTTTACTTCCATCATCTACTTTACATAATTTTAACTTGTCAATACTTGTATGAGGTACAACTTCTAATATCTTTGCAACAACAAATCCTGCTAATTCAGCATTATCTATTACATCTTCTACTTCCAACCCTATACAAGTTAATTTGTTGATAATCTCTTCTAAACTGGCGCCAGTTTCTAAATACTCTAACAACCAGGATAATGTAAATTTCATCGCAATTTGGCAAGAAATAAAATTCATTTTAATACACAATTAAACACTTTTAAAGTTTATCGTAGTTGAATATTTCTACTTCACGAATCCTAAATTAGAGCCAATATAATTTTATTACCATGACTTTAGTGTCACAAATTCATATTTTTTGATTTCACCTTTTAAAAATTATCTATACGCAGTAAACCTAGCATTACTGCCATAGCAATCACACCTTAATATATATAGAACATACAAACTATCATAGTATCAGTAATAAAATTACTTTTTCTCATAGCAAACTTTAATCTCAATTCTATTTATTTTCTACTCTTTAAATTTACTGATAACGATTAGAATCGTCTCTTTACAAATGAATACACGATATGTTAATTCGATGCATTATTTTAAATATTAGTACCTTGAATTTATTTCTACTTTATAGTAAACTTCAATAGAGTCTCGTACTTCGATTGAAAGATGTCATTTTGAGTCAGATTATTTAAGATTATCTATCGTTGTTGCATTCGAAATTTTAACTTAAGTGATTTTGTTTCTAACATTTTATTGATTGTTGTTCTTCGTCCTTGATTCTTTAATAGTCAAGTTTTTTTGATCAAAGAAATGAAAATTCGTATAGGAATTAATGGTCTTGGTAGAATAGGTAAAAGTTTATTACGTGCTATTTTCGAAATAGAAAAATATAATAAGCATATAGAAGTTGTTGGAGTAAACGGATCACTTAGCGCTGAGAAACATGCACACTTGATTAAGTATGATTCTATTCATGGTAAATTTAATGGTAATGTTGATTTTAACGAATCTGAAAATTGGATTTCTATAAATGACAGAAGATTTTCCATATATAGAGAAAAAAAACCTGAAAATATTCCTTGGAATGTTGATATAGTTTTAGAATGTACAGGTGCATTTAACAAAAAAAAAGAAGCAAGAAGACACAATGCAACAAGAATCATTGTCTCTGCTCCAGTTTTAGATGCTGATGTAACAATAATTTATGGTGTAAACAATAATATGCTCAAGAAAGAACATAAAGTGATATCAGCTGGCTCTTGTACTACAAATTGCCTAGCTCCAATTGTACAAATTTTACAAACTAATCTAGGCATTAAAAGCGGCTTTGTAACTACAATACATGCATATACAAATGATCAAAATGTTCTTGATGGTAACCATATAGATTTACGTAGAGCAAGAGCATGTGGTCTATCCATAATACCAACTACAACTGGAGTAGCAAAAACAATTGGTTCTATTATTCCTCAATTAAAAGGAAAACTAGATGGAACTGCCATTAGAGTTCCTGTTAGTAATGTTTCTCTGATTGATTTTAAATTTATAACTAATAAAAAAACAACGATCAAAGAAATAAATGAAATATTTGAAAACTCAAAAAACGATGTGCTTTTTGTATGCAAAGAACCTTTAGTCTCAATAGACTTTATTCATAGTACTTATAGCGCAATCATAGATTTAACAAATACATATGTTACGGGAGATATTTGTAGAATTGCAGCGTGGTATGATAATGAATGGGCTTTTTCTCTAAGAATGTTAAGTATAGCATTACTATGTTATAATAGAGAGTATGAATAAGTATTTAAACAAATATGCTTCATTTTATGAACATTTTGCAGAACTCAGGAGAAGAGTCGTTTTTTGTTTTTTGTTCTTTTGCATTGTTTTTGGCTTTTGCTATTACTTTAAAGAAAGTATATACCGTTTCTTACTCACACCTTTAATAGAGGTTACGAAAGATAGTCATGACTTTTCTCTAATCTATACAGACTTAACAGAGGCATTTTTTGTATATCTCCGAGTCGCATTAATGAGCGCGCTTTTATTTTCTTTCCCTGTGTTTGCATGGCAATTCTATGTATTTTTGGCACCTGGCTTATACAAAAGCGAAAAAGCAGTACTGTTGCCATACCTGATTGCAACACCAGTTTTATTCATAATGGGTGCTGCGGTAGTTTATTACTATATATTTCCTTTAGCATGGAAATTTTTTATCGCTTTTGAACACAGTGGTAGATCTTTTGGTATACCAATAGAATTTATGCCATCAGTTAGTGAGTATCTAGATTTAGTCCTTCAATTTATGTTTGCATTTGGTATTGCATTTCAGATTCCAGTCATACTCACTTTAATGGTGAGAGTTGGTCTGCTTACCGCACAAAGCTTGTCGAATAAGCGCAGAATTGCAATAGTAGTAATTTTTATTATTGCTGCAATCCTAACCCCACCTGATGTATTGAGTCAAGTGGGACTTGCTGTACCAATGTTAGTTCTATATGAACTATCGATTTTGGTCTGCGGATACATCGAAAAGAAAAAGTAAAGGATGATAATATTTAATATTTTATAATTGCATTACTTTTAATGGCATATTTATTTTATAAAAAAATAATAATTATTTAAATAAAATCCAATTGAAAGTTTCTAAAACTAGCGTGATTAACCCTCTTCAAAATTTGTCTTGACCCATAAGATCAATTATCGCATCCAGCGAGAAACCATTCGTAGAATGGATCATTAATTATAATTACTATCTAGTTTTTTTATTTTTTATATATCTAAAATTTATAGAAAAACTACATTTTTGATTAACATTCAGAGTTGAATTCGCTCTTCTGCGTTTTCAATTTTTGAAATACCTAATAAATGCACGGATTACATCCTAAATAACGTAATTCCACCACCTTATTTATTTTTTCTTTAATTTAGTAGACTACTAAAAAGTTACTACTAAAAAATAGTAACTGTAATACGTATCAGTTGTTAAAATAACAAAAAGTAAGGAGTGATAAAGATAAATTCTTGTGTCACCTTAAGCAAAAAAATCTGTTGCATATTTAGCATCAAAATTTAGTAAACCTAATCACAAACATAAAAATACCTACATTCTTTTTGCAAGACAGGGAAAATTATCAATTGATCAACAACTTCTTCAAAAAAAAATCTAAAATGATAGTAGTGGCTTCGGATATGTAAAAAGTCTTGCTCAAAAGCAAGTTAATAAAGAAAAATAAAAGCAATTATTATATATAGAATAATCAATCCTTTGCTCTCATGAAAAATGAGATCGATATATGAATATAAATTCATAGACTATGGGTAATCACTAATCAAATTTGAGACTTTTAATTACTTAAGTATTTATTTATAGATAAAAAAGCAAGTTTAAATTAATTTAATTAAAATTTATCAACCTTATTGGTTGTAATACAAATTGAAACATATGTAAATCTTATGCAAAAATTTTTTTTAGCATTAAAGAATGTGGATGATCTTTTTTAAACTTTTTAATAAAAAATTAATATTAATTCTTAATTTAATCTATCAGTTCACGCACAAAGAGTATCTCGGAAAGCATGCAAAACTTACTGAAATAGAAAAAATTAAATTTTTAATAATGAATTTATAAATAGCAAAAGAGTTATATAAGTCTTATGAGTGCAATGCGTCTTCATTGTAGTTATCATTAATTAATGCATAGAATGTAGAAAATAAAATTTAAAAATTAATCTTTTCAAGAAAACTAAAGATAGTTGGGTGATGTATTTACATAAGTAATTCATGAATAAAGAAATGAATAGGATAATAAAGTTAAAAATGTAAAAAAATATTCTTTAACATCAATCCCATTCAGGTCTAATCTCTAATAGAAATTATTTGATATAATACAAAAATAGTTAAAACAAGAATAGAAGTGAAAGAGTTAATGCGAAAAGACTAAAAAAAGCGTTTTTACTTATAAAGATCGACTATAATATTATTAGCTACATAGATAGATTGTTATCTCAATGCAAAAAAATGAAATGTTATAAAAAAGATATTCTAGTTGTAATTATTACATAATCTTCATTATTAGATAATAAAATTAAGATATATAAGTGCTAAAAGTCAATAATTTTTGAAAATCACTATTTTTGACGGTATAAGTTTATTACTTATTGTAAAAGCCGAATATAATTGTAAAAATTATCAACTCGATACTAGAACCGTAATATAATAAACAATATAAAGGTAACACCAAGATATGAGAAGGAAAATAATATTGAAATGTTGAAAGTTCAACCCGCCTAAACGTTATAACAATAAAAATATATTATATATAAACATGAATTTATACGATCTAACAGTAAAAGAATAAACCAAAATTTAAAAAAAAAGTAAAATGCAAAAGCATTTATAAAGATAAAAGATCAAAGCGCTATACATAACGTAATTAGCTACTTATTGAAAGTAATTTAAAAGTTTTGCTTGAATATTTTAATTTCAATAAACTTAAATGAATTGCCTAACGCATAAGTAGAGAACTATGTTATGATAAAAAGACTGAGTAAAAGAATTGAGTTTGATATTTATTGTATAAAAATAGAGTATTTCAAATTTTGATACTATTTGATTCTTATTTAAAATCTGAAAAATAAAAACTTTTGCTATAATCATAATAGCTAACAGTGAATACTAATCTCAACATGAAAAGTTTTTAACTTAATTTAACTTTTAATCTTCAGTAATATCTTTCCTTAAATTACTTTTATTTCTTATATCTAATATAAAATAGATATTAGAAAATCTCTTCTAGTTAAATATGGACTTGAATTCCACAACATTTTATGTCACCCTAATTGAGTATTCTTTTGTATATAAGAATTTTTTAATAGCGCAATACACAAATGTTAGTCAGAATAGGTACTAGAGGAAGCAATCTTGCAATTGCTCAAGCTTTAGAAGCAAAACAAAAGTTGTTAGACTCTTTTCCTAACTTATCTATTAAAATCATTAGATTGATGACCTCTGGTGATAAATATACAAATATGAACCTTGCCAAAATAGGAGGCAAGGGACTTTTTCTTAAAGAAATTGAGGCAGCACTACTTGAGAATAGTATAGATATGGCAGTTCATTCACTAAAAGACGTACCTGCATTTTTCTCAAAAAATTCAATAATTCCCTGTATCTTAGAAAGATCAAGTCCATATGACACATTTGTTTCTAACAAATATAGAAACTTGGAATCTTTACCAGAGCGAGCATTGATTGGAACTTCCTCGATAAGAAGAAAAGTACAACTACTAAATTTTAGACCAGATATAAACGTAGTATCACTTCGAGGAAATATAACAACTAGATTGCAAAATAATAATTTTGACGGAATAATTGTAGCTGAAGCGGGACTCGTGAGATTAAATAAACATCATTTAATTAAACAAGTATTGTCACCAAAAATTATGTTAAGCGCAGTAGGGCAAGGAGCTATTTGTATTCAATGTAGAAAAAACGATGTAAAAATTATTGAGGTTTTACAAAAAATCAATAATGATGCGTCTTTTGTAAGAGTTAAATCGGAGCGTAGCTTCATGAAGACAGTAAATGGTTCATGTTTGATGGCACTTGCAGCTTTAGCAGAATATGTGAGTGAAAATGTACTACATCTTCGCTGTATGTTAGCAGATAAAAAAAATATTTACTTTACTGAACGTATTTCATTTGAAGAAGATGCAGAAAAAATTGGTATGGATGCAGGATTAGAACTAAAATCAAAATGTTTGTAAGCTTACCTAAAATACGTGGAATCTATCGTTATAATGTTTCAATGTCTAAAATGACATGGTTTAACGTTGGTGGACAAGCTGATGTTTTATTTAAACCATGTGACATTGAAGATTTAACATTCTTGATTAAAAATGCTAAATTGCCAATCAATGTTATTGGTGCAGCATCTAATGTAATAGTGCGAGATGGTGGCATTAAAGGAATAACGGTAAAATTAGGCAAAGAATTTGCATATATTAAATATAATAAAGGCAATAATTCTATTATTGCAGGCGGGGCTGCTCTACTTAGCAATCTTGCTTATTTTGCCGAAAAACAACAAATTAGTGGATTTGAATTTTTAGTTGGAATTCCAGGTACTGTTGGCGGTGGATTAGAAATGAACGCTGGCTCATATGGTAGTGATATCGCAAGTATTGTACAATTTATAAAGGCAGTAAGTCTAGAAAACGGAAATTTATATGAATTTTCTAGAAAAGAAATGAATTATTTTTATCGTGGACATAGTTTAAAAGGACGATGGATTTTTATTGAAGCTGAATTTAAAGGTGTAAGCGCAAAGCGCGAAATTATATTGCGTAAACTAAAAGAGTTAGCTGACAAAAAAAACAAAAGTCAACCAATAAAAGGAAAAACTGCCGGTTGTATATTTAAAAATACAAAAGAACATCTAGCATGGGAATTAATCGATAAATCTGGTTGTCGCAAGTTAGACAATGGTAGAGCTAAAATTTCCAAGAAACATTGCAATTTTCTTTTCAATTATAATAATGCTACTGCATCTGACTTAGAAAGTCTTGGCAACGAGGTAAAAAATATAGTGAAAAATAAGTTTAATGTTGAACTTGAGTGGGAGATAAGAATCTTGGGTAGCTATTAGAATCTGAGTTACAACTATTAAATTTCTTTCTCTAAGTTGTGCGTGTCATTTTTATTTAATTTTCAGCAAAAAGTGTCTTTTATAAATTTAAACATCTGCGTTTCCTAACAAAAATCGTTTATTGAATATGTGAATTTTCTATTTATTATAATCTATCCACTTTGTTGGAAGTGTGTTTTATAAGCATATTAATAAAAATTGGAAGATTTTTTAAAAAAAAAGCGAAAAAAATGAGTAAATAAAAATATAAATTTTGTATGCATTACAAAATTAATAAAATTCTGATTTACTTAAAATCAATTAATCTTTATTCTTAATAAAACTGTTTATTATAGTACTAATATGTTTAGTTTTTTTTTTGAAGTATTATTTATATTGACATTTTTGAGTTTCGGTTTTTCTGTTTCACAGAATGTTGAAGCTAAATCTAAAGTGAAGTTTAGTAAAAAATATATACCACCAGGTAATCCTGGGGGTGCAAGCTTTCATGAAGACGAAGACTTTGTTGAATCATATAAGCTATATGAAAAACGCAGAGAGATTTTAAAGAAAAAAAAGTCGCAAAGTCGAACTAATCCTAACTTGATCGGAAGAAACTTGGTCAGAAGATTAAGAGAAAAAAAAAGTGCTCCCCTGTATAATAAATCGAATGAGATAAAAAATTGTACAATTAATGATGGAGAAAATGCTATGATAAACCAGCACGGTATTGATATTGCACGTCTGAAAGGTGCAGTGTTTATAGATGATCAACCTCAATATGAGGAAGCGCACCTTAAAACTAAACAACAAGAAAGAAAAAGATCTATTGCGATGCTAGAGAGAAAAATCTCTCCCATAAATATTACTATAAACGGCGCTTCATCAAAAAAAACATGCCTGTGTGATTCTATTACAAATTTAAATAATTTAGCACAACATAACTTGAATAGTTCAGATGTATTTGAAAGTATAACCGATACGACAAAATAAATTTGATTATTAATAAAATGATGTTAAGTGAAAAATTGCTTGATCTTAACTTAAGCTGTGAATCTGTTTCTCGACATAAGACTCACGTTGTAAAAATCGGACAAGTAAGTATAGGGGGAACTAATCCTATAGTTGTTCAATCTATGGCACTTGGTCTACACATAGATCATGATAATATAAAAATTAACGCTAAACAGTACGCAAAAGAAATAATAGAATTAGTACATGCGGGTTCAGAGTTGGTGAGAATTGCTTTGAATTCAGAAAAAATAGCGAAAACAATACCCTATATAGCAGAAGAAATAAATAAAGTAGGATTCGATCCTAAGATATTAATTGGTTGTGGGCAATACGAACTGGACAGATTAATTAAAAACTATCCAGACAATATTAAGTTATTGGGTAAAATCAGGATAAATCCAGGCAATATAGGCTTTGGAAACAAACGTGACAAAAAATTTGAAAGAGTTATAGAATACGTAATAAAGCATAATATTCCGATTAGAATCGGAGTAAACTGGGGTAGCCTTGATAAGTATCTTTTTCAAAAATTAATGGATGAAAATTCCTTATCTAGTAATCCGAAATCTCCTGATATTATATTACGCAAAGCACTCGTAGTATCTGCTTTAAGCAGCGCGCATAAAGCTGAAAAAATTGGCCTCGATGCAGATAAAATAATTATTTCGTGTAAAGTTAGCAAGGTACAAGATTTAATAGCAATTTATACATCACTTGCAAAAGCTTCCAATTATGCATTGCATTTGGGATTAACTGAAGCTGGCATGGGTAGCAAAGGCATAGTAAATACTACAGCAGGGTTTACTTATTTACTCCAAAATGGTATTGGAGATACAATACGCGCTTCTTTAACTCAACGACCCGGTGAATCGAGACTTAATGAAGTAATAGTGTGTCAAGAAATACTACAATCTATGGGTTTTCGTTACTTTAGCCCCCAAATTAATTCATGCCCAGGATGTGGTCGCACAAATAGCAATCTTTTTCGTACATTAACTAAAGAAGTAAATGAATATATAAAAATTCGCATGCCAATTTGGAAAAAGCAAAATCCAGGCGTAGAACGCATGAATATTGCTGTTATGGGATGTATCGTAAATGGTCCAGGAGAAAGTAAACACGCAAATTTGGGAATCAGCTTACCAGGATATGGAGAAAAGTCCGTTTCAGCGGTTTATAAAGACGGCAAATATTTCAAAACTTTACAAAGTGATAATATTTTTGAAGAATTCAAGACAATTATTGATAATTATGTAAAGGAGCATTTTACATAATCATTTTGTTGATATTGTATGATTTTGCTTTTGTGTATAAAACCTCCTTAGATAGAGTATATCATAAATATATGTCGAAATAATTTTTAATAAATTGATTACATTTTTAGTAATATGTTGTGCTATGTAGTAGAAAATTGAGTTTAATGTTTAAGAAGCACAAGAGCTTAATAAGAGCTATTAGATAGCCTCTTAATATACAAATTAAGAAAATTTGTTAGTATGATCGATCACTTATAAAGTGTCCAATACTATTGACTTATAAAAGTAAGCAAACAAGATATTTTATAATGTATAATAATTAGTGCAAAAACTCCACAATGTTAAGAAAACAGTTTAACATAAAAACAATCAATATTTAACATAAATAATATGTAAAGCTATCGTATTGTGAACCTTTATGTAATAACTCTGAATTTTCTTTCTATGTCTAGAATTGCTTGAATGATCTAACTTCTAAATTAAAAGCAATATGAAGACTGAATAGTAAAAACCCTATATATTTTTCAAAAACAAAACATCGCCTGCAAGATGCATTGAGAAAAATATTAAATATAACTACTAAAAACTTATAAATGGGAAGTCTATCTTTTAAAGACAGTAGCTGTAAAACAGCTTTTAAAAAAAAGCACAAAATACTATTTTTTAAAATAAGTAAAATCCTATCTAAAATATAGTATTTTAAAAGTTGATAAAAGCTTTTATATAGCTCTCCCCTTCTCTGTTTGTACTATACCATTCTCTTCTCATTCAAGCATTCACCTGCTTTATTAATATTTTTCAATGAAAAGCAAAAATCTTGTGTGCTAAGTGGTAAACGTACCGTTTTGTGCTCTATCAGCCCAATATTATACAGTAGTACTTTGACAGGTATTGGATTACTAGCAATGTATAATGCTTTACAGATTTGTTGCCAAATATTTGTCAGGCTATTGATATCATTTTTTGCTATTTTAGCAGTTATTTTTTTTCTAGATTTAATTACCATGCTCTGAGATAGCAACAAGCATTGCTTAACATATTTATGTGCTATACGTGGATAAATGTTTGAAACAACTGAAACCAGTCCAGTTGCGCCACATGCAGCCATTTCAAATATCATATTATCATCGCCACAAAAAATCTCGATGTTTGGTGCTATTTTCTTATATTCAATTATGCTATCAATAGCACTACTTGAATCTTTAATAGCCCAAAATTTTTCGTAGCTGGATAGATTGTATACAGTTTCAACATGAAGATTTACACCTGCTCTTGATGGAATATTGTAAAGCATAGCTGGCACATGCGCTTTCTCAAGCAATTTTTCAAACCATAGAGTTTGCCCAATAATTCCTGGTTTTGTATAGATTGGAGTCGTCATAAGATAGCCGTGAATAGGCATATTCTTACAAAAGTCAAGCCACTCAAGTGTCTGATACAAATTTACCCCAGGTACACCAATCATAATTGGGACATCTAGCTCTAACCCGCAAACAAATTCAACTAATTTACGTTTTTCAGAATCAGTTAGTGATAGAACTTCCCCTGTACTACCTAATAATAGAAGACCATTTCCAGCTTTATTCTGCATCAAAAGCAAACGCTTCAAATTACAATAATTTATACTATCTCCATTAGAGCTAAATGGCGTAACACAAGCGGTCCATAAAAATTTAGATAATGATTTCTTCAATTTAAGTTATTTAAAATGGTATTTCATCATCAATAAGTTCTTCATTTATCTCACTATTAAAATTTTCATAGCGTTTTTTTTGTTCTATTTCATTTTGCTTGTACTCGCCTGATTTGTAATCAGGATTTGATGCGTTATTTTTCGAATCCAGCAATGCAAAAACTCCACCATAATTCTGCAATATCACCTCTGTAATATATCTTTCATTACCATTTTGATCAGAATATTTTCTTGTTCTCAAAGAGCCTTCAATGTAAACTTTGCTACCTTTTCGTGCAAAATCTCTGACAACCCTTACTAATCCTTCACTAAATACTACAATATTATGCCATTCTGTTTTTTCAGAGCGTACACCGTAAAGTTTATCAGTCCAACTTTCAGTTGTAGCAACTGAAAAATTTGCCATCTCTTTTCCGCTTTGCATAGTTCTAATCTCAGGATCTTTTCCTAAATTACCAATCAATATGACTTTATTTATAGTACCATTGGACATAATTGCGCCTTGAATATACCTTGTGGCACATCTCTATATAAGAAAAAAGTATTCTTGTCAAGAATATAATGCGCTTGGAGGGATTTAAACCCACGACCTCTGCCTTCGGAGAGCAGCGCTCTATTCCAACTGAGCTACAAGCGCGCATATTTATATGAATTATTTATATGAATTATGAAATAGATAGACTATCTAAGTCAAATTTTTGACCTGGATAAAGTGTGAATACAACATCCTTTTCACTTAAGTATACATTTCTAGAATCATTTCTTACTTGTTTTTTTATCATGTATTGATCTACAGTCCATACAAAAGTTACATAATTTTCATTCACTGAATGAATTTTCAAGTCTTTAGTGTTTGAAAAAAGCCTTTTATTTACCCATATTCTCCATACATCAGAAGAAAAATATAAAATTGAATCTAAGCTCACCACCTTACAATCAAAATTATTTAGTATATTTACTTCTGAAATGCCAGAAGATCGCTGGTGAAATTTCCCCATTTCACTAACGATCTTATTAATCGGTTCCTCATCAAAAAAAATGCTTTTGATATCATTGAATTGTGATAAAACATCGGAATCACTCTCTGTTGCTTCTTTTATTATTTCATCTTGATCAGGATGATTTATTTTTCTGTCATTTATAAAAAAACATTCCTTTGCACGCAAACTTGTTACGTCAATAAAGTTGACCATTATTTTTTGATTGTCAACTTTAAAAACATTCTCAAAGTATTTTTTTTCCATCAGCATTCCATACTTAGAGTGATAACAAATCATCTCGTTATTATTCTGCTTTTCTACATATACGCATAAACCCTTACTATTGAATCCTAGTATTCTGTGCTCAATAAAATTTTCATTACCAATATATTGTCGACAAACATATTTCTCACAAATTTCTATACTATCTATAATACCCTTGCAGCTACAATACGCATTCGTATTAAAAAGCAGTAATAGAGCAAAAATAAAAAATAACTTAACCCCCATATCTTACTTATTTAGCACAGTGTACCAATCAAATATCATATTAGCTCTGACTATTTCTATTATATTACCGCTTAAAATTTGGTTCATAATCGTAGAATCAATATTCTTTTCCTTATTCAAAATAAGAGATTTGATTGTCACATAACCAGGAAGACTTGGAACAGACTGTAAAAATAAAAAAATATGCTTATCGCTAATTGAACCAAAGTTCAACGTAACTTCACTTTTTATCACTTTTATGTATTCACTTTCACCTAACTCAACTTCCTCTGGCACAGAAATCGATATTTCAGGTTCTAATATGTAATATTTTTTATATAGCTTGGCAAGCTCAAAATTCAAATTTTCAATATATTTATCACTATATAAACTGGAAGAAGAAATGCTCCTCCACAAATCTAAATTTTTATTTAGAAAAACCTCTTTTTTTTGTAACTCAATAATTTCTAATTTTATAGAACGTATCTCGTTTATAACACTTTGATTTTCATCAAAGACTCTATTAGTATAGAGTATAATATGAGCCAGCACAACTATCAACCCGATAGACATTATCGAATAAAAGAGAAGTCGAATTGCAACTCTTTTTTTCAGTTGAGAAATATTCATCAATTTACATACCCTCTCCTATTTTAACATCGATAGATATATTTTGCTTTTTAGTGGTGGGTAAACTAGAAATATCAACATCATAAGCACGAAAATTATTGTTTATTTTTTTTTGTAATTCTTTATATTGATAAGAAATATCTTTATTAGATTGAAAATTAAATCTTAAAGCTGTGGTAATATAATTTTTCATCTCATCATAGTTCCATTTAAATGATTGAAGTTGTACGCCTGGTATTTTTAATTTTTCTACGTATCTAACTTGTACAAGTGGAGAATACTCTATTTTAGATAAAATATTATTTACACTAATAAAATTATAAACTCCACTTGTTTTTTTTACATTATAATTTTGACTAAGTTTTATCAGTTCTTTATTTAAAGCTTCTTTCTTTGCCAATAAATTACTGGCAAAATCAAGGTTTGAATATAAATTTGACAAATAGAGAATTTTTATTACGATTAAGATCGAACCGAAATATAAAAAAAAATTCGAAGAATACAAATAAAAGCAGTTTAGTAGATAAAATTCCTTAGTTTCCCTTGTATTGAAAATAGCCGATGATTTGTTCTTAAAGCTGTGAAATAAAATTATAGTATCGCAGAAACTATCTTTTTCACTTGCAGCTAATTCTAATCCTAGCAATTTACTTAACTCATACGGAGTTAATATACTTACACTATTTTCAGAAAAACTTATAACTGACAAACTAATCTTGATATCTTCTGGTACTACGATAAAAAGATCGATAAGATCATTTTTCTTAAAGCCAAATTTAGTTAAAAACCGAATAGTATCTCTTACTTCTTGATATATGCTACCAGCAATAATTCCAGGTAAATTTTCCTTAGCAAATGGCACTAAACGTGTAAACACAATTTTATTTTCCTTAAAAACTACTTGTCTATAACCTCCAGTTTTAGTTCCAACAACTATCATCTTCCAATTATCAAAATCTTTATAAAAAACCTTTTCTGCAAAATTACCTATTTCTATAGGAAGCATTAATATTCCTTTAAAGTTAGAGCCTATTCTTATAAAAAGATCTAACCAAAATTTTACTAAGTGCTTTGCTTTTGACGAAACAAGAAGATAATACCAATTTTGATTAAATCTACTTGGCTTCTCGATCAAATAAACTGAATTTATATCATTTTTGCCAACGAAATGTTCTATTTTAGCTTTTGCTAATACATAAGCACTAATTCTATTAGTTTTTGAAATAGGTTGTAGTAAATAATTCTGATCTTTATGATTGAGAACTAGATATAAAGGTGCTTTTTTATCTGATGAAAGACATAGACTTAAATTAGATATTGCTTTATCATTCTTATCTTTGATAAAATATCTTTTACTCAAAGTATTACTTTTAAAGTAAAGTAATATTGCGCCCCTTTCTCCAATAGAAAGGATGAACTTACTTTTAGATTTTAAAGCAAACATTGTTATATAGAGTTAATACTTATCTCTAATTTAAAAAGCAATTTATTGAAATTTATTAAACGTTATTGAAAAATATTGTTTTAAATTTCTACATCAAGATAATCCACATAATATATTATTCTCGTATTCACTATACTAATAGTAATCTATTAATAAATAATCTAGTTTAAATAAACTTATCCGCAATTTTAATTTATATGAAATTATAAATTTAACTGATGCTAATTTATAGCACGTAAGCACATGAAGTATGGATTACAGTATAATCTCTGTAGCTATTTAATAATTTCTGAAAAATAAATAGTTCTTTAGCTAAGTTAAGGTCCTATTTAACTTATAGAGTGTGCACAATCAAAAAAACTATTATAATTCGGACATTTATAATTTTACAGCTTTAGTTGTTTGCTGCATTTTTGCATTTTAATTTGAGTCAAGTAAGGTTCTGAACTCATTTTGTTTAACAAACAAACTATCTTGTCATATTCTTGCAATTTAATCTTTTAACTAGCGGCCATGAATAAGATAAAATGATATATAATCACCTATTTCTTCATATAAAGTGTCTAAATGTTGATTTGCAAAGGTATATTCGACTAAAGTAATCGAAGATCAAGCAAGCAGTAAATTAAAAATAGTAGTCATGAAGTAAGTAGTATATAGTCTTCAACATCTTTATTATCGTTTGAGCTGATGTAAATTTTTGCTGATTCAAGAGTGGGATTTATCGTATATTCCACTTATAGTATTTTAAAAGATTTTTCAGCTTCTCCAAGTTTAATGTATAACTTTACTTTCAAATAATTGATAACTTGAAAAAGTGTACAGTAGTTTTGTGTTCTACATTATTAAGGACTTTATAAAAATTCCCTATAATTTTGTTTGCTTTCATATTCCTTTGTTAGAGCGCAATACAAAACTGCTAATTTTTTTTCTACAAAATCCAAAAAAAATACTGAACTTTACAACCCTCCTTTAATTCAGGAATTACATGAGTTCAATCTTCTTGGAATAGAAATATATATAACATTCCATTTGGATAAATATGGAAAAAATTTCATTACTAATCGAATTTGAGCAAAACTTTATATTTTTTTTTGAAAAATTACTTTCTTCATCTTAGCCTAAAACAGAGAGCCAATTTAGTAGTTAAAAGTAGAGCTAAATTTACGATGAAATTTTACTTGCAATACTTGTTATAAAAAACAACTTCAAAAGTCGGAATTTCCTCTATTCTACCTAAGTTAAAGAGCTTTATCAGAGATAATTTGATTGTATTACTCCTCTCCTAATAAATTTAGATTTTTAACTAATTTTTCTGAGAAGCATTTTCTTTCTGTATTCCTTAAAATTTGTCTTAAAAGCGCTTCAAAGAAAAATAATTCTCCTCACTTCTTTTTTCTATATTTTAGATTAGCAAACGTCGACAAAATGAAAGAATAAAAAGTGCACAAGTTTAATTAAAAACAATAAAATTGTAAAAAATAAAAAATAATAAAAATATAGATCATCAGGAACTATTAATGTAATAACAAATTAGTTCTAATTCTATTATTTTATATTTTTTACAATTTTATCCAGATCTAAATAAATCAAAAAGAAAACGAAAAACTATGAAATAAATCATAAAATACATCATAATAAGTGATAGTATACTATTAAGATATTTTTAATGTTTCTTCAACAAAAAAACACAATTTACCAAGCTGAAATTTAAATTTCAGCTTAGTAAAACCTTCTATGAGATAGACGGAACTATACTTGCTGATCTCATTGATTATTGATTTCTCGATTTTCCCCTGTCAACCTCATTTTAACAAATTGTTTTTGTTTTTACTTCTTTTCCCAACAGAAAACAACTTTTTTGAAAAAAGCGCTCTCACCTCTAATCAACATCAGAAATAACTTTTTTCAAAAGGTGATCCTAGATTTCACAAAGTATCTACACTTCCTTTGAACTTTCCAATTTACTCATTATATTGTCTATTTCTAAATCGTCAAGCTATGACACTAAATATTTAATTAAGAATTTATTCTTAATATCAAATTTTACCCCTCTGTAATTAAGGAATTCTTTATTCTAACCAGAGAAGAAATAGCAATTTTTGCAAGATTTTTTTATTCTTCAAACCAATATTGCCCTTTTCATGTTGAATTAAAGAGGCTTCTCTTTAATTCAAACATCTTTTTTATTTTAAATTGATATTGATATCATCAATGTTTTGAGATCATGTATGCTTTTTATCAAAATCTTGATATTGCCTTCGTTTTTTGCTGGTTTTTTTAAAAACCTGCATTAGTCAGCATATTAAAGCTAACAAAGAATAATACAATTAATAACCATCAATCTATGATATACATTACTCTATACTACGCAATATTATTCATATCGTAGTATTTCAGCAGGATCTTGAGCGGCCGCTTGTAATACAGGAATAATCGTTGCTAAAAAAGATAAAAATAATGCAAGCAAAGAAATATTAATTACTTCTTTTGGTACTAATATTACAGGTAAACTTGAAAAAAAGTATATCATTGGATCGAGTAATTTAACGTTAGTGATTCCCTCTAAGAAGAGTCTTATACTTTCAATATTGAGAGAAAAAACAACGCCTATAATACAGCCAAGACAAGTTCCAACAAAACCAATCAGCAGTCCACATATACAAAATATACGCATAATACTTCCACTTGTTGCACCAAATGTACGCATAATTGCAATTGCAGATTTCTTTTCTTGCACCATCATCATTAAATTCGAAACGACGTTAAATGTTGCTACAATTATAATCAAAGTAAGAATTAAAAACATTACATTTTCTTCGGTTTTTAAAGCATTTAGATAGTGACTCTGTTGTAGTTGCCAACTTTCAACCTTCATTCCAGTTTCTTTTTCTATAATACCTGCTAGTTCGTTAGTTTTAGTAATATCGCCTATAAATACTTCTATGTTTTCTATACTGTCTTTGTAATCAAAAAAAGCTTGTGCTGATTTTATTGGCATATATACCAAAGCATTATCATACTCAAACATACCCATATCAAATATGGCAATAATTTTATATTCTTGCATTTTTGGCATTGTATTGAACAATATATTAAATTCATTAGGAGATATAAGTACGATTTTATCGCCATAATTAACGTTTAAAGCTTCCGCTAATTGAGCTCCTATTACTAGGCCTTCATCAAATTTTTCTAAATTACCCACAATTAAACTATTAACAATAGTAATATTACTAGATAAGTCTTTAGTTGACACACCTCGCACTATACTACTTGCAATTTTACCATTTGCTGCAATAATAACCTGATCATTGGTTATAGGAGTTGCTTTTAATACACCAGAAATTCTTTCAATAGATTTTGATACAGATTCATAATCTGAACTAATACTATCATCAAAATAAACATTAATATGACCATTAATGCCAAGTATTGAGTCAAATAATTTTGCTCTAAACCCATTCATTACAGACATTACTACTATTAGTGTAGCAACTCCAAGAGCAATACCAATAATAGAAAATAAGGTCATGACAGAGCAAAATCTGGCATTTTTTGCTCTTAGATAACGAATAGCCATAGTAATTTCAAATATAATAGACATTACGAATACTTTATGTGATTTTTGAACAATCACATTCCTCATTAGATCTTAAATATAATTGTAAGCTTTTCTTCACCTAAACTAGAGATTTTTATTTTTGCAATCTAAATATTCATTAGAGAATGCATAAATTTTGCTTATATCTATATAGCTTATATCTATAATTAAAAAATTCACCAAAGATATATATACTTTGATTAGTTATTCATTTATTAAGTAGTCGTTGATAGCTCTAATATAGAATATCAAAATTCAAGATTTTGTCTTGGTAATAAATAATTAAAATGTAAATATAAAATTAAAAAATAAAAAGTTATTAGTATTACAATACTTATTTTTTAATATTAAAGACCTTTAAAATGCTCTAAACGTTCGAATTTAATGACTTCTCTAAACTACAACAAAGGAGAGAATATTTAGATTTAAATTTAAAGAAACTCATTC
>JAJETZ010000002.1:141490-355999 GCA_029784595.1 Wolbachia endosymbiont of Meromenopon meropis | reverse complement strand
ATAAACAGTTTTTCCGCCCTAAATATAGATTTTTATCTTGATTGCTTTCAGTTTGAATTTTTTTTCACGCTCCTCTAAATATTATTACAACAATAAAGCTTCATTTTTGATTAATTCTTTGTTTTATTGATTGATAAAAATAACACTAAAAAACAAAAGCGTTTTCTATAAATTCTGTGTTTGATTTTATCAATATAGATGCAAAGTCAATCATTCAGATGATTTTCTCAAAGTACACTATAAACTATAAGTAATTTCAATATTATTGGAATAAGTTTTGATAAATATAATCGTTAAAAAGCTCTATAATTTTAATTATATCTACTGACTTAACATTGTTTTACAACTAATAATGAGCTATTTTATAGCTATCCCTATTTTACAAAGTGAAATGAATTTTAATTCATACTTACCCTTTCATTCACAAAAAGACATTGGTAATTTAAAAATACAAAAATTAATGCAATTAGCAATAAAGTATTTTTTTTTAATCTTAATTTTCTTCATTCATTAATGATATTAACATCAACATTAAAGTTATTTATAAAATCTATTAAATCTTAATTATTTGATATTAAGTTTATTTAAACTAATAAAAAATACCTTATATCGCAAACCAATTGTGGAATGTTCCCTTACTTCTTTTTTTTTATTTTTCGAATTTAGTGAGGTATAATATGCGCTGCATTATGCAGTAGTAACCAAAAATAATAACACTTCTCGTATATATCTCATTCTATCTAAATAATAGAGAATCTCACTAGATAATTTTGCTTTTTAACTTCGTTCTTTTTTCTCTATTAATTTTCTGATTTTAATCGTGTTATTGCTAACATTGTGATGTTTTGTTGCAGTTAACAACAGTTAATACATTAAATGCAATTGAATTCAACAGAGTAATTTCATCCAAAAAAAAACTAATGAGAAAAAGCAAAACTAGCTTGGTTTAACAAATATTTAAAATATTACTAAGAGGTAAATGAGTTGTTTATTAAACAATGTTTACTGTGATAGATACTGAATTAGAGCTATTCAAATTTTCATTGAAATCTCAATCAAATGATTGATTTTACATATTTAAAGTACATTTTTTTGCTTGGCAATAAAGATTTTTAACTTAAAATTAAAAAAAAAGCAGTTGCTGTGTATGTCTGCAAACAAGAACGATTGAATCTTAAATTATGGACTTAAATAGATTTACCGAAAAAACAAAAAATTTAATTCAAAGTGCGCAGATGAAAGCATTTGGAGCTGGGCACCAGACTTTCATGCCTGAACATTTACTAAAAGCAATGTTTGAAGATGAATCAGATCTAGTCAAGAACTTGATAAATGCTTGCGGTGGAAATGTACAAAATATCTCCAATGCTGTGGATAATGCAATAAAGAAATTTACAATAGTTGAAGGTCCTGGTAATACCAGCCTTCAACTTTCAAGAGAAATTGTAAAAGTCTTTGAAGATGCAATTAGTATTGCAAGAAAAAATAAAAATTCATTTGTTGCAACTGAACACTTATTGCAAGGCCTTGTTGCGCAAGAACATAATACTGTTGGCAGGATTTTAATAGAAAATGGCGTAACGTTACAAAAATTGAACTCAGTTATTGAAGAGATGAAAAAGAGTAACAATGCGAACTTACCAAATAGTGAGGAAAGGCTAAATGCAGTAAAAAGGTATACGAAAGATATTACAGAACTTGCTATTCAGGGAAAGCTCGATCCTGTAATTGGTCGAGATGAAGAGATAAGAAGAACTATGCAGGTCTCATTGAGACGAACAAAAAATAATCCAGTACTAATAGGTGAACCGGGCGTTGGAAAAACTGCAATAGTTGAAGGACTTGCAAATAGAATTATTGCAAGTGACGTACCTCTTGGTTTATGTGATGCTAAAGTTTTAGCTTTAGACCTCGGGGCTTTGATTGCGGGAACAAAATTTAGAGGAGAATTTGAGGAAAGATTAAAAGCTGTTATTAATGAAATTTCAAAAGCAGAAAGAAAAATTTTACTATTTATTGATGAATTGCACACTTTAATTGGAGCAGGGGCAACAACTAGTGCAATGGATGCTTCAAATTTGCTAAAACCCGCACTTGCACGTGGAGAAATACGCTGTATAGGAGCTACAACTTTGGATGAATACCGTGAATATATAGAAAAGGATCCTGCGTTTGCAAGACGATTTCAACCTGTGTTTATTTCTCAACCAACTGAAATTGATACTATTTCAATATTAAGAGGCTTGAAGGAAAGATATGAAGTGCATCACGGCATTAGAGTTACAGATGGCGCAATAGTTGCTGCTGCAACATTATCTAATAGATATATAACAGATAGATTTTTGCCTGATAAAGCAATTGATTTAATCGATGAAGCGGCAAGTAGGGTAAGAATTGAAATGGATAGCAAACCAGAAATTATTGATAAACTTGAGAGGAGAATTGTAAGATTAAAAATTGAATCGGAAGCTCTTAAAAGAGAGCGTGATGAAAATTCTAAACAACGCTTAGATAGAATAGGTAAAGAAATTGAAGAATTAAACAGTGAATTTACTGATTTAAACAATAAATGGCAAATAGAAAAAAATAAAATAGCTAAAATACAAGAAACAGCAGAAAAATTAGATAATGCTAAAAAAGAACTTGAATTAACTCAGCGTAGTGGAAATTTAGAAAGAGCGGGAGAATTAATGTATGGCATAATTCCTCAACTTGAAAATGAATTAAAGGTTCAGGAGAAGATTACTGACAGCTTTCTCAAAAAAGAAGTTACTGAAAGTGATATCACAAGTATTGTTTCAAAGTGGACTGGTATTCCTGTTGATAATATGATGCATAGTGAAAAAGAAAAACTTCTTAGAATGGAAAATCAAATAGGAAAAAGAGTAATAGGACAAAAAGATGCAATAGAAGCAATAAGTAATGCAGTTAGACGCTCTCGCTCTGGCGTGCAAGACACCAATAGACCCTTTGGTTCATTTCTATTTTTGGGTCCGACCGGAGTTGGAAAAACAGAGCTTGCAAAAGCTCTTGCTGAGTTCCTGTTTAATGATCAATTTGCACTTCTACGTTTTGACATGTCAGAGTATATGGAAAAACATTCTGTTTCAAAGTTAATTGGTGCGCCTCCTGGATATGTTGGATATGAACAAGGAGGTAGATTGACTGAAGCGGTAAGAAGAAGACCATATCAGGTAATTTTATTTGATGAGATAGAAAAAGCAAATCCAGACATATTTAATCTTTTACTGCAGGTTTTAGATGAAGGTCGACTTAACGATAGTCACGGTAAATTAATTGATTTTCGTAATACTATATTAATTTTAACATCTAATCTTGGTTCTGAGATAATACTTAAAGAAGATCCTGATTCTGTAAAAAACGATGTTATGCAAATAGTTCAATCTACATTTCGTCCGGAATTTTTAAATAGACTCGATGAAATTATTATATTTCATACTTTGAGTAAAGATGATATTTCTAAAATTATAGATATTCAATTTTCTTATTTACAAAAGATACTCACCAAGCGAAAGCTAAGTATAAATTTATCAAAGGAGGCTAAAGAATTAATCGCACAGTATAGCTATACTCCTGATTATGGAGCAAGACCTCTAAAAAGAGTAATACAAGAACACATTCAGAATAATCTAGCTAAGTTGCTCTTAGCAGAAGAGATAGGAGAAGGTGATAAAATAATGGTACATGCTATAGACAATAAAATCTCAATTAAAAAGAATTAAATATACATGTTATATTATGTATGAAATCGAGAGTAGGATTTTATTGCACATTTTTATATTTATTCAGAGGTGGTAAAATAACAAAATGATAAACGAAAGTAATTATTGTGACGTAGGTGTAGGCCTTCAAAGCAAATATTCTTTCTCTTGCTGTTCAGACAGTTGATACTTTAATCTTAAACTACTACTCTATTAGTAGTAGAAATATTTGATCTATTTACTAAATAGATAGTAAAAGAAATTTAGCTGATTAGTTAAATGCTTGCAATATTCATCTTTTAGGTTATTATTTTTCTAGCATTGAATAATCTTATTAAATTCATTTTTTTAAATAATTTTACAAATTAATTTATAAACTCTTATTATATTCAAACAAAATTCACATGCATACAATAATATCTTGTAATAAAATTTATTATAAAGAGTATATGATAAATATAAAAATCAAATGTAAAGCTGTAAATATACTGAACCTTTCTTAATTTTATCTTAAAAGCAAGTGCAAAAATAAATAATACTATTTTAGTATTAAAAGTCAAAGATTTATAGAAAATTATATTAAGTAGTTGTTTTTATTGAAAAATAAATTATAAGAAAATAGCTGACAAAATTATGATACTTATATAGAAAAAATCTTTTTGATAAATGCACATTACAAAATCTTGTAATAGGATCACATACTCAGATAAAAAACTGCCTACTCTTTATCATTTTGAGAAGCCGATTGATTGTTTTAAGTGCAAAATAGAGTTTATATTTTATTTTTTTTTGATAATTTTACAAGAAATTTTCTTTATATAATTTTTTGTGACACGTAATATTTTTATCTCTATAATTATGTGCTTTTATTTTCTATATTTTTATATATCCATCATCTCTAATGAAGATATTGTCCTCAATACACCTCTTCTTATTTTCTAAGTAAAAAATTTTGATAAGATATAGACACTCTATGTATTTATATCACAAAAATCTTTTATAAAAAGACAGACTTCATCTCATTAAAATTACACTAAAAATTTATAACTTGATTTTTCTATAGCCTTGCTGCTGTCTTTACGCATTTCCGCTCAATAACTTATTTTAAGATTCTATCTAATTGTCTTGTTAAATTCTATTTAAAGAGAATAATAAAAATAGCCTTTACATCATTGTTTGATATTAAATTAGAAAGTGAGGGCTCTTTTTACCTATAATCATTATGCTAATAAAATTACATAAATACTTCGCTAAATCTTCATATATTTAGAATTCTAATAAAAAAACTAATTCCAAATTTATAGATATTCATATACTTAAAATTAGTCTATATTAGAAAATATCCTTTTCTTCTTTACGCTAAAGAATTAGTAAATAATTAATTATAATATGTTTTTAATCTTCTACAAATATCCTTACGTTATTCTAAATACGAAATTTCTCTTGTGATACAAAATATTGACAATATAAATTTTTAAAGATTTTTGTTACGACTATTTTTATTTTATTTAATAGCATTAATACATTAAACATAGGCATTTAGGGTTTAAACAAAAAAAAATATCATTATTTAAAATTTGAGCCTATTTTTATGAAATTTACTAACTAGATAACACTTTTTATTGACTGGAAGTTGTATTTTATACAATGCCTTAATGTATAAACTATTCTTAATTAACTAAATTAATGTAAAAACTTTTTGAAGCACAAAAGCATACCTCACTTTAGTATCTTTATTGTTAAATAGAAGACAAAAATCAATATTTCCGACGTTATTTTCCTCAATTTTTTTGATAAATTTTTTATATATTTTGTGTAGTTAAGAAAAATACTACCATTTCTGCAGCATAATCATGAGAGGTATATAAAATCATATTTACTCAATTAAAGAATTTTTGTAAAACAAGATTTTACAATCGCAAAATGTCTCAAAAAGTTTTAGACTTGAAATAAAATAAAAAACTTCCTTAGTCATAGAACTACATAACATTATGTAATACTTTCAATGCAAAAATATTAAATATATTAACATTAACATTAATGTAGCACAAAACATGTCCCATTTACACAATAATTAGAATAAAAAATCAATGTATTGAGTTAAAATAATATCTACAGAAATTATCATTAGCGTGAAAAAGTTTTCTCATCTAAACGAGAGTTTTGTTTTTTTTTTTGAGATATCATTATTCTATTATCAGTACAAGAATCTTTCTTTATTTGACTTTTATCATCTCTTTGTTTGTGAATTGTGTTATATAATTTTTTGAAGTCTTTTTTTAGTTTTTTAGATTTATCTGTGTTTTCACTACCTTTGTTAAGAATCTCTGATTCCAGATTTTTATTAATTCCTTGTCTTCTAGCATTAAGCTCTTTCCACGTTCCAGCAATCTCAAACTCTGGATAATCTTTCTCTTCTAATTCTAATTCTAATCTATTACTTTTTCTCATAAATAAATAATCCTTTTTTGCTTCTTTCCAATATTCCTTTAGTTGATATTTCCAGATAGTCCAGTAAGTATCAGCATACTTTTTTTTATCTGCTACAAATAACAAAAGTGGAGCTTTTAATACGGTAGTTCCTATGTTCACTAAATTTTTTACTGTAATTGCAGAAGTAAACAAAAAATAACCAAAAAATTTTACAATTGAATTTTGTTTATTCATTAAATATCTCCCCATTTTTACAGGTATAAAAATTAACAATTTAACGCAAATCTTAGCTAAGCCTGCAACAAAAGCAATAGGAATGGATATAAGACTTTTATCTAATTCCAGATTACCATTTGGATCTCTAATTTCAAATAATTGACCATTTTGATTTTTTTCGGAAAGAATGGCACCTAGTCTCTTATAATCGCTTGTGTATAACAGCTGCCCATTTTTTTCTTTCCAATCTATCATCTCATTCTTATTAAGCTCTTGTGTTTTATTACAGATCGAAGAAGAATTAGTTAATGCAAACTTATTATCTTTTTTTTGAATTTCAAAGACTGGTAAATATTTTTCAAGATCTTTTTTTTTAAATCTAAATGGTTCATAAAATTCACGATAATCATCGATCTCATATCGATCTTTACTAACTAAAAAATCAATAGTGAAGTAATACTTACAATCAACTTCTTTGATAAAAACTAGATCGAACTTACATTTATTATACTTGAGTTGATATATTAGATTTTGTTTTTCTATAGGTTTTTTACTACAATATTTATTTTCAATAATTTCACCAAACTCTACAATTTGATCATAATTTTTTGGGTATCGACATTTTTTTTTATTATGTATCATTATCTGCCTAAAGTCTTTTATATAAACATCAGATCCAGATAGAGTAAAAAAATCTTTCACTTCTAATAAAAGATCCGCTCCCCATTTTTTCAATGTTTTTAACATACCGCTAAAATAAAACCACTGAATACTTACAGATTTTATAATAAAACTAACACATTAAATGTGATATTAAAGATAGACAATCCTACAAGAAAATATGCTTATAAAAGAAAAAAATCGTAAAAGTAAAAACTACGTAGGTTACAATTGATAAATATCTTACAAACATAATCACGAAGATCCTGAAAAAAGAACTGCGTATATAATCTTCACAGATCACTTGCATTCCAAGAGAGGCATGCCAAAAAATGCAAGATAAAAATATAAGGAAAAATAAAAGCTCAAGTGGGTGATTGATAGCGCGAAGTAATTTTTCATCAAAAAACAAATTTTCATCAGTATAAAAAGCACTAAAAAATAAATAAACAAACCAAGGAAGGGGGAACAATAGAAATATCACGGAAATACGCTGAGCCCACCAACGATAAGCTGAATTTTCTAATTGATTCATATTGCAGTAAACAAAAAAACTATAGTAGAAAAAAGTAAAATTATTGTCAGTATCACAGCGCTCTTTGATGCACTAGTAATTTCTAGATTAAATCCAGCATCCCATAATAAATGACGAACGCCATTGAGAACATGATATAGAAAGCTTATAAAGCATATAATATAAATTAACTTGGCAATAAAACCAGATAATAAGATATCTAAACATCTTACTATAAAAGATCCAGGAAAGTAAAAGCGTAACACAAAATACCAAGAAAACACAGTCAAAAGGAAAAACAATAAGATACCAGTCAATCTATGCATAAAAGAAAAAAAACTAGTAACTTGTACTTTATATATTTGTATATGCGGAGAGAGAGGCCTGTTATTCATAAAATTTCACCACCGACGAATCAAAAACAAAGCAGAAGTAAAGACAGCAATATAAGTATACCAAAACGTTACTACAAAAGTAACGAGTTGTATACAAAAGCCTAAGGAGGTAATCCAGCTGCAGATTCCCCTACTGCTACCTTGTTACGACTTCACCCCAGTTACTGATCCCACTTTAAATAACTCCCTCCTTGCGGTTAGGTCATTAGCTTCGAGTGAAACCAATTCCCATGGCGTGACGGGCAGTGTGTACAAGACCCGAGAACGTATTCACCGTGGCATGCTGATCCACGATTACTAGCGATTCCAACTTCATGCACTCGAGTTGCAGAGTACAATCCGAACTGAGATGGCTTTTAAGAGATTAGCTTAGCCTCGCGACTTTGCAGCCCATTGTAACCACCATTGTAGCACGTGTGTAGCCCACTCCATAAGGGCCATGATGACTTGACATCATCCCCGCCTTCCTCCAGTTTATCACTAGCAGTTTCCTTAAAGTTCCCAGCATCACCTGATGGCAACTAAGGATAAGGGTTACGCTCGTTGCGGGACTTAACCCAACATCTCACGACACGAGCTGACGACAGCCATGCAACACCTGTGTGAAACCCGGCCGAACCGACCCTATTTCTTCAAATAGGTATAATTTCCATGTCAAGGAGTGGTAAGGTTTTTCGCGTTGCATCGAATTAAACCACATGCTCCACCGCTTGTGCGGGTCCCCGTCAATTCCTTTGAGTTTTAATCTTGCGACCGTAGTCCCCAGGCGGAATGTTTAACGCGTTAGCTACAATACGGAAAGTAAACTCCCCATATTTAACATTCATCGTTTACAGCGTGGACTACCAGGGTATCTAATCCTGTTTGCTCCCCACGCCTTCGCGCCTCAGCGTCAGACTTTGAACCAGATAGACGCCTTCGCCACTGGTGTTCCTCCTAATATTTACGAATTTCACCTCTACACTAGGAATTCCTCTATCCTCTTTCAATCTCTAGGTTAACAGTTTTAAAAGCAGTTCCAAAGTTAAGCTCTGGGATTTCACTTTTAACTTAATAACCAGCCTACGCGCTCTTTACGCCCAATAATTCCGAATAACGCTAGCCCTCTCCGTATTACCGCGGCTGCTGGCACGGAGTTAGCCAGGACTTCTTCTGTGAGTACCGTCATTATCTTTCTCACTGAAAGAGCTTTACAACCCAAAGGCCTTCTTCACTCATGCGGCATGGCTGGATCAGGCTTTCGCCCATTGTCCAATATTCCCCACTGCTGCCTCCCGTAGGAGTCTGGACCGTATCTCAGTTCCAGTGTGGCTGATCATCCTCTCAGACCAGCTATAGATCATAGTCTCGGTAAGCCATTACCCCACCGACTAACTAATCTAATATAGGCTCATCTAATAGCAATTAATCTTTCCCCCGTAGGGCGTATACGGTATTAGTTATCGTTTCCAATAATTATTCCGTACTACTAGGTAGATTCCTATACATTACTCACCCGTCTGCCACTAAGTCATATCATGGCAAGCCATAATAATGACCCCGTTCGACTTGCATGTGTTAAGCCTGCCGCCAGCGTTCATTCTGAGCCAGGATCAAACTCTCAAATTTAAACTTCAACTTATAACAAGTTGTTAGTACACCGGATAAATCCGGCAAAATAATTAGCTTTATACTGCTGTCTTTATTTCTACTTTAGAAATACTTTAATCTCCAACTACTCAAACAACTCTGGTTATATCATTACCTTAATATAATTATTATGTCAATAAGTTTTTGCAAATTAAAAGCTAATAATATATGAAATATATACCTATCTATAATAGAACTATGAAAAAGTATATCTTCTTATTTACATTATTATCATCAGTACTAATTTCCATAATACTGTATTCGCTATATAATATAAATATTACAAAACAATCTATAATTGCGGGTGATAAATTCTATGAAATATTCTTCTCTAAAAAAGACAACGGATCACTAGAAGGGATAGACTCAAATTGGAAATTTTTAGCAGACTTTGAAAGTGCGTTTAATTGTATATCAAGCTCGAAACCAGCAGATGCATCATCTATATATAATAAGATCGCAAGAAATAACGATGCTCCCGATGTATTGCGTGAATTAGCTCAATATTTAGAAGTAACAAGTCTGCTCTATAATGATAAAGAAATAACAGATGATAAAATCATAAATCAAAATAGAATCGACAATCTGGCTAGGAGTACGATATATCCTTGTTCAAATCAAGAAGTCATTGCTATAATCAAAATACATAATAATAATATTGAAAGTGCAGTTAAAATATTACTTTCACTATTAAATGATCAAAAATGCCCTGCTCTAATAAAAGCAAATGCACATGAATTGCTCAAAATATATGGAAATTAATTCCTCTTGAGAAGTTTGAGCAAGTGTTACATTTGAAAATAAAAATTATTTAAAATACGATTAAAATCCCAAATTTATAATCGCTAATACTAAAGCCGCATTATTTATCTTAAACTTATTCAAAATTAAATAATGAAAGCTCTCGATAAACTTAAAATTTTACATTTAATTTTATGCTAACCTTGCGCTTTGTTTTTACAAACTTTCTATCAAAATATTACTTTATATATTTTATATATTATATTTAAATATAAAAGTTAAGCTCTCTATAATTAAAACGTTAAGATAATAAATTAAGAAATTTATACTAAAGCAAAAATTGCAAAGATAAATGTAGATGATATTTTTAGTAGCTAACTAGCTTTTCTCTTGCTCTTCTTAATTATTCAAGAATTACTCAAGAGTAAAATTTTTGATCTTTAGATAAATACCAGTTTACAACTAACGATAGTATCTTAAGCATTAATACTTAAAATCTAGCTCCAATAAATATTTCAAAATCTTGTAAAATGCTACTATATTCAGTAGTATATAATACTTAATTAGTTAATTTAATTAAATAGGTGATAATTTCATCTATAAAAATATTTTTTACTTCATTTATCTTTGGATTTATTCTTTTTCGTTTTTTCATAAAGCTTCTAAAGAAAATATGTAAAAATGGACAACCGATTAGATCGTCTGGGCTGGAAAGTCACTTGATAACAAAAAAAAATACTCCTACCATGGGAGGAGTTGTGATACTGATTGCTTCTTTACTACCAATTCTAGTTTGGACTCAATTAATACCAGAAATTCTATTACTTGTACTTATAACCTTATTCTATGCCCTGATTGGATTTATTGATGATTATCTCAAAATAAAAGCAAATAATCATCGAGGTTTAAGCGCAAAAACCAAAATACTTATCGAATTTGTTGTCACTTTAATTAGTATGTACATATTTAAACTATTTTTTACTGAAAATTTTGAAAAGACATTTCTAATTAAAGAAGTCATGATTGACTTTGGTTACCTATATGTTCCTTTTGTCACTTTCGTAATTGTCGGCTCTTCCAATGCTGTAAATATTACAGATGGTTTAGATGGCCTTGCTGCAACTCAAGTTATCACCTCTTTCATTTTTTTGGGATTAATTGCCTACATAACTAAGGCAAATGCAAATATTATTTTATTCTGCATTGCCCTTGTAGGAGCGATTTTAAGTTTCTTGTGGTTTAATATACATCCGGCAAAAATGTTTATGGGTGATGTTGGGAGTTTATCGATCGGTGCAGCTTTAGGACTGATTAGTGTATTAATTAGAAGAGAAATACTTTTTGCTTTCATTGGAATAATTTTTGTAATAGAAACTTTATCTGTAATTATTCAAGTATTATATTTTAAATATACAAAGTTTAAGCATGGAAGTGGAAAAAAAATTTTTCTTATAACACCAATACATCATCATTTTGAAAGAAAAGGGTGGTCAGAAAATAAAATAGTGACAAAATTTTGTATAATTTCTATTACTTGCTCAATCTTTACTATAACTTTCTTATTATAAAATAAAAAAAATTAATATTTCCTATAAAATCGAATTCAATCGATGATTGAGTTAAAAAAAATAAACTTTAACAATATTTAAAATAACAAAATTCTCAATACAATGAGAGTTAGCAAACACAAGTCCATAATTATAGATTCTGTTTTCTAATTTGATGAATTAATCTTGATCACAAAAATAAAATTACATATAACAAAACTCAAAGCAAAGAGTGGTGTTTTTTGATTACATCAATTCTAGCTTCTAATCATCATGATAATATATTTAAAGACAGGCTAATATAAAAGTTAGATAATCGATATAGAGAAAATGTACAATTAGCGCAAAAATTATGAAATTAAAATACGCAGCTCTTTTAGAAGAGAGACACATAAGTACTTTAAATTCTAAAGAATTAGAGAAGATCATATAAAAACTTTGTATATAATATTCTTTGTTATTTTCTCTAAATACATCATTTTTATTCGAGTTTAAGTTTAAGTTGAAACATTCCGTCATTCTCTATATAAAAATCATAATATTCTTTTAAAATAAAATTAAGAGTGATGTACAAGTACAATATATCTATTATACTAGAGTTTCCACTAGAGTTTCTGCTCATCAACCAAGTATCTTTTTAATTTCAGCTACAATCTTATCAGATTGACTTTCATCCGAATTTAAATCAGCCACAAAATGCGTGACATATTTTCCTTCGGGACCAATAAGATATATTATTGAAGAATGATTAATTTCGTCTTCTCCAACAGTTGGACTAACATACACTTTATAATTTGCAATTATTTCGTTTATTCTCTCTTTTTCTCCTGTCAGCATTTCTATTCTATGATCGAATTGCTGATGAAACTCTTTAAGTTTTTTCATGCTATCCCGTTCAGGATCAACTGTTATAAAAAACGTTTGTAACTTATTATTAATTTCAGCATCTAATTTTGCAATTACCTCTGAAATGATTCCAAGATTCATGGGGCAAATCTTCTTACATGAAGAAAATCCGAAGAAAATCATCATATACTTATCTCTAAAATCACTACTACGTATAATTCGCCCATCTTGATTAATCAAAGAAAAATCCCCACCTATTTTAACTTCTACTTCACGAACTACTGTTGGAACAAATATACCCTTTTTAGCAAAAAAACAATAACCAAGAAAAATAGTTGCAAATACTAGCATAATACTAGACAACAATCTTGCAAACTTTAGCATCCGGAGATAAATACAATAAAACTGTATTTTAGCTTTATTTGTTAACACATTCAATAATTTTCTTCCAAAGTGGATTGCTAATTTTATCTAAAAACTTTTTATGTTCATTGATTTCTTCATTGCTTGGAAAATGTTCTCTACGAGCTAAGTTATACATTCTATGCTGAATGAAAGCATGTTCGCTATCCTCTTTGTATTGATTATCAAACAAGAAAATCTGCAATCCCCCTGTAAGTTCAACATACACTTTTGCGAGTAATTTAGCATCAACTAGTGCTCCGTGTAATTCTCTATCTTCCAATGATATATTAAAACGCTTACACAACGCACTTAAAGATGCTGGTGAACCAGCGAATTTTTTTCTCGCAAGTAATAATGTATCAACTACCCTATCTAGAGAAATTAATCCTACACTGAATTTACTTAACTCCATATTAAGAAACTTAATATCAAATTCAGCGTTATGAATTATCAAAATATCATTCGATATAAAATCTAGAAATTCTAACGCAATATCTGAAAATAATGGTTTGTCTTGTAAAGATTCTGTACTAATACCGTGAATCTTAAATGAGTGATATGGTACGTCTCTTTCTGGATTAATATATTTATGAAATACCTTACCTGTTGGAATACGATTAATTAGCTCCACACAACCTATCTCAATAATTCGATGATCAGATTTTATATCTAAGCCAGTAGTTTCAGTATCAAGTACTACTTCGCGTAACTTATTTTTCATTTTTAATAAAAAACTTACAATCTACATTTGTTTAGCATCATCTATCTTGTCATACTTCACAGAAGTGAGTACCCAACTTGGACTTGACGAAGTAATATTTTTTTTAAATTGCCAAATGTCCTCAACTTTATTAATAGTAGATGTACTACCAGATATTATATCTCCATTGCTATTCCTAACAAAATTAATTTGCTCTGAAAGAAAATATACTACAATAAACACTATATTTTTTACTAACTTTATCTCTAAAATTTTTTGTGAAACAATAGAAACAATTATAGATTCTTGTATCTCTTTACGATATCTAATCTTTTCTACAAAATTATTGTATAGATCTTTATCTAATAATGGCTTTAATTGGGATAGATTTCCTTGATTAAAATACTTTATAATTAGTTCAAAAGCTATACTTGCACCCTTCATAAAATGAAAAACGGAGAAATTTTTATTTTTTTGCAATATCTGCTCATAAGTAGCTTTTATTATATTTTCATCTTTGTTATCAATAATATAATCTTCAATATTTTCTACAACGTCTTCCCTGTCTTGATTTACGTCAAGTGGACTAGTAAGTTTTCTTAGATTGAGGTTCGTTGATTTTCCTAAAGAATTGTACAATCGTGAAAAAACAAATACTACCAACAAAGCGTATATCACGAGCTCCATCATAGTAATTCAACTCCATAGCACATAAAGCACATGAACATCATTAATCATTAATGAAAACAGACTACCATAAAATCAAAGTCGTATTTAGGCTTGCCATACATCGACAAATTCTTGTATTGTATAAGAAAATGCTAAATAATTCAACTTAATATTATCAAAGGTTCAAAAAAAATGTCGCGGCATAAAATGAAGATTCATGGTCAGTACATCAAGGATCTATCATTTGAAAATCCAAACTTACCATTCTTTCTCTCTATAAAAACAGCTCCAAACATTAATGTAATGGTCAACATTAATTCAGCAAAATTGGAAACATCCAGAAATAAAATAAAAGATGAACATGAAAAAAAATCTTTTCATGAAATTACCTTGCATATTGAAGCCAAAGCAAGATTAAGGGATGAGAACGTAAAAGACAATATTGCTTTTATCTGTGAAACAAAATATTGCGGTATTTTTTCAATAGAAAACTTTATTGAATTAAATTCAGAAGAAATAAGACAGGCTTTATTTATTGGTGGACCCACTTTTCTTTTTCCTTTTGCAAGAGAGATAATTGCAAGAGTCACGAGTAGTGGTGGATTCCCACCACTTATGTTAGATCCTATAGATTTTGAATCTATGTATTACCAACAACAAAGTCAATGATAAAAGGATACTTAAAGCAATAAAAATTCACCAATTTGATCCTCACATTACTCTTCTGTATTATTATAGTTATAAATTAAACTCTAGCTTTGTTTTAACTTTAAAAGTCAATTTAACTATGATAAATAACCAAAAAGCATACGGAGCTGTACTGTTTCTACACGCAACATAGACCTTCCTTTTAATAATTAGATTATCTTAAGAAGACTTTAGAATACAAAATATGTGTTGCAGTTATTTTCATAAAACAATTGACAATGTGAACATTTCACTTTATAAGTGAGTTATTAACAAATAAACGGAGCATTAAAACTTTGATCGAAGTGTCAGTTCATTACGGTGATGTGGATAGAGCTTTTCCAGTATTAAAAAAAACGATTCAAAAAGAAGGAAGAAGTATAAAAATGAAAAAGCAATATCATGAAAAGAAATCAGAAAAGAGGGCTAAAAAAAAAGCTGAGGCTAAAAAAAAGAAGCGTCAACAAGAAAATAGGAGACAACGTTGCGGATGATAATTTTTAGTAGAGTAGTTTAACTATTGGTTGTTTTATGAATATTCACGAATTTCAAGCGAAAGAAATTTTACGTAAGTTTAATATTCCAATACCAAAAGGATTTGTTGCTTCTTCCAGAGAAGAAATAGAGAGTCAATTACAGAATCTAAATTTCGACACGTTTGTAATTAAAGCGCAAATTCATGCTGGTGGCAGGGGTAAGGCCGGTGGTGTAAAGTTAGCGAAATCTATTGAAGAAGCAAAGCAATTTGCAAAATCTATGCTTGGTACTACTCTGGTTACTCACCAAACAAAATCGATGGGTCAGAAAGTAAGAAAAGTATATATTGAAGAAGGCTCGAGCATCAAGAATGAGTATTATTTAAGTCTAGTGATTGATCCAAAACTTGGTAGACCAACGTTTATATTTTCTTCGGAGGGTGGAATTGATATTGAAGAAGTTGCAAAAAATTCTCCTACAAAAATTGTAAAATTTGATGTTAATTATACTACTGGTTTTGTCTGCTTCGATAATAGTAAGTTAAGCGATAATTTTAATTTGAACTTAGAACAGATAAAGAAAATAACGAATATTGCAAAAAATATGTATAATGCATTTATTGCAACCGATGCAAGTCAAATAGAAATTAATCCATTAGCTGAAACAAATTCAAGAAATTTCATTGCACTTGATGCAAAAATTAATTTTGATGATAATGCCTTATACCGTCATCCTGATATTGTAGAACTCACTGACTACAATGAAGAAGTAAAAGAGGAAATAGAAGCTTCGAGGCATGGGTTCAGTTATATTAAAATGAATGGTAATATTGGTTGCATGGTGAACGGGGCTGGTCTTGCTATGGCAACGATGGACATAATAAAATATTACGGAGCAAACCCTGCTAACTTTTTGGATGTCGGTGGTGGAGCGGACAAAAAAACTATTACTGAAGCATTTAAAATTATACTATCTGATAGTAATGTGAGTGGCATATTAGTTAATATATTTGGAGGTATAATACGCTGCGATATAATCGCAAATGGTATCGTTGAAGCTGCAAAAAATATTAGTATAAAAGTTCCCTTAGTAGTCAGACTATCTGGTACTAATTTCGAAGAAGGTAAGAGAATTCTAGAAAAATCAGTATTAGATGTTATTACTGCAGACGGACTTGACGAGGCTGCACAGAAAATAGTAAAAGAGGTAAATAAAACATGTCCATTTTAGTGGATGGAAATACAAAATTGATATGTCAAGGCTTTACTGGTAAACAAGGTACATTTCACTCAGAGCAAGCAATTAATTACGGAACAAAAATGGTTGGTGGTGTAACTCCTGGAAAAGGAGGTATTTTTCATCTTAATTTGCCAGTTTTTGATACTGTATTAGAAGCCAAAGAAAAGACTGATGCAAATGCAACAGTGATATACGTACCTGCTAAATTCGCTGCTGACGCAATCATAGAAGCAATAGATGCAGAAATAGAGTTAATAGTTTGCATTACAGAAGGAATTCCAGTACTTGATATGGTAAAAGTAAAACATGCTCTCATTGGTTCAAGCAGTCGCTTAATCGGTCCTAACTGTCCTGGGATTATCACACCTGAAGAATGTAAAATAGGGATCATGCCAGGTCATATTCATAAGCGTGGACATATAGGTATTATGTCTCGTTCCGGAACTTTAACTTATGAAGCTGTAGCACAAACAACTGCGGTTGGCCTCGGTCAATCAACTTGCATAGGAATTGGAGGAGATCCTGTTCATGGTATGACATTTGTTGATTGTATGGAGCTCTTTTTAAAAGATGAGGATACTCATGGTATCTTAATTATTGGTGAGATAGGTGGAAATGAAGAAGAAGACGTGTCACATTTTATAAAAACAAAAAAAGTTAAGAAGCCAGTTGTTGGATTTGTAGCTGGTCAAACAGCACCTCCTGGAAAACGTATGGGACACGCTGGAGCAATTATTTCTGCCAGCGGTGGGACTACTGCTATCGCAAAGCTTGATGCCATGAGAAGTGCTGGTGTTGCAATCATAGAAACTCCCTCAACGATCGGTGAAAAAGTTTTAAAAGTAATGAATCAAGTTTAAGATCATATGTTTTGAAACTATAAAAATCCCACATTACCAGTTATAAACACGTCACCTCTCCATTCAACCAGTAAATTTCCACCAGGTAAATTTATGGAAGTTTGATTGACTCTTAAATATCCACGAAGCACAGACGCAACAAATGCTGCACAAGCCGCACTACCACATGAAGCAGTAATACCCGTACCTCTTTCCCAAACTATTAAGTTTATCTCTTTATACTTTTCAATTTGCGCGATACTAACATTCACTTTCTTTGGAAAGAGCATGTGATTTTCTAAATCTGGTCCTAAATTTTGCAGCGGTATCTCACTTATATTTTTAACAAAAAAGACTATGTGAGGGTTGCCAAGATTTATTGCAACTGGATTTTTTAACATTTCTATCTCTATAGGCAAGCAAAGAGTATCACATTTAGTGGATAGAGGAATTTCATACCACTTAAATAGTGGTTTGCCAATATTAACTTTTATAATAGATCCATCACCAACCTTAAAGCATTCTATAATACGCTTGTTTACTAATTCGATTGTTGCATACTCGGTCCCTTTTTCTGACATTATCAAGTATCCAACGCAACGTGCTGCATTTCCGCACATTTCAGCTCGACTACCGTCAGCATTGTAAATGTGCATAAAACAATCCGCTGTACAAGAACTTGTCATAACTATTACCTGGTCACATAAGTTTTGATCAACAATTTGTCTATAATTCCAATCTAGATTGTTTGTTAAGCGAGAATCTATGATAACAAAGTTGTTACCAGTGCCATGCATCTTTTTTTTTAGGATTTCTGCCATTCATCATAAAAAAACATCTCTTCTACTGGTCTTCTTGTCTTTTCCTTAACCTTAACATCTACTTCCTCGTAACCAACTGCTATCACTGATAGCACATCAAAATCACCAGGTATGTGAAACTTTTCTATTATTTTTTTTTTATTAAAACCACACATTTGATGCGCCATTAAGCTCATAGATGCAGCTTGCAACATCAACGCATAATTTGCAGCGCCAGTATCGTGTTTAGCACAAAAATTTTTTCCTTTATTCAGTTTTCGAAAATTTTTAGCACTTAACGATATAATTAAAACTTGTGCGTTTTTTGCCCATTTTTGATTCGACTCATCAAGGCAACTCAGTAACTTTTTCCATGAGTCTTGATTATTTTGCTTGTTACAAATAACATATCTCCAAGGTTCATCACCAAAGCACGAAGGAGAAAGTCTTGCTGCTTCTATCAACATATTAATCTCCGTCTGATCTATCTCTTTATTTGGATTGTATAAGCATCCACTATGCCTTATTTTCATCAACGCTAATAGACCATGCCTATCTATCATTTTTATCTATGTATAAAAATCAATTCGTATAATATGATACATGCAAAAATATAAATTGCAAAATTCCATAAATGAAATGTAATAAACTCACTTGATTTAAATTAACATGTTTTTAACACTATGTAATAAGTATATGTATTATTTTCGTATTCTTTATTGTGTCTTCTTCTTATTTTTGATGAGCTACAAAAGTAAGAATTTATCTTACACCCGTACACCCCTATCACGCTCCAAAAAAAGCGTAGAAGTAATGCTTAATTATTAGAGTCTCAAATTTAAATGTGAAAATTGCGTTTTTTCTTGCTTGTACACTTAATACTTGATGCAATAACGGAATTACAAATTTTTGTGGGATTTTTAGATGATTATCATATTATTTTTGTAATAAAAATAGTTGGAGATACTTAATTGGTTTTTAGTTGCTATTATGGCAATTAATAAATAATGAGTTGCTAAATTTTAGATGTGAATTAACTTATACGTAATTTTTTATAAGTAGTTTTTTTACTGGAGTAGTTGTAATCTTTATCTACGAGAAAGGAATCAATACGATTGCTATTCAACTTGGTCTATGAATTTGGTCTATGAAAAAGAAACAATAACGCTTGGTCTTTTTCTACCATTTATCCTACATAGTTTGATAAGATTTTTTTATTAGTAGTAACTTTACAATATTTTAAATAAAATAAGAGGCTTCTTCTCATTATTTTGCTGGCGCTTTATTGTGTTTTAGATTTTTAATAAATGTTTTTTACGAGATTTCTTTTCAAAAACGCTATAGTATAGCGTACTAATAAAGTAGTTAATGATTTTTAGATGTCATTATAACTAAAAACGCAATTCTTTAATTAAGATAATTTGTAGCAAGATTTCCTTTTGATTTCTCAATTCTTAATTTATTCAAAAGTTTTATAAATTATCTACTAAAAATATTTAGAGCAAAAATCGGAAGTTTCTTCAAAAATTAATCATAAAATCAATTATAGTCTTTAACTTGATATAATCAGTTAAACTTCGTGTAATTAAAACGAATTATTTATGCACATCTTAAATTAAGCAGCAATTGCAATTGATTTTATTTTTCTTCTTAATACAGATTAATTTAACAGAGCTTTTTTAACTAATCAAAATCTAAAACATTCTTTTTAAAGGTATTTCCAAGCTAAAAAACCTAACCAAGGCTATTTTTATTCATAATCGATGTATAAAAGCTACACTTATACATCTCTTAAACTTTCAAATAAACAGTTTTGAACTGTGAGATACCCCTTTTTTAAATAAAGAAAGACATTTCTTACTTGACTTTACCCTTAGTATTTATTGTGTGAAAATTTCAAGTAATAATTCTCATTAATATAGAAATTAATTCTATTAATATCTGAAATATACTTTCATAAACAAATATTAGCATTAACTATCGACTAAAATAATGTAATCAAAAATTAGGAATCTTAATTTGTAAAATGAAATCACAAAGATTATTATTAACTATAGCTTGTTTGTCATTGCTCATCGATAATAGTATTATTGACCTTCTTATAATTGTGTTCATTTGAAAAATCTTCCTATTAAATAGAACTCATCATATTTGATGATGAATATATAATCTATATTTCATATTAAATAACATGTTGCCGATTAATTTTTTCTGCTTTTTTCGATGTGTAGTACTATACTTTTTACAGAAAATTTTCATTACATTTATAAGTTTTTAGTATTTCTTATGATTAATATTTAAAATAGCATTTTACTATTAATATTTAATATATTGTATATTGATAGCTTTATAGTCTATAATCATTAGATTATAAAATAATGTACTTTAAATACACACAAATAGTTAAATTGAGATAAAGCTCAATTCTAGCTTGCTATTAACTAATAAAAACGTTAAATAAAAAAAAGTCTTCACTATATTTAAGTAATTAACTAAATGTTTATAACGCTACTATGTATATACAGATAAATCTGTATCAAATTTTCATTTGATTCTTCTTCTCAAATTTACAACTCTACAAAGAGTCTACTTTTAGATCTCATTCTGTTTTTTTTAATATATCCTCTTTATTCCTACCTTAGATGTATCAGAAGATGTATCAGAATACCATTTAGATAGTAGTAATTCTAAATTACACTAATAATTTTTAGTATTAAAAAATTACACTATTTTTATTTTATCATATCACGGTATTAAAAAGCTTTGTATTAGCGTGATTTACAAAAATCACATTAATACCTAAACACTAGAAACTCATATATGATATGATCAATTTTATTATCTTTTTAATATATAAAAAATCTTAAAAAAAACACTCTATTAATTAATTGTATCCTTAGATATTAATCTCAAACTTGCTTTTTTAAATTTGTAAAAAAAATTCACAATAAATTTTATAATTGTAAATAGAATAACATTCGTAAGTAAATTCATCACTTACTTATATATAAAATAAGTATAATAATAGATGTCTTCATTCATATATAGATTTATATTCTTTATTGCAAAGTAATTTACTATATAAAAACGTTGTGATATTAAATAACTTTAGTTGAAAAACACCCTTTCCTTTACTTTTTCATCTTTGATGTGACACTCTTTAACTTGTCTTACGATAAATCTCTTGTGTTTAATATATTTTTATACTTAGGAAGTGTTTTAACTAGAAAAATAATGAAAGAAAAAATTTTAACTAAACTAGGATAGTTATTCACTCTTTCTATCATTAATAGAATTCTAAATAAAGAACTCTTGATAGTCCTAGTAAACTATTTTATATAAAGTCGTGTTTAACTTCTTGTTATAAAGAATAAATGTAACTTAATTATAAAACTAATAGCGAATATAATCCAAAAAATTATATTTGAGATATAAAATTAACCTTAATATTTTTGTTATACAAAATTTGTACAAACTTAAGTTAAAAAATATCTCAACTTTATTAATAAAAAATAATGAAGATGAGTTTCGTAATTAAAAATTTATAGACTTATAAATATCAGTATATAACTCGTCGATACTTGGTTCTTTACTATTTTTAGCAAAATCTTCTGATTTTTTCACTAAATCACGTACTGCTTTATCAATTACTTTACATTCTTCCTCTGAAGCAATTTTATTATCTACTATGTAATTTTTTAGAGAACTTATAGCATCATGATTTTGTTTCATATTTTCAACTTCTTCTTTTGAGCGATAAGTTGCAGGATCTGACATAGAATGTCCACGATATCTATATGTCTTCATTTCAAGTAAAAAAGGACCCTTTCCACTACGAACGTACTTTGCTGCTTCACTTGTCGCTGCATAAACAGAAAAAAAATTCGTTCCATCAACTTGCTTTCCAGGAATACCAAAACACTCTCCCCTCCTGTATAAATCTGTTACTAAAGTTGACCTTCTTACAGAAGTACCCATAGCGTATCCATTATTTTCTATAATGTAAATCACAGGTAATTTCCATAAAGCTGCCATATTGAATGATTCATATGTTTGTCCTTGATTTGTAGCACCATCACCAAAATATGTGAATACTACGCTATCATTTTTTTTATACTTATTGGCAAATCCTATTCCTGTGCCGATTGGAATCTGTGCACCAACTATTCCATGTCCACCAAAAAATTTTCTCTTAACATCAAAAATATGCATTGAACCGCCCTTACCTTTTGAACATCCCGTTTTTTTACCAGCTAATTCTGCCATTACAATTTTGGGATCAGAACCACATGTCAACATTAAACCATGATCTCTATAACTTGTAATAAAAGAATCATCGCATTTTGATACAGCGTGCGTTCCAACCGAAACTGCCTCTTGTCCTATAAACAAGTGACAAAATCCACCTATTAAACCCATTCCATATAATTGTCCTGCTTTTTCTTCAAATCTCCGTATTAATAGCATTTTTCTATAAAATCCAATTACTTGCTCTTTAGTAAAATTTTCTACTTCCATATTGACTTCTTTGTTGTTAAACTCTGATAATATCAAATATTTTAATATTTTGTAATGGATTATTACAGCTGACTTAAAGCTTTTCATGTTATCTTCGTCATCATGTGGATGGCGGGTATGCTTTATTTACCGAGGCTTTATGTCTATCATGCAACTATAAAATCAGGATCAGAAGGTGATATTTTACTTAAAATGATGGAAAAAAGACTTCTGAAATTTATTATAAATCCTGCAATGCTTTTTTCTCTTAGTTTTGGTATCGCGCTAACAATTATAAAGAAGCCATACTACGAAATATGGTTTCACATCAAGGGACTAGGATTATTAATCATGTTCGTTATCTACGCATTACTTATAAAGTATAGAAAGGATTTTGCAATGAATTTTAACAAAAAAAGTCACATTTATTTCCGTATTTTAAATGAGATTGTCACAATATTAATTGTGATTATAATTATTGCAGTTGTTATAAAACCACTTCGATAAGTTTGGAAAGAAAAATACTTAAATCGTATTTTTATTCATAACAAAGCACAATATCTATTGATATTTTCAATATATATGATACAATCTGCCGAATTCAAAGCTCAAGATAAAAGTTTATGACTAAAGCTCAGGGACCAAACATTGCAGAATGGCAAGCTCAACAGCATCAAGAACATCAAAGAGAAAAGAGTGGCTTTGGTCTTGGTCATGGTGATTCTATTGCAACCGTCATAGACGGAATGAAATGGTTATTCAATTTTCATGAAGGTTCAATTCCTGCTTATTGTAACGTATTTGAAAGTTTAATAAATGGTAGTAATTTAGTAACATTGTTTGGTAAGTCAGGTAATATGTTTGGAATAAAATTCCTTGAAGGTCTCACAGAACATTTTTCTAATGATGAAGGTGTTGGAGATACGTCATCATCAGAAGAGATGGATGTGGGTCAAATTGGTGATGATGGGCCTCATTCAGACGATTATCCAAATGCTAATAATGCAATTGCTCACAACGCTGAAGGTTTATATGATATGTGTGACGCAGGTTATTACCGTGGTCAGTCTTTTTCATCAGATTCATCACCTCCTATTGTAGATAACTATGGACATGAGCTCGGTAATTGAATATAGAAAATACTGAATGAGAATGCACTTAGCTCATTTTGATTAACATGAATGCGTTTTGTGAAAAAAATTTCAGTTTTAGGATCAACAGGAAGTATAGGAAAAAAAACCGTAGACTTATTGCTAAAAAATAAAAAAGAATACAAAGTCGAAGTGCTTAGTGCTAATTCGAATTTTGCGTTACTGGCGCATCAGGCAAAATTGCTAAATGTAAAATACGTTTCTATCTCTGATAAAAGATTTTATAAAAATTTAAAAGAGAATTTGCTTAATACAAACATTCAAATAGAAGCTGGTACTGAAGGTTTGATAAATGTTGCTTCTTTACCAGTTGATCTTTCAGTTATTGGGATAGTTGGTATTGCAGGTCTCGAACCAGTTATGCGAGTTATAGAAAGTGGTACAAAAATTATTGCGTTAGCAAATAAAGAAAGTATTGTTTGTGGTGGCAAGTTGCTACTTAAAAAAGCTAAAGAAAAAAATGTACGCATAATTCCTATTGATTCTGAACATAATGCAATTTTTCAAGTCTTACAAAATGATAATAGATGCATAGAAAAAATTATACTTACTGCTTCTGGTGGACCATTTTTAAATTGTAATCTTGAACAATTAAAAACTGTCGTCGCAAATCAAGCACTCATTCATCCTACTTGGAATATGGGAAAGAAAATCTCAGTTGACAGTGCAACAATGATGAATAAAGGACTAGAAATAATAGAAGCGTATAATTTATTTGACATCAATCAAAATAGAATTGAAGTAATAGTGCACCCTGAATCAATAATACATGGGATTGTAGTTTATAAGGATGGTTTTAATCTTGCTGTACTTGCAGAAAATGATATGTCAATTCCCATCTCGTATGCTTTATCTTGGCCAAAAAGGCCAATCTTAAATCATAAATTAGATTTAATAAAACAAAGAAAATTAACTTTCCAAGAGCCAGACTACGAACGCTTTTCTGCGCTAAAACTAAGTATAGAAGTGTTAAATTCTTCTTTTCCACATGTAAATAGCATCGTGCTCAATGCTGCAAATGAAATAGCAGTCAATGAATTTTTAAAATCACAAATTGGCTTTTTAGAAATAATAAAAGTAGTAAAGCTAACAGTAGAAAGTTTTAATAATTACGCAGACATTAACTCGTTATCTGATATAATAAATATCGATTTTGAAAGTCGTCTTGTTGCAAATGAAACTATTAAAAATAAAATTTTTATTCACAATAAGATTTAATGATCAAGAATATACGCTTTTGTTAGCGGAGATTGAGCATTCTCAAATATTTCTTGAACGCTTCCAAATTCAATAATCTTTCCATTGCAAAAATAAATTACACTATCAGAGAGTTTTTTAGCTTGCTTCATTGAATGAGTCACCATAATTATGGTAAATCTCAATTTTAGCTCTTGTATAAGACTTTCGATTGCATTTGTCGCCATTGGATCAAGAGCAGAGCATGGTTCATCCATTAATAGAATAGTTGGCTGCACTGCAATTGCTCTAGCAATGCACAACCTCTGTTGTTGTCCGCCTGATAAGTCCAATGCGCTATCCTGTAATCTATCTTTTAGCTCTTCCCATAAACCTACTTTGGTTAAACTATTTTCTACTATTTCATCTATTTTTTTTTTATTCTTCACCATACCATGCAACTTTGGTCCATAAGCAACATTATCGTATATTGACTTTGGAAACGGATTTGGCTTTTGAAATACCATACCAACCTTTTCTCTAAGAAGTACAACATCCATATCGCGTGAATATATATTACCTAATCCACTAATAATTAACTCGCCAAGAGCCTTACATCCTGATACATAATCATTCATGCGATTAAAACAACGTAAAAAAGTTGACTTACCACATCCGGATGGGCCAATAAAGGTTGTAACCTTTCTTTTATAAATATCCAAACTTATATCGAATAGAACTTGTTTTGAACCATACCAAAAATTTAAATTCTTGACAGAAGCATGTGTGTGATTCATATCACATCCTGCATTGAATAAAGTCCTGGCACTTCTTTCTTATTCTCATATAACCATATTGCCGCCTGAATAGCACCCTTAGCAAAGGCTGTACGATCAATTGCTTTGTGGTTTAATTCTATTCGTTCATCTGAATTGATAAACATTACACTATGATCTCCTACAACTCCACCTCCACGAGATACTGCAAATCTTATTTTTCCTCTTTCTCTTGTTTTTAAATAACTGCTCGAATGCTGATTGAGTTGTAAATCTCTTTCTGAAACGCTAGAAATTGCCTTACCAAGCTCTATAGCAGTTCCAGATGGTGAATCTTTTTTTAAATTATGATGTATTTCCCAAATTTCAGCATCGTATTCGTTATTTAAAAGTCTAGCAGCTTTTTTTACCAATTTTAATAATACATTAACCCCAATACTCATATTTGCTGACCATAACACAGGAACTTCAGCAGCATATTTTTTTAAATCAATACTCTCTATTCCAGTTGTACCACTAACCAACGGTGTTTTAAATTTTACAGCCGCATTAAGACATTCTAACATACATTCCATAGTTGTAAAATCTATTACAACATCAGATAACTCAAATACATTACTGATAGAGTTTGTAACTCTAATTCTTGAATTATCAAAATCATAACAACCAACAATTGAGCCTATATCCAGCCCTACGCACTTACTATTTGTATGTGTAACAGCGCCTACTATCTCTATTTTAATATTTGTAATCAATTCACTAAGTACTTTCTTACCCATCTTGCCAAAGCAGCCTACTACTCCAACTCTAATTTTCATAAGTTTATATGTACATATCTCTAAGGTTCTAGAAGTTTTATTATTGCTGCAAATAAAATGCAACTTAGAAGATTTAAGTTTTAATTCTGAATGAACAAATTGCTATATTGAGCAGCAACATTAATCTATTTTATTCTTTACTATGTTGAAGAATTTAGTTAACTTTTGCAAGGTTATATATCTCTGAACATTTTATTTTTTTTAGCTTAAAAACATTTTTTCAAATCTTTAAATGATTATATCTAATACTTGATCTTTTATAGATCGAATATGTCATTTAAATTTCTGTACTCCTATAAAAAGTAGAGAGAAGGTATGTATGTATTAAACGTCACGCTTACGTCTTCTTTATTCCCATAAATAACTATGTAATCAATACATACAAAACTACAAGAATTCAAAAAAAACTAACAATACAAAAATTGACATAAATCCTATATCAATTTAATACTTCACATTAAAGTATAAACACTCCTGATACATAAAGTGCAGAAAATATTAACAAAACATTATATATTTGATATTAATATCATTGCACTATTTTAAGCAAAAATTTTCTACTTTAACCGCATTAAAGTTTAAATACATTTTTAAAACTGTTATGGAAGCATCTTACAATAAATTTAAATATTTATTTGTCATCGTTTGATTAGTGAGATTTACACTTTTTAGTATTCTTCTTATTCTTCCTATTCTTTCTATTCTTTTTACTAAAAAATAAAAAGTGATAACAAGATCAATTAAGCTTAACGTACTCTCTTCCTCATTCAATTAAAATTGAAGATATTAATGTGTATGCTTCTTGAAAGAACTCTAACATTAGGCATATTTGTTTTTTGTAAATATACAACATTGTATTTGAATGTTATGAATGTTATTATTAATAATAACGTATAAAAACATATCTACACACATGAAAAATTATGTGCAAGCTATTACCCAATACTAATATTGGTATATAGAATATATACCAATAAATTTTTATTTTTTTTGATTTTTTTTACATCTTTAAACCTATATCTAGTTGCTTTAATATTAAACAAAACTGAAGGATTAGTGTAATATACACCATACAATTAACCTTGCACTTTCAAAACTTTGCATCTAATAACGTATGAATTGAACTTTAATATCAGCGATGTTATAAAAATTGTGTACTATTTACGCTTGTTTTTTATATCGTTCTCTCTACACAAATATTAATTTTATTGTTAATCTTGCTAAATATAATGTAAAAAGTGTTTTATCTTTCGATGAAAATTGACAAATATAAAGAATAAACTTCTCTAAAATGAGAAAAATCTTTTTATTAAAATTTTTATCATTTCAATAAGTGGTATTAATTTTTTTATATATTGTCAAGATCTGTACCTGATTCAAGCCTAAAGAGTTTATATATACAATGCTAAAACAAAATCAATCCCTAAATTTTACCCCCAATATTACAATGATGAATCTATCATTTTTAACTTTAAATATCTGTACAAACTTTAAATAAAGAAAGTATTAAATCGGTGAGTTTTTTTAATTTTTATAAATGAAACTATGTATTAAAAATAAAATGCAAGATTAGATGAGAATATGTAACTACCAATGTAGAAATGGTTGTGTTATTGCTTATTATAGCAATACTAATATTTACCGATTGGATAATCGCCAGTAAAGCAAGCATCGCAATATTGCGGCGCTATATTATTGCGTTTGTTCTTTTTAACAGCACGATACAATCCATCAATACTTATAAAGGTCAAACTACTTACTCCTATATTTGCCTCTATTTCTTTTATAGATTGATTTGCAGCAATCAAATCCTTCTGCTCTGGTGTATCTATTCCATAAAAGCAAGAGTATTTGATTGGCGGACCGGAAATCTTTAAGTGAATTTCCCCCACCTGTGCGTCTTTTAACATGGCTATTATGCTTCTAAGTGTACTGCCTCGTACTATGCTATCATCTATTAATACTATGTTTTTACCATTTAGTAAACGCTTGTTAACGTTAAATTTTAACTTTATTCTTACTTTGCGCACTTCAGCAGTTGGTTGTATAAAAGTTCTTCCTATGTAATGATTACGTATTATTCCTAATTCCATAGGCAGTCCTGAATGCTTTGCATACCCAATTGCTGCAGGTATACCTGAATCAGGTATTGGCACAATCATATCTACATTATCTTTTGGTGGACTTTCTTCTGCAAGTGCTTTTCCTATTTCTTTTCTCATACTGTATACAGATTTACCCTCCATTACGCTATCTGGTCTTGAAAAATAAACATATTCAAAAATACAAAAGCTAGACTTTTGTTGCAAAAAAGGAAATGCTGAGGTTAAATGACCGCTATAATCAATAGTAATTAATTCGCCAGGCTCTACTTCTCTAATAAATTCTGCATTTACTATATCAAAAGCACAAGTTTCAGATGCAAACACGTAAGAATCATTTAATTTTCCTAAAACAAGAGGTCTAATTCCCGATGGATCACGTATTCCAACGACCATCTTTTGGTTAATTGCGACGAAGGAATAAGCACCTTGTATTTGTTTTAATGAATGTACAAAACTTTCTAAGAAGTTATTCTTTGCATTAATTTCTATCAAACGTACTAATACTTCTGTATCAATATCTGATTGAAAAACACACTTCCGTTTAACTAATTCTTCTCGTATTGGAGAAATATTGATTAAATTACCGTTATGTGCTATAGCAAAATTTCCAAATCTCCTACTTTTGCCAAGCATAGGTTGTGCTCCAATCTTACTTCCACTCGTTGAGTATCGAACATGTCCTATTGCATAATTTCCAGGTAAAAATTGCCTTATTATATTAATATTATCAAAAATACTGCTCACTTGACCTTGAAAATGATAAGAGTACAACTCACCGTTATAATCTGTTACTATACCAAAAGACTCCTGTCCTCTATGCTGTAAAGCATGAAGACCCAATATAGAATTAAAAGCAGCATTTTTATTGTAATTTATACCAAATACTCCACATTCTTCGTGTATTTTATCAAGCATAAAACTTTTTCAGTAAAATTTAATTCTACTTTAGCATATATAAAGCACAAGTATTTTTATTTACGAGATATTAAAAAGAACTATCAAATTCAAATTTTTATATTTTACTTTTTCTTCTACTATCAGAAATAGAATTTATTTTTAATATATTGATCTATGCACTTACTATACAATAAGTTACGTCTTCTTTATTCTACTTATAGACTCCACGAGCAATGCGAATATCAATGATGAATATAGGTATTCTTTTGGCAATTCTATATGAAATCCTTCAAGGATTAAATACATACCAACAAATAAAATAAATAGGACGGCAATTACTTTTAAGTTAGGACTATATTTGATTAATCGAGCGATGTAACCTGATAAAAACATCATCATTAACATGGAAAACGTATATGCTATAGCAATTATAGACATGTTACGAGTTAATGCTATGGAAGTTAATAAAGAATCAATAGAAAAGGTTAAATCTATTAATATGATTTGGAGTATAACTAAAAACAATTGCGATTTAATATCTATTTTTTTTTTGATTTGTTTGTTCAAAACAATATTGTTCCATAGTTCCATAGAGCATTTAAAAATAAGAAATGACCCTCCCGCTATCATAAGTAGATCTCTTACTGAAATATTAACCAATGATGTATGATAAGGCATATGGTGGTTTTGTACTGACAGTACATAAAATGTAAAAATCAATGTCACAAAACGCACTAGTAATGCTAACCCAATTCCTATTGGAAGCACTTTTTTTTTAAAAGTAATTGGGGTCTTATCCATCACTAAAAAAATAAAAATTAAATTATCTGCATTAAATATAATTTCAAGTAGTATAAGCATCAGTAAAGTCCATATTTCAGATAGCATTTTGTCCAGTTCTAACTTCTTTATTTCATATTATAGATATATAAAAATTAAATGATCTAGATATGTACATAAAAAACTGCATACTTCTTCTCTATATTTTTATCTATATTTTTATACTTTATGATTCTTTTTCTTTAGTTTTTTATCAAAGATGAATTAAAGATAATTTTCTTGTGAAGAATGATATCATAGAGAAGTTATCCTAACAAAATAATGTTAAAATTACCTAGATACTTTTCTAGCGTATGATGCTTAAATGCAACACACCTTTATCACTCTTCAATAATTTTAATTTGAAATTTTCATATCATACATATAATGGTGCCACACATTAACTTGATATTCTCTAGTAACATTAGTATACATAACAAACACTATTCTGATTACTTTTAGTATAAATCAAAAAGTAAGAACTAGTAAATGTAGTTATTGAGTGTTTTCAATGCACAAGACGTAAATTCATAGATATTGAACCATTATTATCTTTTCAAAAAAAATCACTTGAGTTATACTTCGGATCATGAATCTGAAACAAAAAGTTAATTTTTTTTTTATTTTTTTTGTAACGCTATTTTTTCTATGGATTATATTATCTTGTTGTTTCGAGCCATTTTTTATTTTTTGTGGAATATTTTCTTCTATATTTGTATTATTTATCTTTAAACGACTGATAAATACCGATAGTATTCTAAATCAAATTTTAAATAATATAGCTGGATTATCATTTTTCAGGTTAATACTATATTATGTACCGTGGTTGGTGTACCAAATCATACTATCTAGTATTTACATAACAAAAAAAATATTAAAAATAAAGCTTAAACTTAAACCGATTACTATATTAAAAGAATGCAAAGGTCATAATGATAAAAGTATCACATTATTTGCAAATTCAATTACAATCACTCCTGGCACTTTAACTATCAGTGTTATAAAAAAACAACAGCAAGTTTATCTCTCTATTATACACCTAATAGATAAAAGTTTTGAAAAGAGTATCTCTGAACTGGAGAACAAAGTCTTGAAAATACTATATAAATCAAAATAATACTCTCATAAAAAATAAAGTTAACAGCATTTTTGCATTCTCTTTTTAAGGAGTTTTAAGGCATTTTTTGTAGAAATCTCCTAGTTTCAATGAAAAAAAAGCATAAATAATTATGCAAATGCTCTACTCTTAATATTTTGTTCTTTATTTACTATTGTGAATTTATATAAAAAAAATATCTTTCATCATTTCAATAGCAAATGTCTTATTTCAAATACATTTTCACTTGTTAACATCCGCTACCATGAAAACGAATGTTATGGCGTTGTATTACTGATTTTAGGTTATCTCTAGAATAAAGATTTGACAAGAGTTAGGGCATTTTTTTTTGTAAACGCATATCAATTTATTATTTTCTATAGACAATTATCATTGATATATTCACAATTTTTATGATTTCTCTCACTCAATAATTTTAGATTGACTTAATTTTTTATTGTTTAGTAATTTATCTAAATTTTTTCTATTTAATTCATCAACGAATCATATTAAGATTTTCTTAAATAAAGAATAATATGATTTAAAAAAATATATACTTACCTAAGTATATTTATATAAATATAACAATATCAAATTGTTGCTCGATAGAAGCTAAAATTAAAAAATCAGTTTATAATAAAAAAGCTATACTAAATTCTCGATTAAAATATGTTTTCCTTGCAAAAATAGTTTTATAAAAATAAATATAAATATATAAAATACAAACACTAAATTAATTTTTTTTAAAATGAAAAAAATAAAACTCGGAATATTCATTTCAGGTAAAGGATCGAATATGCAATCCTTGATAAAAGCGTGTCAAAATTATGATTTTCCTGCAGAAGTTACGTGTATCGTTGCAGATAATAATGAAGCTACTGGTTTATGTATAGCAAAACAAGAGGGAATTCCAATATTTGTCTTTGAAAAAAGGCCACTTGATAATAATCAAATTCACGAAATATTAATTCATCATAAAATTGATTTAGTCTGTCTTGCAGGATTTATGAGAATTTTAAAATCAGATTTTCTAAATAAATGGCATAATAAAATTATAAATATACATCCCTCTTTACTTCCATCTTTTAAAGGACTAAATGCTCAGGAACAAGCATTAAAAGCAGGTGTAAAAATTACAGGTTGTACAGTACATTACGTGACTCCTGAAATTGATTCTGGAACTATAATCGCTCAAGCAGCTGTGCCAGTGTTACCAAATGATAATGTCAAAAGCCTTTCAGAACGTATTTTAGCTGAGGAACATAAATGTTATGTAGAAGCGGTAAAATTAATAGCAACTAAAATAGTATACTAAAAAATAATTTACATATTATATTGTGTATTAATCCATTTTTCTCTATTCTCAAGTCATTTTTATCCAAAAATAGGGTATCCATTTTAAGGAATAAGTATTTTGCAAAAGTATGTGTATTTATTCAGAAAACACTTTTTTATTTTTAAAAAAAGTTTAATCAAACTATTTAACTAAATAACTAGTTTTACCATTCTTTAATTGCAAGAAGTTATATTCTATCAGCATTTTCCTTACTTTACAATCTGAAACACTTCTTCATTTATCTTATTCTAAAATGCATTAGCATAAAAATTTTGCCAATATTATTTATTCATAACTTTCTTTTTAAGAGAGTGAATTTTCTTGTTCTTTTTTAAGACTAAGAAGAGATTCTTATTTTTTTACTTCTAAATAATATCTATCTTTAATAATTAAGCTCTTCATACAAGTCATCCTTCTATTGAAGAATTCAAATATGTATTTGACATAAGTACCATGTTTAACTAGAGAACGGTAAGTTGCCATCTATTCATATCATCTCTACAAAAATTATTTTATGATCTATAATATAGATTCAACTTAACCAAAACTACGCAATTTATTGACGATGACTATCATCTATAGCACAAAGATACTGCGACTATATCACACAAATAGCCTAAAAAAAAAATAAACGAGAACGAAGGCTCGTTTTACTACTCTTTTTCATAAGACATCTGTGGTAATTATTTTTATACAAATAATTCAACTAATTAGATACTTAATATATAAAAACATCATTATAATTTACTCATATTGAAATCGTTATTCACTTTAACATTTCTACCAACTTCAACAAAAAATAAATTTTCAGGATCTAGCAAAAAACCGGCCAATTTATTTACTTCTTCTAGGGTAACATTCTTGATATTATTCGTATAATCGTTTATACGAATAATATCAAGGTTGTTTGTCTGAATATCATCCAATAGCATTGCTATATTTGCATTATTAGATAATGAAAAAATAAAGTTATTTATTAAACCAATCTTTGTATCTTTAAATAATTGCTCATCAATTCCTTCCATTTTTATCCTGCTAAAAATATCTTTCACTGCTGATATAGCTTGAGCAGCAGTAGAACTATCAGTACTGACAAGTCCTGTTATAATACTTCCGTGTTTTTTAGGTACAATACTCGCACTTATATTATAAGTAATACCAAGATTTTGTCTCAATTCCTTCATTAATATTGAATTAAGCCTCATACCGCCAAGTGCATTGATCAAAACACTAGCATCATAATAACTTGAATCCTCATATTCTATACCTTTTTGAGCAAAAAGTATTATACTCTGTGGTATATCCATAAAAATACTTTTACTTTCCGCAGGACTGAAATCTCTTTTTACTGATATTTTTTCAACTTTTGATCTTTTTAATGGCAATTTAGATAAATATTTATCTAAAAGTGTAATAATTTCTTCTTTTGTTGTGCAACCAACAACACTAATAACCATATTGTCTTTAGCAAAATTGCGCTTTATGTATGTCAAAATATCGTCTCTGGTAATACCCATTAGGGTGTTGAGAGTTCCATATCCACTTTTTGAATATGGATGTTTTTTAAATAACAAAGTTTCCAATTCTCTTCCAGCTATAAAATAAGGATCTTTTTCAAGATTGTTGAAAATAACTTTTGCTTTTGCGAAAACTCTGTTCATTCCCTTAGAGTCAATTCTAGGACGCATTATAGCATCACTCAATAGTGAAATCGCATCTTCTAAATTTTCAGACAAAGTATTTAGCGAAATTTTAAATGCTTCTAAATCAGCAATAAAATTCAAGCTAACTCCCTTGTCTTCAAGATTTTTTGCAAAATATTCGGCATCATTTTTTCCCGCCCCTTCTTGAACTATAAGAGATGTAATCCAGGCAAGTCCCTGCTTCTTGTAATTCTCATAAGCGTAACCAGCATCCTTGAATGATATATTCACCAAAACCTTTGGTAAATCACAATTTTCAACAAATAAAAACTTAAATCCTTTATTAGTACTAACTTCTTCTATATTTATGTTACCACTTGCTTGTAAATTAAGGCCTAAATACAAAAAAAGTAAAAATACAAGTCTATTAATCCTCATAATTACCTCCTTATTGGTAGCAAGCGACCAACTAATCTGTTGGCAGAAAAAATTGTACGAATTTTATCGTTTACACTTTCTAAATTAACGCTATTTATTTTACTATATGAGATATCTATTTCATCAAGTGGAACATCAAGTGCCAAGCGTGGTATATAAAACATTGCTATATTAGTTAAGTCAGATAGGGTATCAAAATGTGTTGCTTTGCACTTAAACTTAGCTCTTTGTAATTCTTCATCATTTACCCCTTCAAAAATAAAATTTTTGATAGAATCATCAAGTTCTTTTTCAACAATGTCCAATTTTATTCCACTTTTTGGAATTACTTCTATGTCAATGTAACCATCACTAAAAGTTAAACTATCATAATAAGCAGATACTGACACTGCTACATTTCTATTTAAAACTAAATCTCTATATAATTTACTAGATTTACCACTTCCTAATGCTTCAACAGCTAAATTAACAGCATAGATTTCATTAATATTTTTGAACAAAGGAACACGATAACGAAAATATAAAACTGGCTCCTTTATTTCAGCATTTTTTAATGTTACAGATACATCTACATCATGTACAGGATTTTGATTTGGATAATGTCTAATTGTAGGTCTAGCCTTAATTTTGCCATATTTTTTTTCTATTAATTTCATTACTTCATCAAACTCTACATCACCAACAATAAGCAATATTGAATTACCTGGATGATAATAATTATCATGAAACCTTACTATATCATCCTGATTGTAGGTTTTAATATCACTCTCCCATCCAATAACAGATCTACCATAACCAGTATGATAAAATACACTATTCATTTCCTCCAGTAACAAATTGTGAGGATTATTGTCAAATCTCATTTTCCTTTCTTCTAGAACAATATTTTTTTCTCTTTCTGCTTTATCTTGAGCAACATTAAAATCTCTCATCCTGTCTGCTTCAGCATCCATTACTAATGATAAATCATCCTTAAGAACTAATTCATAATAACATGTATATTCTCTAGTTGTAAATGCGTTAAACTGCGCTCCAATAGAGCTCATAGTAGATTCTATATTTTTAAACTTTCCTGTAATTTCAAACATTAAATGTTCAAAATAGTGAGCTAATCCTGTCTTACCAATTGGATCATCCATTCCACCAACCTTGTATATGATTGCATGAAAAACTGCTTGTGTTCGATGGTTGGGTATAACATATATATTTAATCCATTGCTGAGTTCAGCATGCATTATATTATTTTCTACATTATTTGCAGCTCTTAGAGGGTATGAACGAATACATGACAACAAGAGTAATATAAAAAGACTAAGAATTTTATAAAACATTGTCTTTACCTGCAAATTCAAACAAAAACCTTACTCTTTATTTTTTTTAACAACAAATCTATCATAAACGTACCACTTATACAATAATATAAACATCCCGCAAGCTATATATATATCTGCTAAATTGAATGCTGGCCAGTGCCAACCTCCAATATGAAAATATATAAAATCATAAACAGCTCCCCAATAGATCCTATCAACTATGTTACCGATCGCTCCACCAATCATCATAGAAAAACCAAAACAAGTTAATTTATCGGTAGACTTGTATATCAAATATGCAAGCACGCTAACTATCAACGTTGAAAACGTTGAAAAAAAAAGATCACTATATGGTAGATTGCTAAAAATTCCAAAACTAATTCCTGAATTCCATACTTCAACCAACTTTACAAAGCTGGCAATCTCTATTGCCCCCCCATCATCAATTAAAGAATTAATATACAATTTACTCATCTGATCAGTAAATATTATGACGAGTATGATAATCAAACATAGTATTTTCATAAAATCGTCCTCAACTGATAGGCCTCAAGTATATCACTGTTTATCTGTTTTGTTAATTCGTCAACATTATGAAATCTTTTCTCCGATCTGATAAATTTTAAAAGTTGTATATTGACTTTATACTCGTATACATCTTGATTGAAATCAAATATGTACATTTCTACTATAGGTTTTTTTAAGTCTTTAAACGTGGGTCTTATACCAATATTAACTACTCCATATAGCCAACTCAGATTTTTGTCTGAAAACGCTATCTTAGCGCAATAAGTACCAAATTTAGGCTTTATCATGTAATCTTCTATCGGAATATTTATAGTTGGAAATCCTATCTTTCTACCTCTACATACACCTTTTGTTACAATACCGGATATTTGATAAGGCCTACCAAGTAATTTGTTAACAACTTGCATTTCTCCTTTATGTAAATACTCTCTAATTAAAGAAGAAGAGCAAATTTCATCATTAATTATCAATGGTTTTAGTTCAGTTAGAGAATATCCGTACATTTCTGAATGTTTTCTTAAAGTTGACACATTACCCAATCGTTTGTGACCAAAAGTACAATTTTCTCCAATAACTATATGCTTAACTCTATATATATCTATCAAAACTTTACTAATGAAATTATTACAACTGATTTGAGAAAATCTCTCATTGAAATTGATAATATATAAATAATCTATACCATAGCTACTAATTAGCTCCTTTTTTTGTTCTTGATTTATCAACCTAAAGTTGTTTCTACCAAACAAAATTGCTGATGGATAAGGCTCAAAAGTTAAAATTGCGGAAGGTAATCTTTTTTTTTGCGCCACTCTCTTAAGAGTAGAAATTACAAGCTGGTGTCCTAAATGAACGCCATCAAAATTTCCGAAAGTTAATACTACATTAGTCTTTATACCTCGCTCATTATTATAAATAATTTTCATATAATTTGATATATTACATATTTCTTATATAATAATCATTTTCATTGAACTGAAGGAGATAAATTGTGAAAAATTTTAAAGAAAATTTTAAAGAAAAAGTTATAATATACGTAAAACAATACTGTCCTTTTTGCAAAAAAGCAAAGGAATTACTAGACGAAAAAGGTGTAAAATATGAGGAGATTGATGTAATTAAAAATTCGGATTTATTTAGTGAAATAAAATCAAAATATAATGTTAAAACGGTTCCACAGATTTTTTTTGTTGATAAGAATGGCAATTACTCATATCACATTGCTGGATGTGATAAATTAATGGATCTTGAGGAGCAAGGAAGATTAGATGATATATTGAATAATAATTATTATAAAGCTGATTTAACAACGCACTCAAACAGCAACAATGAACATGAATATGTAATATCAAACGATGATTTTATGTGATTTTTTTTAATTTTTGCACTCGTGTATAATACATGGTAGAGTAGCTCTCTATGTACTCATTTAAGCAAATTTTAATGGATTAAAAATACAATTCATTTAGTTAGTTTTTAGTGAGTAAAAAGATGACACAAAGCATTTCAATTATTAGCAGAAATTTAATGATCATTAAGTTAGTTAACAAGCGAGATTTAGAGAATTTTATCAAAATTTTCACAGTACTTGATAAGCATATAGCAGCAAAAACTCTTTTTACAGAAGAAGTAAGAATAGAATACGAGCAACATAATGGCGCGGAAGTGGTCAATTTACTAAAAAGTTCAGGCTTCACATACCTTGATGTTGAAAATATATTACATCACTTAAGTAGACATGGAATGAAAGTAACAAGCAGTATTGTAGCACAGACTCTCTTTTCTGCATACAATAACGCATCTGAATCCAAGAATATAGCATTTTCTCTTTTTGATGGATATCCACAGTACAACATTAGAGTAAATAAAAATATCTTCATAATAACCCCCATGAGTGAAAAGAATTTAGAATTAAGTTCTCAAAATAGTAAAATGTTCATAGAATTGCTAAAAAGTGAGAAAAGTATTTACACTTGTATTCTGAAAAAAAATACTATTAATGTTGTAGCGCATTCTAAAATGCATCAAGTTATAAATTCAGTTGTAAGATCGTTAATAAAATCGAGTCTTCTAGCTCAAGAGGAGAAAACAAAACTCAAAGAAAAATTAATACAACTCGCCTTTAAAGATAGAGTTTTTATTGAATACTCTAGCATCAAATCTATCAACAGATATCCATGCGATCACCCTTTGAAAAGATATGAAAACATCACCAAAGGCATAGAAAACATATTATGTAATTTTATAGTAAATGAAAATAGTAAATTTGTTATAGAACAGTTAAATAGGCTTAGTTCAAGGGTTTCTCCGGATACTCCAAAAATAATCACTAAAACTATAGATAAACTTATTAAATTCCACTAAAATACTTTTTGTATACACCTCTCAAACTATGTAACGAAAATAACATAGAAATTAGAGAGAGACTACTTAAAAAATTAAAAATTTTCATTTTCTCTATTAATATTTTTAATTAACTTCGATTTTTTATTTTATAAGGTTGAAATAAATAAAAATACAATATAATTTATATGAAATATTTGCGAACAAAAAAATCACTATGGCAGGTTTTTTTGTTTACTGGACAATAGTATTATTAATGTTTAACTTTTACAGCATTTTTTCTGACTCATTCATCTATGTGTTTTACTCTAAATCTATGTGTTTTGCTTTAAAAAATACAATTTTAGCCAACTTTTGCGTTCTCGTTGAATAACGATAGATTAGGGTCTATCTATCTCCTGTTATCAGAATTAAAATTCTGATATATTTCTTTGCACACATATAAATTACTATGCAATATGAAATAATATTTATCGTAAAACTTGTGCGTCACTTAAATTTGCAATCAATTTATAATGGATTGCTAATCAGAAACCTGATATACAGTATCCAAGAATTTATCTTTAATAGAAAAATAGATGGAACATCTTAATCTAAAAGACAAATAATGAACAGCTAACTATTTGTGGCTTCTTTTGTTTTTACTTAATTTAGTAAATATGTTAGTATTTAGCGTTAAAATAACCTATAATTATGTAGCGCTATAGAAACTTCAATATTTTTGCGTATTCGTCTTGTTAAGTCGTACAAATAGGCTTAATTCATTTTCGTGTTTGAAAAGTATTCTGAGTAAAAAAGTTGTTGCCAATGAACTATAAAAAGTTTTTTTTGCTCACTCTTTGCTTTAAAATATATAAATATAAACTACACGAGCTTTGGTATATTAATTGATATTTAAATATGAAAAGCCTGTTATTGTTATATATTTTCACGATTTTTTATTTTACAATTACAACACGGAATACAAGCATGGGACTAGTGCGATTCGAACGCACGGCCTTCGGATTAGGAATCCAACGCTCTATCCTACTGAGCTATAGTCCCAAGTGTTTCTCTATAAAATCTATATAAAATCATAGCAAAAATCTCTTACTTTTCTAATTTTCTATATTAGAAATATATAATAAAAACATTTATATATACTTTTAGAGTAAAGTTGATATTTAATTCAATAGTTTGAATCGTTACTGTTCAATAACACCGAAGTCAATTGTGACAATGTAAACAATCTTGATTTAAACCACATAAACATTACAAGATTAATAGAAAACAATCTCAACACTTCATATCATAATACTTATATTATATTAAATTAATAATTTAAAATTAATCATAAAGAAAGATCAAGAATTTTGCATTACCTTTAAATAAATAATAATTTTGGTTAGTAAACTATTTATCAATATGCATAATAATGTATATGTGAATTTATTCTTTAATTTAATATCTGAATTATTCAGCAACAATTCACGCGGTAAATAGCGTGCAGAAAATATAATTTTAACTTTCGTAGAAAATAACTTACAAATAAAACTGTATTTCTACAACAAAAATTGTGAGTCTATTTCAGATATATAAAAATATATGTAATTATAATATCATTACTTAGAAAGTAATAATAATTATTGCAATAACAGGACTTGTATAATACACATCATTACAATACTGAATTACCTCTTTGATTAATGAATAAAGTTTCTATCCTAAATCTTATTTGTATTAGTGTCTAGAATTACACGTTAAATGTCATTTAATCAGTTTTTTAGAAGTAAATAAAGATGTTCCTATTGTCATTTATCAATAGGAGATGATTTAATTTCATTCGTAAAAAGTATTAAAATTGCAAATTTATTTAAATAATAAAATATTTAAGTAATAAAAACGATAAAAATCTAATCAGGAATTTTTAGTAATAAACTACACTTTAGTGCTAAATATAATATTTTAGTAAATTTTTTAATTAATTCTTCTCTGTATTTTTTCTATTTTTTTTTGCAATTAGTAATTAGCTTTTTATTTGATAGTAATATTTTACTGCAAAAAAAAAATAATCTCAGTCTTATTATTAAATATAATTTAAATTCAAACATTAAAAATTTTTGATCTATTGCAGAATAAGGTGATATAATTCGCGTTGTTACTCGAGTTAATCGAGTTTCAATTTTTGAAGGCTGACATTTTAAATGGAGGTGCAAATGAGTTTGGGACCATGGCAATTATTTCTAGTCTTAATAATAATCTTGGTTTTATTTGGTGCAGGTAGATTACCGCAGGTTATGGGCGATCTGGGAAAAGGCATTAAAAACTTTAAACAAGAACTTAAAGACTCAGAAAAACTATCATCTAACGAACCAGATCGTTAGCGTCTTTATAATATACTCTCTTCGTGGCACGTACTTTCCAGTACGTGTCATCATCTCTGATTAAAACTTGAACTATAAACCCTAACTTATTAAAGAATAGATTGAAATACTACCATGATTATGATAGTTAAAGGAATTGTTTTGTTATTAAGGATAGTTGTGCAAAAAAGTGAAAAACTGGCTATGAATAAAAAATTAGCTTCTGAACTTCTAAAAGAAATTGCATATACTAATAATATTAATGACGATAGAGTGACACTATTTGACATAAAAAGCGCTTTTCGTGAACGTGGTTTTGGTATTTTGATAGTTGTTTTTTCATTACCATTGTCAGTGCCAATACCTGTTCCACCTGGGTATACAACTATATTTTCTATACCTCTAATTCTATTTTCAATGCAACTTCTTCTTGGATTTGAATCTCCTTGGATGCCTAGCTGGCTTGAAAAGAGGTCTTTTCGACGTTCAACGTTAGCTATTGTAATAGAAAAAACTTCTTCTAGCTTAAGAAGAATAGAAAAATTCATGAAACCTAGAATGTTTCTCATTTTTTATGGACCAGGTGAAAAAATTTTAGCCTTTATAATGTTACTTTGCGCATTATCTATAGCTATTCCATTACCACTAACTAATTTCATTCCTGCAATTGGCACAACTCTCATTTCGCTTGGTATTATGAATAAAGATGGACTTCTCTCTATACTTGGAGTTTTGCTATCTTTGTGCGGGTTACTACTTACACTTATTGTAATAATTAAGGGACCACAACTTATACTTGGAGTATTTTCCTTTTTAAAAAGTTTTGTATATGGTTAATCTATATAATACCCTAACAAAAAAAAAAGAACCTTTTATACCAATCGATAAAAATCACATAAGAATGTATGTTTGCGGGCCAACTGTATATGATACGGCTCATATAGGTAATGCGCGTTCTGTCGTCATTTATGATGTACTATTTCAACTGCTTAAATTTTGTTATGGTAATGTTACCTACGTACGCAATATAACTGATATTGACGATAAGATAATCAATGCTGCAAACAAAAAGAACAGCAGTGTGGAAAGCGTCAGTACCTATTACACTAAAGCTTTTCATGAAGACATGAAAAGCTTAAATTGTGCGGAACCAACACATGAACCAAAAGTAAAAGAAAATATAGATTATATCATTAGATTCATTCAACATTTGTTACAATCCGGTCATGCCTATGAATCCAATAAACATATATATTTCAGTGTAGAATCTTACGCTGATTACGGCGCTTTATCAGGAAAAAAAATTTATGAATTAAATTATGGAAATAGAGTTGAAATTGTTAAAAATAAAAAACATCCAGGGGATTTTGTCCTTTGGAAGCCTGCAAACGATCTTGACTATAAACTTTTGAGCTATTGGAGTAGTCCATGGGGAAAGGGAAGACCAGGATGGCACATAGAATGTTCGGCAATATCATGCGCTTATCTTGGTCAAGATTTTGATATTCACGGAGGTGGTATAGATTTACAATTCCCTCATCATGAAAATGAAATTGCACAGAGTAAATCGGCGTTTGTAGGATCAGTATTTGCAAAATATTGGGTACATAATGGCTTTCTTATGGTGAATAAAGAAAAGATGAGTAAATCATTGTTTAATGTAATCAAGGTAAGAGATCTCCTTCGTAGTGGAATAAAGGGCGAAGTAATACGTTACGCACTACTTAAAACTCACTACAGAAAGCCACTTGACTGGACAAAGGATATTATTTGTGAATCACAAAATACTCTAAATAAATTTTATCGTTTATTACGCAACGTAAATATAACAGATATTGAAAATAGTAGCACAGAAATATCTAAAGATTTCTTAGAAGCTTTAAAAAATGATTTAAATATCCCTAAAGCTTTAATGGATTTGCATGAAATAGCTACAAAAATCAGTAGAACAAACAATAAAAATGAAAAGCTTAGATTAATTGAAAGCTTAGTTAAAAGTGCAAGATTTATTAGTCTCCTTAAATCAAATTATCAAGAATGGTTTACTACTTGTTTGAGTAATCAACAAATAGAAGAATTATTACTTCTAAGAAAGACAGCAAAACAAAACAAAGATTACAATACTGCAGATAGAATAAGAGAACAGTTAAAACAAATGAAAATCTCTATTTCTGATAATGAAGATGGTACAACAACTTGGTAAATTTATATGGAGCATTATCTTATGTTGTTAACAGATAATCTAAAATCATCACTTATCTTACCTATATATCAAGGGTTTTTGTTTAAGACAATGTTATATTTCAAATCGTACTACAATCCACTACTTATGTTAGTTTTTGGAGTACTTGGATCAAGCCTTGGCGGAGTGATTAATTGGTATTTAGGAAGAATAACAATTCTTATCAGGGAATCATATCACAAACTAGAGAATCGAAATAAAACACAGAAAATCATAAAAGATCTGTTGATCTGTGCAGTTGTAATACTTTCATGGATACAGGTGCTTGGAAGTGTGATTCAAGTTTTATCAGGTTGCTTTAAATTAAATCTTAGTGTTTTTACTTTGTTGACTATCTTATCGAACTTCTTCCATTTACTATATCTCATGATTACTATTTAGTAAATTTCTTTTGCTTTATAAATTTCTTTTGCTTTAAAAGATAAAATACAGAGAAATGCATTCTGCTATAGATATAGTATATTCTACTATCTACTACTTTTTGTTATTATAATATTCGATATTAGATCATAATTAAAATTTAAATATAGTATATTTTTATTCATAAAATGAATATCAATTGATGAATGTTATTTTCTATTTACATTAGTGCATTTAATCTTTAATTCTATGTAATAACACATCAATAAGATACCTTGTTGCTAAAATGCTAAAATTATTAGCATGTAAGCTCCTGAATATATTTGTATAATAAATAACTTTCATTATTAGATTTTTCTAGATGTTTTATTTCAAATATTTATTAATGAATGATTAATTTTTAATTTATTAAACAAGGATTTTTTTTTGAAAATTGCACTTTCTTCATTTATCGACATCTTAAAACCCGATATATATTATATATTTATATCACGACATCAAAAAGCTAAATTTTCTAATTTATTTACAAAATACATTTAGTTATTTTAATTTTTAATTCCGCTGTTTTTAAACTAAACCTCTCATCAATTCACATTTGAGTAACTTTAAGTGTCATCTATGCTTGGCTTAGTCATTTTAATAACTATGGTGTATCATCATATATTTCCCCCCACTATCCTTATAAGATGATGAATCTAGGTAACAAAAACTACTCTATAAAATCTTCTTTTACTTAAATTGCCTTATTATTAAAAGCAGTTAGACTAAGAAAAGTTATGAAGATTTGATGAAATCACAATAATCTTCTTTGAATATAAAATAAACCCTACTTACCGATACGCACTATTAATTGTTAATAATACTTATTCTTTAAATATTACTATAAATACAGCTTATTTTTTAAAAAATGACAGTATAAGCACAATTTAAAAAAGACTTCTTAAGGTCTTAATAAATTATAACTTTTGCAATGCAACAATTCCTGGTAATCTGTCGCCACTTAACCAACTTAAAAACGCTCCTCCACCAGTTGAAACATACGTAAAATCTTTATCGGTTAAATTTGCGGCGTTTATTGCAAATAGACTATCTCCTCCACCTATAATACTGATTAATTTTTCCTTACGTGTCAAGCTACTTACAATTTTCATCAATTCTATTGTGCCATTTGCAAAAATCGAATGCTCAAAAACGCCAATAGGTCCATTCCACAGCAATGTTCTGCTATTTGCTATTATATTAGCTATCGTATTTAAGGTTTTAGGTCCAATATCGAAAATTACGTCATCATCAGAAATAGATTCAATTTTTTTCAAAATACCAATACTATGATCAGATTTTACTACAACCAAAACATCTTCAGGTACAACTATTTTACAATTGTTTTTATTTGCTGTTTCAATAATCCCATAAACAAATTCATCAATTCCACTTTGAAAAAGTGATTTACCAATATTCACTTTACTATGTAATAAAAAATTGTTAGCAATTGCGCCACCAAGAACTAAATAATCAACCCTTTTTACTAGCCCTATAAGCATTTTTATTTTTGTTAATATTTTAGCTCCTCCAACTATCGCAGTAATGGGTTTAGCATCAAGCGCTACGGCCTTTTTAAGATACTTTAATTCATCTTGTAAACAAAATCCAGCATAGCAAGGCAAAAATTCTGTAATGCGTAAAATAGAGGCATGAGCTCTATGGGAGCAGGAAAATGCATCATTTACATATATATCTGCTAATGATGCTAACTGTTTAGCAAAATTCGAATCATTCTGCTCTTCTCCTTTGTAGAATCTTAAATTTTCTAACAATATCACATCTCCTCTGCTCATTTCATTTACTGCTTTTTGCACTTTCTCGCCAATGCAATCATTTAAAAATTTTATCTTTTTGTTTAAAAGCTGTGATATAACTTCAGTTATATTTTTTAATGACAAATTATCATTTGTGATTTTTGGACGTCCAAAGTGTGATATAATGACGATTTTTGCTCCCGAATTCAATAAATAGCGAATAGTAGGTAATGTTTTCAAAATACGCGTATTATCAGAAACTTTTCCATTTTTCATAGGAACATTAAAATCGACTCTAAGTAAAACAGTTTTATTGTTAAAATTACAATTTTTTATGCTAGAAAGATTCATAGTCAGGCTAACAAATTAAAAAAAGCTATATAGTATATAGTTTAACTCAAAGCTTATCGATTAAGCATCAATTTTGAAGTCGAATATTCAAAATTCACTGGAGAATTTCGGATAACTTTATATACATCGTAACAAGCCATAGCGCTTTCAGCAAAGCCATTTAGTATCAACTTTAGTTTACCTGAGTAAGTAGCTATATCTCCGATCGCATATATCTTATCTCTACTGGTTTTGAGCGTGGCTTGATCAACAACTATACGATTTCGTTCTAGTTTTATATTCCAATTTTTTATTGGACCCAAATTCATTGAAAGTCCAAAAAATAGTAGCAAAAAATCAGTAAATATTTTTTTTCTCTCTCCAGAAAAGATATTTTTTGCTATTACTGCGTTCAATTGACCATTACTCTCTATTAATTTATGTAATTGATATGGAATTACAAGTTCTATTTTTCCACTACTTGCAAGTAATTCTAATTCATTCTTAGTTTTAGCAATGCAACGAAATTCCTTTCTTCGATGTATTAGATAAATTTTCTTTGCAACTTTAGAGAGTTCCATGGTCCATCCAGCAGCAGAATCTCCTCCTCCCGCGATTACTACAGTCTTATCCCAAAAATCAGAAATTTTATTTACGTTATAAAACACGGATTTATTTTCATACTTTAATATATCATTAAGCGGTGGGCGATTAGGCTCAAATACTCCATTACCTGCGGCAATTATAACAGCTTTACATTTTAGCTTTGTACCTATGTTCGTTACTACATTAAATTTTCCATCTTCATTACTCAAAATTTTTTCAACCTTTTGATTTAATTGATAAATTGGCTCAAATGGCGAGGCTTGCTCTATTAACTGCTCGATTAGTTTTTGAGCAATAACTATAGGATAACCAGGTATATCATATATAGGCTTTTCCGGATAAAGAGCAGTACATTGCCCTCCTGGTTGATTCAAAATATCTACGATGTGACATTTCATATCGAGCATTCCTGCTTGAAAAGCAGTGAATATTCCAATAGGTCCTGCACCTATTATTACAATGTCAGTCTCCATATTTTCATTTAAGAAATGACTCATCTAGATGATAGATAGCTTTACTAATAAGGTCAATTTATGAATCAATAATAAAAACACAATTTTTGTCATAAAATGAAATTTTGTATTTAAAAGAAAAATAAAATTTTACACAATTAAATTGTGACACTAATTTTGCTTGCAGAACAAATATCTTAAATATCAAAAAATATCCAATCAATGAAGATTACGGTAAATAAAACAACATCAAAAAGAATTACAAATAATCACTTATAATTTCTACGTTAGTAATATCCAATCTCATTGAACTCATGATAAATATACTAGATATATAAAAAGCAAAATTCTGAATTTTATTAGATTACAAAAAATCTCCACAAATTTAGTAAACATTTTCATGTCGAATGCATTCGAGTTAGTTTTAAGAAAAACAATGTGAAATGCTCAATCAGTACTTACACTCGTGAATTTTTTTGTTTATAAGCATTGATAATGCCAAAATAGTTATCTAAAACTAAACATTTTAACAGAACGCTTTTTTTAAAACTGCTTGATAATTATTAAACTCTTCTCAGAATCGATGAGAAAATTTGATGAACAGAATTAAGGCTATCTTAATGTACATGCAAAAAATTCTAAGAAGAAGAATGCCTGTACATCTCAATCTTTAATATATTTAAAAAAGATTAAATAAAATTCTGATTTAACTTCTTCTGTTAATAATTATTAATTATAAACTCTTGAATATATTCAAGGCAAAAAAAATCTGAAAACAATGAGCGAAAAAAAAAATTAAAGTATAAAGATTATAATTAAGGCAAGAACCTCAAGTATATTTATAACACATTGAAGTTCTGATATAGTATAGTCGTACTAGTATGTAGTAGTACGACATAAAAGGTATTTGCAATTAAAGTGTTGTACGATTTTTATCTAAAAATATAAAAACATTCAATATTAATATATGAGTCGTAGTGATGGTTTGCTGAATATTTAACGATAACAAACGTCTAGACAGAAATTTCCTGATAAAAACAAAGATGAGAAATGTATCAAATATTTTTGAATCTTCGTAATTATTAAAAACAACAAAAAATTATAACTAGATTTCTAAAAATTATTTAGATCTGACTGTGTCATGCTATAAGCAAATAAAAGTTCAATTTTAGAAGCTCTCTGTTTTTAATTTAAAACAGTTTATTGGCTCACAAAAAATCTCGAACTTTTCATTACAAATAAAATAAGATCAAAAAAAGTAAATATTCATTTCAGTTTTAAAAACTAAATGTTTTTTAAACTAACTGTTAAAGAGTATTAAATAAAGTGTTTAAACATCTATCCTTATGAAGATATAATAATACTATTAAAACTTTTTATTTTTAAAAAAATTTGTTTCTTCTTTGGGTTCTAACTTTGATAAAGACTTTAATTTTCTTTAAAATTAAGTAATAAAATTACAAATAGTTAATTGAAAATTAAAATATTATGTAGATTAGATCGTATTTCTGAACGTTTTACACTAATTTATAAACTATTTAAGTTGCAATAAAACTATCTTTAATCTTTTTCTCTCAAATTTTAAATTATCATGGATAGTTTTATCGTAAAAAAAAATTTAATATACGCAGCATCATTAGCCTTGCACCATTTCTTCTATTTGTAATTACTTGCAACGTTAACTTAATTAACACATCTTTAATTTTTGCGATTTTCTACTGATTTCTATATTTTTTAATTTCCTTTATAATTTTAAAGATACGTAATCAGTTCAATTCCTACTTTAATTAAAGTGATACTTACTAAATCCAAAACTGATCTCCAGCAATAAAATATACAAAGATAACGATAATACAATTCAACTCTCCTTATATTAAAATTACAAAAGGTCTAATAAACACTAGATTAGTAAGGAGAAATGTTGTTAATTTTTCTGCTAGAATTTTATCAATATTTGAATATTCTTGCTCTTTAAATTTATTTCATCCTCTTTAACTTTATTCTTGTACTTTTTACGATATTTAAAAGTTAATCCTTTGCGCTACAAAGCAAATATACTAAAACCTAAAGTTACATCTACTATTATTTATTTTTTAATTGAACGTTTCTATAATTATTATTAACTCCTAATTATTACAATAATAACATTAAAATGTGTTAATATAACTCGATAACATATGCAATACTTTTCTTTCCCGTTAATCTATCGCTTTTAATATATCTTAAATTCCGTTCTTAATTATCTATATTTTTAATATTTTAAATTAAATGTAATGTTTACATTGCTATAAAAGCAATACTACTGCAGTTTAGCGCATTGTTTGTAATACACAAAATAACATATGATTAATGTATATTTCTGTCAGAAGATAACAATAATGGAAACTCACAAATGACATTTTTATTTAATAATAATACACGTTGTGTATACAGTTTTCTTTAATTTTTAGCAGTATCAACAACTTTGTTCGAAAATCCTCTTTGTTTAAATTTAGTTTTTCAATTAGAATCAAAATCTGCTAAATCCCCTATCCAGAAATTTTCTATTTTCTAAAATTTAATGCAGAAATCATTTTTAACCAAAATTACATAAATTCAATTAATTAACTAATTGATGTTTGTATATAATCACTACTAAATTAAGCTTGTTATAATTCTCTAATTATTTATATATTAATTCTTCTCTAAGAGATTCAATTAATTTTTTTGATACCAATAATAATATATTTATGAGCTGACCATATAGTTATAATAGACGCAATCCAAAGACAGGTCGCACCTATATATTGAGTTATTTTACAATTATCAATTATTAATATTACTACGGCAAGCATTTGTAAAAATGTTTTAATTTTCCCAGCTTTGCTCACGGGTAAACTAACGTTTGTAGCGATCAAAAATTCACGTAAACCCGAAACCAGTATCTCACGACAAACAATGATCACTGATGGTATTATAGTATAATCGTTGACCTTATGTTTATAAACTAACATCATTATTGTTGAAATAACTATTAATTTATCAGCAATTGGATCAAATAGTTTACCAAATTTTGATTGAACCTTCCACGCGCGTGCTAAATAACCATCAAAAAAATCTGCAATGCATGCAAATATAAAAACTGATATTGTTATTAGATTTGCATACTTGTTTTCTATGTAAAAACTCAATATTATCACTGGCACCGCAAGCGCACGAGAGATTGTTAGCAGATTGGGCAAGTTTTTCTTAAGCATGCAGTGTAACTTTAATGCAGCATAATATAAGCTTATACAGGAGTAGACCACAATTCACAAGCTAATAGTTTGCAATTGAATATCCACAAAAATTCCATATGCTTAGAAAATATGAATTCAAAGTACAATAATGAATGAAGATTTGGATCACGATACAAAACAAGAAGCACTTAAATATCATAGTAGTGGGGGCAGCGGTAATCCTGGCAAAATATCTATTTTGCCAATAAAACCCTTGTCTACACAATTTGATTTATCACTTGCCTATTCACCTGGAGTTGCGGCTCCATGCATTGAAATAGCTAAAAATCCTAATCTCGTTTATGATTATACGACAAAGAGCAACTGTGTTGCTGTTATTTCAAATGGAACTGCAGTTCTTGGACTCGGTAATATTGGACCTCTCGCTTCAAAGCCTGTTATGGAGGGAAAAGCTGTCCTATTTAAGCGTTTTGCTGATATTGACGCAATTGATATAGAAGTTGATACAGAAGATATAGAAAATTTTATCAACGCAATAAGATATCTTGGACCGAGCTGGGGAGGGGTAAATTTAGAGGATATAAGATCTCCTGATTGCTTTATAATAGAAAAGCGTCTAAATGAACTGATGAATATTCCAGTATTCCATGACGATCAACATGGAACTGCAGTTGTTGTTGCAGCCGGCATAAAAAATGCTCTTGATATTACAGGAAAAAAAATAGAAAACGTAAAAATTATCATGAATGGCGCTGGAGCAGCGGGAATTGCGTGTTTAGAGATACTAAAATTTATGGGTGCTAAAAACATAGTACTGTGTGATAAAGAAGGTGTAATACATAGGGGTAGAAAAGAAGATATGAATGAATGGAAAGAAAAGTATGCAATTGATACAAAAGAACGCTCCTTACTTGATGCAATAAAAGGTGCCGATATATTTATCGGACTATCCGCAAAAAATGTCTTAAATAAAGAAATGCTAAAAAACATGACCAAAGATCCAATTATCTTTGCTCTTGCTAATCCTGATCCAGAAGTAAGGCCTGAATTTGTGAAAGTAGTAAGATCAGATGCAATAATTGCAACCGGTAGATCAGATTATAATAATCAAGTAAATAATGTAATGGGATTTCCTTATATATTTAGAGGAGCGCTTGACGTACATGCCACAACAATAAACAATGAAATGAAAATTGCAGCTGCAAATGCAATAGCAAAACTTGCTCGCGAGCTAGTACCTGACGAAATATCCACAGTTTATGGTGGACGTAAAATGAGTTATGGATGTGAATATATAATACCTACTCCATTTGACCCAAGATTAATTTCTAGAGTCTCTCCTGCAGTTGCAAAAGCTGCTGTGTATTCAGGTGTTGCTAAAAAAGCAATACAAAATTGGAGTGCATATGAAAATCAATTAAAATCTCGTCTTGAAAATGCTCTTAGCACGCTGAATTCATTGTCTTTACGATAAATTAAGTTGCACAAAGTAATTTTAGATTTAAAATAAAGCATTGTATTCAAGATAAGTTGAAATGGTTATTTCAGTATATGAATTAGAAAAAATAATTAAAGAATCATTTCCTGATGCTTATGTAGAAATTAGTGACTTTGTCGGAGACAGTGATCATTTTCGTTTAAAAATAAGCTCGAAATGCTTCCTTGGGAGGACAAGAGTAGAACAACATAAAATGGTATATAAGGCATTGGAAGGTTTATCTATACATGCATTGCAGTTAGAAACCAGTACTTAAAATTATAAGGTAAATTTCATGAGAAATTTTGAACAAATAAAAAAAATTCTGAGAGAAAATGATGTAGTACTATATATGAAAGGCACACCCGATTTTCCTCAATGTGGATTTTCTGCTCTTGTCGTGTCGATTCTAAAAAAATTAAATGTAAGATTTAAATCTATAAACGTACTAGAAGATGATGAAACACGTCAATCTATAAAAAAATTCTCTGATTGGCCAACAATTCCGCAATTGTACATAAAAGAAGAATTTATTGGCGGCTGTGATATCGTTTGTGAGATGTATGAAAAAAGTGAGCTACAAAACTTGTTAAAGAAAAAGAATATTACAATGGAGTAATATTCTAGAAAAAAGAACATTACCTTAAAATATTTTTTAATTCTGTTGATTTTTCTTTATATCTAGATTTATATCTAACCTAAAAAGTCACGAACTTAATATGATTAACAGATTTAAATCTTATTTTTTCGCTTTCTCTTTACGTTAATATTGATATACTCAGCTCTGAGCACCTAATAAAATTGGATGAGATCTAGTATTAAGCAGCTATTTTACTACATAAAACCTAACTTACATTATTTTATAATAGCTTTTGCTGCAGTTTTATTCTCGACTTTAACTATTCTTCTTTTTGGCGCAAGTCTAAGTAGTATAGTTGATTTTGGTGAAGAAAAAAACTTTACTACTAAGCTAATGACTACTGTATTTATAATTTTAGCTGTTTCTCTTGCTGCATTTATCAAAATGTATTTTATTGGTATTGGTAGCGAAAAAGTTATTGCAAAGATAAGATATGACCTGTATAGTAATGTTATTGACTTACAACCGAGTTTCTTTGAAAATACTGGTACACAAGATATCATTTCAGCGTTAATTACTGATACATCTCTGTTGCAATCTATAATAAATAGCAGTCTGCTTACCATACTACGAAATTTTGCAGTTTTGATTGGAAGTATTGCCATGTTAATATACACAGATCTACGCTTAACTATATATACAGCAACAATAATACCAATACTACTGATCATAATAATTTCCCTTGGTAAGAAAGTACGTAAACACGGACGCTTTGTTCAGAATAAGTTGAGCGAGCTTGCATCGTTTAGTGAAGAAAATTTTAGATCCATAATAAATATTAAGTCATTTGTACTGGAGGAAAATGAAAAAATCCGCTTTAAACGGTGTCTAAATTTAGTATCAGAATCATATATAAAATTAGTATTCTTGCGTGCCATTTTAGTAACTTTAATTATCTCATGTATAATAGGATCATTGATTGTTTTGATTTTTTTTGGTATTAAAGAAGTCTTAAACAAAAATATAACTGTTGGAGAGCTATCTTCATTTTTGTTCTATTCTGCACTTGTAGCGGGAGCTATTAATAATTTAAGCGATAATATAAATGACCTGCAACGAGGCCTTGGAATAGTAGAACGTTTATTTGAATTTAAGAATATAGAAAGTTCTATAGTAGATGCTATTGATTCTATAAAAATCTGTTGTGTACAAAAAGGAATTTCGTTTAACAACATAACATTTTTTTATGAATCTCGTCCATACAGACCAGCATTAAATGCTGTGTCATTTTTTATAAAAGCAGGTGAATCAGTTTCGATTATTGGACCATCTGGTAGTGGAAAAAGTACAATTTTAAAGCTTCTACTACGTTTTTATGATCCAAATAAAGGTAGTATTACTATCGATGGATATGATATTAAATCAATTGCATTAAGTAATCTAAGGTCATTATTTGGTTTAGTACCGCAGGATACCAAAATATTTTCTTGTTCAATAATGGAAAATATATTGTATGGTAAACCAAATGCAAAATATGAAGAAGTAAGACAAGCAGCTATCAGTGCTTATGCAATGGAATTTATTGACAAATTGCCTTGTGGTTTTGATACATTTGTGGGAAAAAGAGGATTAAAGCTTTCCGAGGGGCAAAGGCAACGTATTGTAATAGCAAGGGCAATATTAAAAAATCCTCAAATCCTAGTTTTCGATGAAGCAACTTCTGCTCTTGATTATGAAAGTGAAAAACTTGTGCGAGAAGCGGTAACTAAATTAATGCAAAATAGAACAACCATTATAGTCACACACAGATTATCAACTACGTTAAAAACTGATAAAATCGTAGTGATGAATCATGGAAGAGTACAAGAAACAGGAACTCATGAATCTCTAATAAGTAAAGATGGACTATACGCAAAATTACTAAAGATACAATAGAGATAAACATTATATATGCAGTAAAGAAAAAGTAAACTAGCTGTTATTTTAGGTCTAAAATTATTAATTTTTTAATTACTTTAATTTAAATTAAAACTAACACGACTTATATTATCTTTTAAGATAAATAAAGCTGTAAAATTTAAGCATTGCCTGATTTAAATCAGGCGAGCAATCCTATTTTTGAGATACATTTTTGTGCATCCACCACACTAATTAAAACAAAGAGTTTTTAAACACATTATTAAAATCATAAAATCTGAATAATAAAAATAATAATTTAGAGAGTTAGTTAAAATACCGCCGCTAAATACTTCTATAAGATAGAGTTTTTTAACTCTAGTACTTTTATTTTATAATATCTAAAACCTAGTTTTATTTTATATAGGCATAGATATAATATTATAGAAGTTATATAAACAGAAAATAAAAACTTTTTAAGTAAAAAGCTATTTACTATTTATAATTGCTGTAAAATACATTGAAAATTTTGGATATTTTTAAAAAAATTTTTTATCTAGAAAAATTTAAACTTCCATCATCTAAGTAAAATAAAATTTTATTTATTTAAATAAATACATTGAGCATAACGTAAAGATTAAATTACGAACATAGATATCAATATTAATATTTTTGTTATTTAAAGTCTGTGTTAACTTAAGGTTAAATAATAACTCCACCTATTCAAAATAGTATATTAATGAAAAAACGAGGTTTGATTATACAGATTCGGTGTGTTAATAAAAAATAATTTGTTGTACATTAGCATTTAATCATAATGATGATTTAATATCAATTAAATCAAACAAGCCTCTGTATACTCTATGTATATATATATTTAAAGAGTAGAAAAATGATTTTCTAAAAGTTTAAAGATAAGTCTAAAATAGAGCGTTGCTGATTACTTCTAATTTTATTTTTTATATTACATACGCAAAAAAAAAGCAGAACACTTATTGCTAGCTAACATTAATCGAAGATAAAGATAATGTAATTACGTTTTATCTAAATATGTAAGTAAACATTAGAGCTGATAAAATCGGGAATTTAGACATCCTCTTATCAAGGTGTATTTTTTTTCAATGATTACAAAAATATCTTTTCTGAATAAAGAATAATTCGGATTTAGTTATTAATAAAATTAAAATAAATCTCTTATTTAGTATAAGATATACAGATCTATAATACGATTTCGTCGTTTAAAAAAAAGAAATCAATGAAATAAATGTTCTGATAGAGATTCTATCTGAATAGAATTTTTTATTGAACACTTCGTGCAAAAGCAAGATACAAAAAATTTACAATTTAATCTTTAAATATTTTAAATAGAAATATTCTATTATAAAGATGAATATTTTATTGATCATGAGCCGAAACTTGATAAAAATATCAACACTTATATCACAAAAAAATAAATGTGAATTATTAAAAAACAAAAAAAAAATACAAAGTTACTGCAAAAACTTAAACGAGTATCCACGAAGCAAATAAAAGAATACAATTGCATTTTTGAATTGTAATTACTAACTTGTATTATGCGGATAGTATTGAATGTGGGAGAGTGATCATTTATATATCGAAGCAAGGCGTTGAGAAAGACAGCGATGAATTGAAAATTTGATAATAAAAATCACAGAAAGGTAATGTTCCTTTATACACTCTCAAATCTGATACAATTTACACCTTAAATTTAAAAGCGCTTCTACTAACAAGAAGTAGATATAAAAGCGATTTTGAAAAGAAAGAATAAATTAATTCATAATAATAAAAAGCAATTGAAATAAAATCTGGGAGACCATTCATTTTTCAATGAAAAAAATACAATTTTTGAATCTAAATCAACTAAATTGTAATTTTCTTAATTATAATATAATGTGCCTTTAGGTAGTTCGCTCTCACAAGAGATATATTATGCTACAATAAATACAAAATTCAAATGCAAAGAACATAATAATGATTATTAAATAGCTAATGTGCTAGCGAGAAGATTTTAAAAAAAATTAATGTGAAAACAAATCTTCAATCACTAAACTATAAAAATAGTAAACAGCATAAAATCTTATTATGAAAACATCACAAAGCATACTATCCAAAACGTACCAATTAAGTAGTCTATAGTCAAGATGCTATATACGATTATATGCCTAAACAGAAGTTAATAAGTAAAATATTAATCTTTTAAATACAATAAAGCGTACTGTAGATCTCTAAAAAAACTAAATGCAAAGCTGTGAATAGTAGAGATATTAAGAATAACTACTAAAGTTATAAACTTGTACATTGTAAATCTAAATTTGAAGATATACAAAAGGCCTAAATCTTTAAAAAAAGATAAAAAGTCCTTTTAGTCAAGAGTATAAGTGATAGAATCTCTCGTTAACTCTACCAAGATAACTAAATCTGGATTAGAAATTACAATAAACTTCTGGCAAATTATCTTATATTATAGAATCAAATAGTGTTGATAAATTGAACTTTGCAAACAGTGAGCAAAAACATGTGTATGAATCTAATACATTTTTAATGTGTTTAAAATGTATAGAATCTCATATTATAGAATATCGAAATAATATATCGCCACTTTCTCTTGGATATATAGGCTATTAACAAGGCGAATTGACAACAGAAACCATTTTTATTAATAATCAATGTAGTGCGATGTCTTAAATTGAGATGAGATTAAAAAGGCTCAGAGAGTGTGATATTATTTATAATATATTGTACAAATCATGGACCGCAATCATATTGTAAAATACTTACAAATGAAAATTAATTTTTTCAATATTATTTCATAAATTATAACAACTAATGCAGGAATAATATTGTCTAAAACTTAGCAAAAACTTTGTTAGTTTTCAAGGTAAAAATTTTTTAATACTTAGGGGTGAGATAATAAAGAAGAGAAAGAGCGGGTTTTTTAATCTAGAATTTCGCGTAACCGCTTTAATGCAGTTATTTTCTTTTTTTTTTGACTTAAGCGTGAATGTAATTTTCATATTACAAATAAATTTATTTAGAAACTAAAAATTGACTCATACAAACAAAGCATAAATTGTTTATATAACAGAAAAGATGAGATAAAGTTTTCTATCTTACATAAAATTGGCTACTGCAAGTAAATGGATTTATGTCCAATAGAAAAATAATTTATTAAAATTAAATAAAAATCACTTAGCTGAAAAATATTAAATTGTCGACCAGTTAAAAAAAACTTTAAATTTAAATCGATAAAGAGGAGCCAAAGTTAATTTTTAATATAGCTTAAATTTTATTTGTATTAGTCTTTAATATTTGCTACAATTAGCGCCTTAAATCTAATTTAAAGCTATAAATAAGTGATAATAAGTGATAGAGTAAGGCAGATCCTAAGCAATTACGAAAGTGAAAATCCCGGTGTAAAAACGAATCTTACTCGCATTCTCATGCATGGAAAGCTCAGTGGCACTGGTAAACTAGTAATTCTTCCCGTAGATCAAGGGTTTGAACACGGACCAATAAAAAGCTTCGAAGTTAATCCTGATGCTTATGATCCACATTATCATTTTCAACTCGCACTTGATTCACAAGTTAATGCATATGCTGCACCACTTGGTATGATTGAAGCTGGTGCTTCAACTTACGCTGGAATGTTTCCACTTATTTTAAAGCTTAATAGCTCCAATTCTTTACATTCAAAATGCCTAGTTCAGGATCAAGCAATTACCGCATCTGTAAAAGATGCGTTACGTTTAGGGTGTGTAGCAGTTGGATTTACCATATATCCTGGCTCTGCTAAATGTTTTGACATGATAGAAGAAGTCAGTAAAATCATAGCCGAAGCTAAATCATGTGGACTTGCAGTGATTATATGGTCTTATCCACGGGGCGAAGGAATTTCTAAAAAGGGTGAAACGGCAGTTGATGTTGTTGCTTACGCCGCACATATAGCTGCTCTACTCGGTGCTAACATAATAAAAGTAAAACTTCCTAGTAATCAATTAGAAAGAGAAAAAATAGAAGTGAGAAATATTGAGTCGTTGTCTAAAAGAATTGAATATATCAAAAAATCTTGTTTTATAGGAAAAAGGATATTACTTTTCTCTGGTGGCGAATCGAAGTCAACTAATGATATATGCAATGAAATAAAAGAGATCAAGAGGGGAGGTGGAGATGGTTCGATAATTGGACGTAACATTTTTCAACGAAAAAAAAAAGAAGCTTTGTCTTTATTAAGAGAAATCATTAACATCTACAAATGTGAATAAAGAAATGGCCGTGTGGCAGAATGGTTTATGCGGAGGACTGCAAATCCTTTTATATCGGTTCAATTCCGATCTCGGCCTCTCTGTTATTTTCCAGTTTACTTATTATGAATTTAAATTATCTCTTCAAGATAGACGGCCCTCACATCCGTTACTCCATATTGTACTATGGTGCCATATATTTGGCTCTAAATCTCCGTACAGATCTTAATATAATAAAAATATTAAAATTGATATTTACATCTTAGTAATTTAATTATTAAATTAAATCTACTTTATAATTTTAAAGTTAAATTTTTACTTTTATGTAAACAAAACAAACTGGCTTATATAAATCTTTTTTTATTAAAAATATACAAAAACTCCCCTGTATTTTACACTAACAATAAATAGTAAGTAACTATTTACTTGATTTTTTTTTGTTTCTATACTTAATTAACGTTTTAAATATTTATTGCTGTCTATTATTTCAGTATATGTGTGTCTATATGAAATATAAAATAAAACTCCGTAGAGATTTAAGGTAGTAAAGTTTATTTATTAAGATAAGTAAAAATATGGCAATTAATGATATGTACACGTACAAAAGTTTTCTTGATAACTGTATAACCCTCTATGGAACTTTAGGATTTTTAATATTTTTTATTTTTTGTCCGTCTTGGTTAGTAAGACTAGTATAGCTACTATATTATTAATATAAATAACGTGGTTATTGTAACATAATAAAAAGTAAAGTAATATTGTAACAACTAAAAACTGTAAATTGGATATTGTACATAAATATACAAATGTTCTAAAAATTTTTGTAAATTGAATAATTCTCTTTAAAAGATTAAAAATCTCCTACATCTATTTCTTTTACTTTATCCTATTAATTATTTTAGCTTTTATATGAATTTTGTCTGTAAAAATTCTTTAATATATCACATTCGCAAAATATTTTCTTTCTCAAAGATCTATTTTACTATATTAGTATACTGTAAAACTAAAAGTTTCTCTTTAAATACCCAGATAGTACTATCTGAATGTAATCTATATAACTTGTAATATATCTTTACTATATTCAAAATCATTACTCTTATAATCATATAAGCAACAATCAATAAAATTGATGGAGTGTTTTACTATAAATGCAAAAACTAAGTTTTGTTTACTTGATATAAATACATCCATAAAATAAGTTAAATATCTCTGCTTAGTTTTAACTTCTCAGATCTAACTTAAACATCGGATCATCGCAATAAATATATACGAAAATGCAAAGCTTTTTATATAAAGATCAATTGAAGTTCCCGAGTTTTAATTATATTGTTAATCTATTTTAAATGAAGATTAAATTAATATGTCAAATAAAATAGGATTTTTGACTGTTCTCGCTTTAGTGATTAGTAGCCAAATTGGATGTGGAATATTTACACTTCCAATTAGCCTTGCACCGTATGGTGCTTATAGCATTATAGGGTGGACAATATCATCATTAGGCGCAATATCTCTAGCTTTAGTCTTTGCTTTTCTCTGTGCAAAATTTCCAGAAACTGGCGGTCCTCATGTTTATATAAAATATATCTTTGGCCCTACAGCAGCTTTTTTTGTTGGTTGGACATATTGGATAAGCTCGTGGATTAGTTCAACAGCTGTAGTAATTACAAGTATTGAATACTTGGCTCTTATTTTTAAAAATAATATCCAAGATATACGCTTAGCTCTAGAGATAATATTAATTATAGCTATAATGCTGATAAATTTAAAAGGAGTATCAACTGCTGGATATGTTGAACTTATATTAAATTTAATTAAGATAGTAGCGCTACTTTCAATACCAATAGCGGCTTTATTCTTTTTTGATAGAAATAACTTTATTACAAGTGAAGAAATTTTAAATCTTACAACATCACAGACTCTTGCACGCTCTACGCTTATCACTCTATGGTGTTTTATTGGGCTTGAATCAACAACAGCACATGCAGAATCGGTCGATAATCCAACAAAAACAATACCAAAAGCTATAGCGCTTGGTACAAGTTGCGTTGCAACTATATACATTATCAATAGTCTTGCAATTATGGGATTGATTAATGGCAACCGTTTAGCAAATTCAAGAGCCCCATATGTTGATGCAGTAAAAATAATGTTTTCAGGTAATTATTGGTATTTAATTACCTCCGCTATTGCTTTTATTGTTTCTGTAAGTAATCTGAACGCTTGGTTTTTAGCTGATGGACAAATAGTTCTAGGCCTCGCGAAAGATAAATTAATGCCACAATTTTTTGCTAAAAAAAATAAACACAACGCTCCATTTTTGGCATTAATATTCAGCGCCTTAGGAGTAATAGTCTTACTTATTCTAACATCAAATAAAAACTTAACACAGCAAGTAACCTCAATGATAGATATTTCTGTGATTTCATTTTTATTTGTCTACTTAGCATGCAGTCTCGCATTTCTCAAAATGATCATACAAGAAAAAAACTACTCTAAATTCTTAATTGGATGCATAGCTATGCTTTTTTGTTGTTGGATAATATATGAAACTTCTATAAGTACACTACTCATATCTAGTTTATTTCCTCTAAGCGGTACGCTTATTTATCTACTTTGGTATCGTAAATCAATTTACTTAAAGATTTAATCTTAAAAAATAATTTTATTTGTTAAAATTCTTAGGATTAGGTTATACTAGCCTTCAAAACCTAAAAAGAATTGTGTCAAATAAAATAAGTTTTTTAACTGTTTTAGCCTTAGTAATTAATGGTCAAATTGGTTCTGGAATTTTTATACTTCCGATTAGCCTTGCACCGTATGGTGTTTATAGTCTAGTAAGTTGGATAATATCAGGGGCTGGCGCTGTGTCTCTTGCGCTAGTGTTTGCTAAATTGTGTGCAAAACTTACAGAAACCGGAGGTCCTCACATTTATATAAAATATGTCTTTGGCCCCAGAATAGCTTTTTTTGTTGGTTGGACATATTGGGTAATTTCTTGGGTTAGCACAACAGCTTTAATAGTTGTAGGTATTAGTTACCTTACACCACTTTTTCATAAAGAAATTCAGAACATGCGTTTATTTTTAGAATTATTATTGCTTGTAAGCGTTACATTAGTAAATTTGAGAGGAATAGTTGTTGTTGGACGTGTTGAATTTTTACTCATGGTTGTAAAAATTTCTATATTACTTGCCATACCTATGGCAGCATTGTTTTTTTTTGATGAAAAAAATTTCATTATAAGTAAAGAAGTTTTAAATCTTACAAAATCGGAAGCTCTTGCAAGATCTACACTTTTAACTTTATGGTGCTTTGTTGGAATTGAACTTGCAACAATACCTGCAGAATTGATCAATAATCCTGCTAAAACTATACCAAAAGCTCTAGTACTTGGTACAGTCTGTGTTGCTGTTGTTTACTTTATAAATAATCTTGCAATCATGGGATTAATAAATGGAAATAATTTGGCAAATTCAAAAGCACCATATGCTGATGCAATGAAAGTCATGTTTTCTGGTAATTGGCATTTGATTATTTCTATAATTGCGTCAATTTTTTGTATTGGTAGTTTAAATGTTTGGATATTGTCTAGTGGACAAGTTGTTTTTGGTCTTGCTAAAGATGGACTTATGCCGCAATTTTTTTTAAAAAAAAATAAACATGGCTCCCCTTTTTGTGGAATAATAACTAGTTCAGTAGGAACTGCAATTTTACTAATTCTCACTTCAAACAATAATTTTGCTCAACAAATTACACTAATAATTGACTTTTCTGTAGTTTCGTTTTTATTTGTTTATCTTGCATGTAGTCTCGCATTTTTAAAACTTTTTCTAAAATGCAAAAATTTTCGCCAATTTTTAATTGGCAGCATAGCAACAATCTTTTGTCTCTGGGTAATACTTAAAACTTCTATTAATAACTTGCTAATTGCGAGCTTATTCACTGCAAGCAGTATACCACTTTATTTATTTTGGTACCGTAAACACGTTTTTTAAACGCACCTCTTAAAATCTAAACTTTTAGTACACCTGCTACAGGTAGCATCAAATTTCTTGTATAATTTTTCTTACATAGTTTGATAAAATTACAAATAAAATTTATTTTGTTAATATTACAGCTATAGTCAAGCTTTCTATTCTTATGTATTATTTATTCATAATCTTGAAAAATTTTTCTATATAAAAAGTGAAAAGAGCTTTGATATCTGTTTTTGATAAAACAAATATAATTGATCTCGCATCATTCTTAATGAAACGAAAAATAGAAATTCTTTCAACAGGAAATACGTATAAAGTTCTATCAAATGCAGGAATAGAAACCCAAAAAATTTCAGATTACATAAAATTTCCAGAAATATTAAACGGCAGGGTAAAGACCTTGCATCCTAAAATTCACGCAGGAATATTATGCGATCGCAAAAAACATAAAAAGGAAATGCAAGATCTTAAAATTGAGTTAATAGACTTACTTATAATCAATTTATATCCGTTTTGGGAAGCTATGAATAATTGCTCAAATTATGAACAAATTATAGAACAAATTGATATTGGTGGAGTGGCTCTAATTAGAGCTGCAGCAAAAAATTTTCGTTTTACTTCAATAATTTCAAATATTCAAGATTATAAAACACTAAAAACTGAAATGATTAAAAATGGTAATAAAACCACATTACAATACAGAAAATATCTAGCAACTAAAGCATTCGCCCTTACCGCATGTTATGATTTTAATATTTATAATTGGTTTTTTTCATCTCAGAGCAAAAACAATGAATTACCAGAGTTTTTTGCTCTATACGGAAATAAGGTGCAAGAGCTGAGATATGGAGAAAATCCACATCAAAAAGCTGCTTTTTATAGCAATAAATTTACTAAATATCCAATGGAAAAATTGCACGGAAAAGAGTTGAGTTATACTAATATAACAGACATAGAATCTGCACTTAATATAGTTTCTGAATTTCAAAAAACTGCAGCAGTAATAGTTAAACACAACAATCCATGTGGAGTTGCTCTTGGCAAGAGTCCTCTTGAAGCATACGAAAAAGCTTTACTGTGTGATGAAATAAGTAGTTTTGGTGGAATAGTTGCTTTAAATAGAAAAATAGATTTAGAATTAGCAGAAAAATTGAATCGAATATTTTTAGAAATAGTGATAGCACCATCAATAAATGATGACGCATTAAAAGTTTTACAAAAAAAGAAAAATTTAAGAATAATTATTCACAACTCTTTTTGGCAAAATGCAAAATTTCAAATTAAAAATGTTACCGGCGGGTTTTTAATACAGGAACATAATAATCATGTAATAAAAGTAGAAGAAATAATCCAGGTAACAAAATCCTCTGCAACAGAAAAAGAAAAAGAAGATCTTGTCTTCGCTTGGAAGGTATGTAAACATGTAAAATCCAACGTAATAGTTATAGCAAAAAACGGCTGCACAGTAGGGATTGGTTCAGGGCAAACAAGTAGAATAGATAGTGTAAATATTGCAGTGAAAAAAGCAGGTAAAAGATCCAAAGGTGCTGTACTTGCCTCAGATGCATTTTTTCCGTTTCCGGATAGCATACTAGAAAGTGCAAAGCATGGCATTACAGCAATAATTCAACCAGGTGGATCATTAAAAGACAAGGATATAATAGCAGCTGCAAATGAAAATAAAATCGCTATGTTCTTTACAGGAATTCGTAACTTTTTTCATTAAAGTTTTTGTATTTTTTTATGAAAAATGTTTATTATTCTTCAAATTCAGAATTACTTTTGTCACAATCAAAAAACAACGCCAGAGATCAACAATAATAAATTAACCAGTTTTGTTTTTAGTAGTCTAAGTGGTAGAGATATAACAGCCACCAATTAATTAATTTACACTTGATTGGACTTTGTGAGATAAAAGTTTTTATACTTACTTAAATAACTACACCGTCTGAAAGAAAATTCCTAAATATTCACAGCAACACATTAACACTATAAAAATAATTTTTCTCTCATGAAATACGCTCAGAAAGTTTTAATACAAAAAGATCAAAACGTTAATTCTACTAGATATTTTTACACTCACACAATAAAAATCTAGAAATATTATGTAGCACACTACATTTTTTAACTTAAAATTATTGTTGAATTTTCTTCTAAAAAAGAATTTAATCTTCTATTAAGAATTACTTAATTGTATCGCTTTCTATGAAAAACTCTTCTTCTATAACATAGAAGTAATCTCGTGTTGTAAATCTGTAGAGTTTATCGTCATGTGGTAACGATGTTTTTCTTTTGATAAGCAAATTATATAGTATATTAGAACAAATCCCTGCGCATTAATGTTACTAATGACTTGTTTTACTTCCAACTCAAAATTACGTTTGATGTTCGTTTTTATTTACATAAGAATTGAAGAAAAACTCTTCAATATCTTTAAAAAAAGTATATATTTCAAATATATTTACCCAATATACATCGAATAATAACTTATCATTTTTATACTTTATACTAAAGTAATAAAAAACCATTAAAATGGCTATTATTATATCTTACTTAAAACTAAATCCATCATTAGTTATATAATTTTCGTTGTAATATAAAAATCTTTTCATTCTCGGTTTGTCAGTTCAACCGAATGTATTTCTATTTTTCTTTATGAATTTTGAAAACATTTTCTATTAATTACTAACCTAATTTAAAAATTCTCTTTAATGGATAAAATTTAAAATTTGTACTTTAATCTAAAATTAAGAATTTTTTCTTGTTTTTATATTTTTATTTTTTTTAAATCAAATTTAATACTATGCTTTTGCATATAGCAATTTTGTTGTATTTATGTTAAGTAACAAATAAAATAACATTTTTAAAAAAACTAAATTTCAATTTCAAGAACTAAAATTAGATACCAATAATGAATCCGTCTATTATAACGGCAGATCTTCATTTTGAACAGGCGTTTTTTTATTGAACTCTTATTAGAAGAATAGTAACTCATAAACGTGTGTTTGGAGTGCAAGTCATACAATTGTATAATTTGTGGTACCATAAAACTTATGTTATCCTTCCATAATAAAACTGTAAATATTTTACATATATAATTATTGCCTTTATTTTACTTGGTGTATTATATGTTGTTAGATACCGTACAAAAAATATTACTACTTATACGTGCCTTTTCTCTATCTTTATTTTTATTTTTTCACGTTTATATTATCTTTCTATTAAAATTTTTCTGCTATTATCTAGAGATAAATTATAATAATAATGATTATTATTATTTATCTGAAAATCACAATCTAAATATTTGTTCAATGAATTTTATAAATTTTATATTTTTCATGTGAATGTTTCTCGCGCCTTATCTTAAACACTTATGTACTACTCCTTAATCATTCTAATACAGAATATTAAATTCAAGATGCGGACTTAGCAATAAGTATTAAGATAATATAATTAAAAATTATGCAATAAAGATACTGTAGTTACAGTACTTAATTTTTTAATATTAATATTAAAAATTTTAAAAATTTCAATTTTGAAATTTTCAAACTACAACAAAATACATAAATTTAAATGCAAAAACTTATTCAGAAAAATAGAAATAGGCAAGATATTCAATAAAGCTGTTAAATTTTCTGATCTATAGATCTATAGTAGATTATATTTTTTTACGAAATAACCTGTAGGCAAATTATATAATTTATAATTTAACTATATATTAAAATATAAATGTAAAACATTATCTATATAGATTTGCTGCTAAGCTTAAACAGCATAATAAAAAATATAAATTCATCAACCTCAAAAAAGTAATTTAATATCTCTTGTCATTTTAAATTTTAATTTAAATAGACTTAAGTTTAATTAAATGGCTTTAAGCTCATTATTAAAATGAAAAAAAAATTGCAAAGATTGTTTAAAAGTATTTTGTAAATAAGTCAAAAAAATACCCTATCGGAATCTTCTCAACAAAGAAGATGGTAAGGCTGCAATAAATGAACCTAAAGAGATGAGTAAAAATCCAAGCCAAATCACAGGCATTCCAGGTTTATAGTGTACTTTGGTAGCGATTCTGCTCCTACTCTTGTCAATCTCGCCAATTATAACATAAATGTCAGAGAATAAGTTATGATGAATACTACTTTCAACATTCTTTTTACCTTCTACAAGATAGAATCTATATTCAGGCATTACTTCACCTATTATTTTATTATTAAATAAATTTATTACATCCATTGTTCCTCTCACCGCATGAAGATTTTTCTTTTTTATTAATTCAATGTCTCGTAAAATGATCTTAAATTTATTGATCGTTATGTTATCTCCTATTTTCAGGTAATTTTCCTTTTTTTCTTGCCAGCCAACTAGGCAAGTTACACCAAGAACAAGAATTGCTATCCCGGCATGTGCTATCATCATAGCATAATATGACTTAGAAAGTTTTTTTGCTAGTAAAATTGATTCAGTAAATACTGTTTTAAACAAACGAATTTTTTTACTATATGCTTCAAAAATAAAAACTAATAGCGCTATAGAGATACTAATTGATAGTGCAATCATAAAATCCATATGTAAAACAAATGGTAAAATAGCTGCAGCACTACAAAATGAAAATCTATATTGACGAAATATTGATAACAAACTATTTTCTTGCCAATCAGAGTAATGGCCAACAATCATAAGAATCAAGATTACTAGTGTAATAGGATTAAATAAAGAATTATAATACTGCGCTCCAACTGAAATAAGCCTACCAGTTAAATATTTAAATATTAAAGGATATAACGTTCCAACTAATACAGCAAAAAAAGCAGTGATGAATAATAAATTGTTTACTAATATTATTGTAAGATGTGAAAAGAATTTTTTGCTCTCTGCAATCTTAGCGACTCGATCATTTATCGATTTTTTTTTGAACTCAAGTGTCAAGCGCTGTTTTACTACAGTAAATGAACAATTGTTTTTTTTTGTAAATACTAAAAATAGTGTTAAACTACTAACTGTAATTACACTAAGTAATACTAATATAAATACTCCATGCTTTGGATCGTTAGTGAATGCGTGTACTGAAATAAGCATTCCGGAACGAACTAAAAATGTTCCAGTTATGCTCAATATGAAAGTTGTAAGCGCAAGTAAAATAGCAAAATTTCTTAAAATATTGAAATTTCGTACTAGAAGTAGTAGATGTACTAATGTTACTGCGATTAGCCATAACATCAAAGAAACGTTTTCAACTGGATCCCAAAACCAAAATCCGCCCCAACCAAGTTCACGATAGGCCCACCAACTACCAAAACCAATACCTAAAGTAAGTAATGAGCAAGAAACAAGTACCCAAGGTTTGATAACTTTAGCCCAAAGATTTCCATCAGAATTTGCAATCAATCCAGCTATAGAAAGCGAAAAGGGAACGCTAAATCCGAGATACCCTAAATACAATATCGGTGGATGAATAGCAAGACCTATATCTTGCAATATTGGATTAAAGCCAAGACCATTCATTTCAATGTTTGGCATTTTAACAAAAGGATTTGATTCAAATAAAGTAAACAATAAAAAACAAAAGCAGATTAGTCCCTGAGTTATCAACGATAACTTCTTTAACTCATTATTATCGTAAATAAAAATATTCATTAAAAACAAGTAAAAAGCGAGCACTAAATTCCAAAGTAACATGGATCCTTCTTTATTTCCCCAGGTGCCACATATTTTATAGATTAAAGGCTTCGTTGTATGAGAATAGTAATATACATTCTCAAGTGAAAAATCATTTGTGATATGACAGTAAATTAATACAATCATCGATACTGATGTGCAGAAAAATATAATAATAGTGATAAAATAATAAGTAACGAGCGGTAAAAATAAATACATCAAAGATAGCAAGCAAGCTACCAATAGTAGTATATTTCCAAATTCAGCCATAAAATATAATTTTTTATATAATTATAATACTATTAATAGTACTATTAATGAGTTACAGGTTAAAGTTTTAATATAAAAAGCAAATCTAATACGAGACTACATTATCATTTTTACAGTTCCAATTGCGTTCACAATAAATAAGAATTTTATAGCATTCTCTACCTATTATAGAAGTATTGAAGTAAAATTATATTTACAAATAGAATTAATAATTCTATTTAAATGTTAATAAACATATTTAAATATTAAAATTTTAGATAATTAAAAGACTGTATCCAGTTTTTTATTCTAATGACGAACATGTAAATACATTGTAACGGAACAGCATCATCATATAATACAATTTAAAAATTTCATGATAAAATTTAGAAGTAAAGAGTGCTAAAACTAACGATATGGCATATTGAAAAATCCAAAATCTGTATGATAAGTGAATTTAAGTGAATTATTAAAAATTAAACTCAAGAATTTAATTATAAGGCAAGTAACAAAAAATCGAGAAAAATATAAGATGACAATCAAAATAACTAATTCTATGAACGTATTTTATAGATACAATTCTTAATTGTCAAGCGTTTTGAAAACCTTATCTTATTTAAAGATTAGAGTATAGATATAATAGTAAAATTAAGATATGATGATGTCTTTTCTGATATATATCAGAATAAAATTCTACTCTGTACTACAAATAAATTTTATTAAATTCACTATAAATTATAAGTAAGACTCAAAACAAACAAAGCAATGAAAAAATAAGCAGTCTCTATAATGTAAAGAATTATTTGAAAAAAATAAATTTGGTAATATTTTCATAAGGTAGATCAAGTTTAATAAAAACTTTAATTCATCTTTGTTAAAAAGATTCAACAAATTAAATTTTTAAATAAAGAACGAAAAATCTTCTATATTTTTTTTTAAATTCTAAGGATCTAGAAAACAACTTCATAGGTTATGAATTAAAAACTAAAGCAAGCTAAAAATTGCAACTTATTTGACACTGTAATGTGATTTAGTTATCTTGAAAAGACCTCATCGTTCTTGCTTAAAAGAGGTGCAAATCTTTGAAAAGATGAAAACTATCAGTACTCTAATTCTAGAAGGATCAGAATTGCTGTTGTCGCATAAAATTGAATCGCCATATCTAGATTGCGAAATTATCATGCAGCATGTTTTTGGCGTAGAAAAATCGTTTATAATTATGAATTCTGGTAATCAGGTACCAATAGAGAAAGAGCGGTTATTTTGGAAACTAACAAAAAAAAGAGCCAAAAAATACCCTATATCTCATATAATAGGAAATCGTGAATTTTGGAGCAAAGACTTTATAGTTAATCGTCACGTTTTAGATCCAAGACCAGACAGTGAGACGATAATTTCAACAGTATTAAAATACTACCCAAATAAAAAACAGAAATTAAAAATTGCAGATTTTGGCACAGGAACAGGCTGTTTACTAATATCAGTACTTAGCGAATATAAATACGCTATTGGTATTGGTTTTGAAAAAAGCCTAAAAGCATACAGAGTTGCATGTCAGAACGTAAAAAAACATAATCTACTCAACAGAGCTAAAATATCTCTCAATTCGTGGACAAAATGCAAAGGTTTATTTGATCTTATAATCAGCAATCCTCCGTATATTAAAAGTGATAAATTAAAAGATCTACAGGCGGAGGTACAAAAAGAACCGAAAATTGCACTTGATGGAGGCATTGATGGTTTAAGTTGCTATTTAAGTATTTTTCCTATATTGAGAATATGTCTTAAAAAAAATGGAACTTCAATATTGGAAGTGGGCGAAGATCAGGATGATTTCGAAAAAATAATTCCCTCATATGGATTATCTTTCTTGGAATATGCATATGACTTTAGGGGAATGAAGAGGTGCATTGTTCTAAAGCAAAACTAATATACTTTTATCAATACTGGCACTATTTATATAAATAAATATTTGATAATATTGCAAGTCTCACCATTAAAATAATTTATACAAAAGTAAAATACAATTGAATTTTACTATTTATTGGTTTTTCAATTTTAGCTTTTTATTATCTGTTGTAACAATTCAATTTTATTTGTTTTCAAAAAACACTTTAATAACACGAAATTTTAATTTTTAATTAAAGCGTTTAAAAATTATTTAAAGCAAAAATCTTTTTGCATTGTAAATATAATGTATATATTTTGTATCTCTACTGTATTTTCCATTGTTTTTCTTCTCTTTGATTTTTTTTTGATTTTTAATTTGAAAATTATTCGTTCTATTTTTTTAACGTTGTTGAATTTTTTGTTATCTTTTACACAAACGCCTTTTATCAAATACATTATTCATTTTTACTTATATTCTCTCTACTAGTAATCTCTCATTAATTCTTATGTTCTTTATTTTTTTATCGATTACAAATTTTCTAGTAATTCTTCGTTTTTATTTTTTTAATTCTTCATTACTAATATTTTATTATTTTTTTTAAATTTTCTATTACAATTTTTAATTCGTCCTTGATTATTGTTTTAATACATCACTATTCAATTATTTTGTTGATACATTGTCCTTTATTCATTCGTCAAAAATACGTATTACATTACTACATCAATAGTATACGTATTAATCTTCTTATTTTAACCTAATAATTTGCGTAGTTTAGATATCAAATTGTTAGCAATTTATCCTTTAAACTCATCTATCTATATAAATTTTTTATTACTATTTTATTTTTTCCTTTTGCATTTGTTTTAATTTTCAACTTAATTCACATTTATGTATTAAACATAATCAAACTCAAAAGGTAATAAATATTATTAAGTAGACTTACGTAATTATCTTTCACTTTTTGAAGAACACTTTTTATACTGAACTAATTATTAAAATATAGTTATATAGTTTTTATAAAGAAATTAATAATTAAAATTTATTAAACAAATCAAAACCATGATTAGTTCGCTATTAAAAATAATGAAATACGATTTCAAGTAAAAGCCAAACAATAATTAACTGTAGTCACTATTTTAAAAAATAGTAAACAAAATTTCTTTTAAACATTTTAAGTGAAATCTTTATCATTCTTTTTCAAAATTCATACCACCAAGTGTAATCACTTATATCATTAATTTATTCAAATTAATATAAAATTAAGAATGCTCGAGAGAAGATTTGAACTTCCACAACTAAAAAGTTACTAACACCTGAAGCTAGCGCGTCTACCAGATTCCGCCACCCGAGCTTTATTGTTTACTATACTCAAATTAAATAATATAATTAAGTAATTTTAAGTTCAAATACAATGTTCTACAATTTAAATCTTGATCAGATCTTTTTTTCTCAAAATGATGTTAATATCAATAATGTATATAAAATAGTCAATTACGCTTTGAATAATAGCGATGGTGGTGAATTATTTTTAGAGTTTTGCCAATCACAATTTTTAGTTTTCGATGATAACATATTAAAGCATATGGATTTAAATACTAGAATGGGATTTGGTTTGAGATCTTTCTGTGAGGATAGTACTTCTTTTGTTTGCTCTTCTGAAATTAGCGAAAAAGAAATCAGCAATGCTGCTTCTATAGTGAGAAGCTCGTCATATTTGAATAAAAAAAAAATAATAACTTTAAAAGAAGAAAAAAATAATCTGTATTCGAAAATTAATCCAATAATAGAAATAGATTTGAAATCAAAAATTAAACTACTTAATCAAGTTAATGAATATATAAGATCCAAAAATGACTATGTGAAACAAGTAAAAATAACTCTTGATGTAGAGTGGCAAGTTGTACAAATAATAAAAGATGATTATAAATCAAGCGACATTAGACCTCTAGTACGCTTTAATGTACTTGTTATCGTAGAAAAGAATGGTCGTATCGAAAAAGGTTCTGCAGGACACGGGGGACGAAATTCTTGTAGTAAGTTTATCTCTCAAAAAAAATGGAAACAAATTGCGGATCAGGCCTTAGAACAAGCATTAGTAAATCTTGAAGCAGTTCCAACTCCAGCTGGAGAGATGACAGTTGTTCTAGGTGCTGGCTGGCCAGGAATATTGTTACATGAAGCCGTAGGTCATGGACTTGAAGGAGATTTTAATCGTAAAGGAATCTCGGCATTTTCAAATGCCATTGGTAGGCAAGTAGCAGATAGTTGTATTACAATAGTTGATGATGGAACTCTTCCTAATTTGCGTGGTTCTATTAACATAGATGATGAGGGTACTCCTTCTGGTTATAATGTGTTAATAGAAAATGGAGTACTCAAAGGATATATACAAGATGATATGAATGCTAAACTAATGGGAGTAAACTCAACCGGTAATGGTAGAAGGGAGAGTTATAAAGATGTTACTATACCGCGCATGACAAATACTTATATGTTATCTGGACAGCATACATCAAAAGAAATAATATCTAGTGTAAAGAAAGGTTTGTATGCAGTAAATTTTGATGGCGGACAAGTTGATATAACATCAGGAAAGTTTGTTTTTTCATCTTCAGAAGCTTATTTGATAGAAAATGGCAAAATTACACAGCCGGTTAAAGGTGCAACACTAATCGGTGATGGGTTAACAATATTAAAAAAAATATCTATGGTCGGCAATGACTTAAAGCTAGATCCTGGTGTTGGTACATGCTCAAAGGATGGACAAAATGTACCTGTTGGAGTTGGTCAGCCAACGCTCAAAATTGACTCAATTACAGTAGGTGGAACTGAGTTATAAAAGTCTCTCAAATTCATAGGACTTTTCATTTTTTAAAAAATCCTTAACATCTTCTATGTTAACTTGTTCAAGTATAACACTAGGTTGCTTTTCATTTTCTTGGATAAGTTTCATACTAGACATTACAGTAAATTTATCATCTTTCTGGACTTCCTTAAATATCAAAATTTTTAGAATTTCATTAATTCTAGCATTAACTTCGTCATTCCATTCTTTTTCCTCTTCAATTTGAGATTTACATAAGATACTCCCTCTTTTATTCGAAAAAAGATCTTTAATTTGATTTACTTCATTGAATAAAAGTCCAACAGTACCAATACTCACCATAATCAAGCCAGTGTTAAACACTAATGCAGCAAAAGTAAAAAAAATAACAGGAAATAAAGATTTACGTAAAAATATAACTACCATTTCTTCATCGCTAAGCAACTGAGCACCACCTTCTTTTTTATTGGAATTTAAAAAGGATACCTTTTTTTTTAATTCACTCATCAAAGAATCAGAAATATTTTTAAAATCTATTCTTATACCAAACGGCCACGTAACAAATTTCATAAGTGAATCTCTAGCTTCCTTACCTCGTGCATCAATTAGACAATTATCAACTATTTCTGTTATTTTTTCATTTTCTAAATTTTCTTCACCAGCTATTTTTTTTTCTCTTATTTTCTTAAATACAGAAATCAAAAATTGAAGAAAGTTTTCTCCACTTAATGGCCTTATTCTTTTATTAATATCATTAAATATCTCAACTCTATTTTGAAATACAAAAGCAAAAAATTTCTTTTCATTCTCACTTTGTAATCGAGACACCTGTTCATCTAACAAATTCAAATCAGCTAGTAATTTTTGCTTTTGCTCCTCTGGAAATTCTTCTTGCAGCTTCTCCGATATCCTTCTCATTTTTTGTCGTGCTTGTTTTTCTGGGTTTTCCAAAGTATTCAGAAAAGCTCGATAAATCAATCTATGTTTCCTCTTTTTGAGATCCCCACCATTTCCACTATCTAACTGAGTAAATAATTCTGAAAAATCATTTTTTTCTATTTGTGAAGTTGACGGCACACTTATCATGATAAATTCACTCTAAAACTTCTCATAGAAGAATATATAATATATTATATATAAATTCAAGTGATTTTATTCACAAGAATGTTGTCTCAACTAAATCATTATTGAAAAAATTTGAGCCTCAGTTATCACTAATTTTTATCTTAACTTCAAGTGGTATAGAAATTTTTATCGCATTCTCCATTACATTTTTAACTAGTTTTGCCGCTTCTTTTGCCTTATTATTTTCTACTTTAATTAATAGCTCGTCATGAATTTGAAGAATTATTCTTCCAGCTTTCAGCTGACTATGAAGTTGAATCATTGCACGTTTTATTATATCAGCAGCAGTTCCTTGTATAGGCGAATTTATCGCCGCTCTTTCTGCAAATTGTCTTAAATAAGGAATTTTATTGTTTATATTTTTTATAAAGCATCTTCTACCAAATAAGGTTTCTACATAACCATACTGCTTTGCGATAGATATTTCTTTTTTTTTATATAATTTTTTATCTCCGAATAACAAGAAAAATAATAATCAATATATTCGGAGGCCTCTCTGATGGTAATTTTAAATTGTTTTGCAAGACCAAACGGACTAATCCCCATATATAATTACCGAAATTAATAGACTTTGCTTTTTGTCTCAATTTTCTATCAACTTCTATATCTTTTTGCAGTCCAAAAACTTGTCTTGCAGTAATATTGTGAATATCTTGACAACTTATAAAAGCTTCTTTAAATGCAGTAGTATTTTCAATATGCGCCAAAAGTCTCAATTCCATTTGGAAATAATCTGCGGAAATTATTTTATATCCTTTTGGTGCAATAAATGGCTTGTCTGATAAAATTTCCCTCTTTACTTCCTGACAGGAGTACTCTGAAGATTAGGATTGCTGGAACTAAGTCTACCTGTCACAGATGTTGAAAAGCTCGTCCGCACTCTACCATCAGTAGGATTAACTTGCTTGATTAATGCATCAACGTATGTACCTTTTAATTTGTTTAAATGTCGCCAATCTAAAATTTTACCAGCAATTTCAATTCCATCCATTCTAAGTTTTTCTAGTATTTCAAAATTTGTGCTATAACCATCCAGATTTCAACTTTTTCTTATTATTAAATCTCATCTTATTAAATAATATATCACTTAATTGTTTTGATGAAGCAAGATTGAATTTTTCTCCTGCTATATTATATATAGCATTCTCAAGTGGAACTAATAACTTCTGAAAAGGGTCTGATGATTCCTGTAATTTTTGAATATTTATCAATATTCCATTTCGCTTCATGTTAAGCATTACTTTCATAAGCGGTTTATCAAAGCGCTCATAAATAGTGAAAAGCTTCTCTTGAAATAATCTTTGTGTTAACCTTTCGTAAATCATTATCAAAGTTTTTGATGAAAAAACATCCATATTTTCACTAAAGTTATGCGCAACTATATTTGAAATAATACTGTGATCGTATTTCCCCGTATCAGGACTACATGACATTGCATCAAATCATCAACTGATGAAAGTTTTTCCTCTATTAAGGAAAATATTTCTCTGACCTTTCTAACATTATGTACTATTTTAAGCACTTCATTTAAGAGAATAGTCGAATTAATCATGATAATTGCATCATGCAAATATCTTTGACTTACATAGAAAATATTATCTTTATTGTAAGATAAGGATATTTCGATAAGTACGTTTTTATCAAAACGACAATAAATTACAATTTTGCCTTCGCATCTACAGTACTCTAAAAATTTTTCCAATTCTTTGCCAGAAAATTCTATTTTTTTTCTCTATTGCAAATTTCTTATTAAGATAATAAATCTTTTCCGCTTTACCTATTAACGAATCAAATTGATATCTTTTAAGAAAAGATAATAACATATCCATATTTGGAAGACGAACTTTATATTTTGTAATATTATGCTGAAGATCTACATCCTTGCATAGTAATAAAAGTTTACGTGAAATTAGAGCTTTTTCTTTGTGTTGGATAAGCATATTACGTATCCTTGTTCGTTCAATTCTATTAATATTTCCAAAAATATTATCTAAAGAACCAAATTCATCAAGTAATTTAACTGCAGTCTTTAAACCTATTCCTGGAATACCTGAAATATTATCAGATGCATCACCGGCGAGAGAAAATAAATCAAGAAGCTTATTCGAATTTACACCAAACCTTTTTACTATTTGTTCTTCATCTATATATATGTTTTTTATAGGATCAAATATTAAAACATTGTAACTCAAAAGTTGAAATAAATCTTTATCTGATGAAACTATAACTAGTTTCAAATCTTTTTGATTGGCGTACTTTGTAACTATTGTTGCAATTATATCATCTGCCTCATACCCTTCAACTTCTTCGTAGCTAAAATTGAAGGCCTCTACTGCTTGTCTTAGTATTGTAAATTGTCGAATAAGGTCTTCAGAAGAGGCTATTCTATTTGCCTTATATTCGTGAAATAGATTATGTCTAAAATTTTTTTTGCCAGTATCAAGTACTATAGTCAAATAGTCTGAATGAGTAATATATTTAAGAACCATATTTAGAAAACCATATACGGCACCTATAGGAATACCTGTTGTTGTGGTCAAATGATGTAAAACGTGATAGGATCTAAAAAGAAAATTATAACCATCAATAATTATAAAAACTCTTTTCTCGCATGACATGAAAAATATTTATAGCGTCTCTTTATTAAGAAGTCTATAATTTAAATACGAAAATCAAGATTTTATTTTCAATTTCAAATTCTATACTATAGAAAAAAAAAAGAATTCTGCTTAAATATAGTAAGTAAAAATTTTAATTTAAAACTGAACTACATTAGTAGTAAATTTGAATATTCAAAATTTGAAAATAAGTAGAAAAATAATAAATGAAAACGTTAAAGAAATTTCAGTAATTTATATTTAAATTGTAAAAAAGATTATTATTAACCTAATAATAATCTAATCGCACATTAGTTTTCCTCATTCAAAAATCAAAAATAAAATAATTAAAAATATTTAAAGTTATACTAAAAAACTAATCTAAATTATTAGATATATTGTTGAAATGAACAAAATTAATTTATTTCAAATTTTAGTAATGTACTTGATGCAGTATCTGCATATAGTTAATAATGAAATATTATCTATTGAATTACAAACTTTCTCGAAAGATAAAGATCTTTTCTCTAAATCAAACTTATTATCAATATAATTGATATTAATTTTTTAGAAAAATTGAAGCAAATTAGTATTGCTGAAATAATTTTAAATATATCCCCTATACAGATATGTCAAAATGACTAAAACTAGAAAATGAATTCTTAACAGATTCAAAATTAAAAAAAGCTACTACTAATTTTAGCAATCGTATTTAAATACGGTTTAAAATAAGTAAAACACTTTCAGTGTTGGTTATACTTGTTCTTTATAAGCAGTGTGTGGGGTCTGAGTGTTTTTGCTGATACAAAATATAAAAATCCAAAAAACAAAAAACTAATCAATCAAGTAAAGAACTGATTTCTTAAATTCAGTTAAAAAAACTAAAACTAAATGATAAGGTTTAACTTAACTTAATGGAAAACTTGAAAATAAAAACTCAAATTTCAATTTTGAAATAAATTTCTTGACGTAAATAATTTTAACGTCAAATTCTTGATGAATATAGATTAAATAATACAGGATATATTTAAATTATAATTAACTAATAAAATCAAAGAATTAATTATTAAAAAATAAATTTTACTGCTGTTAAAAATATCAAATTTAAGACGCTTAGATCTTAGTTAAGATCTTAATTAAGTAGGCTAATACAAAGATTTATATTTTTTCAGAGTAAAAATAATTCATACAGATTCTAATAATATCTATCTGTCTTTAAATTAAAGAATCAAAATATCTTGTAATATACTTTTGTTTTAAAATTATTCTATATATAGATATGGAGCAATATTAATGTATTTTCATACTACTTTATTTAAGTTAAGTTAAGTAACAAATTTTAAAGTTATATTAATTTACTATATGAATTAGATCTTTAAATTGATAAAATCTCTATTTTTAGATACTAAATCTAATAGTTTTTTTTTGATTAACTCTAAAAAGAGATCACAAGAACTATTTTTTGTTGCTGAATTTTGATTCTTAGCGAAAACAGAGTTTTTAATTTCAATCTTAATTATCAATTATAATATTTAATTTAAATTAAAGTCAGTTGCATCATAGAGCGTTTATCCAAATTTTATGCAATTTTTTTTTATAAAACTCTCTAAGATAAATCTTGTTTTAATACACTTTAATTACATTACAAATCACAATGTAAATAAATCGCATTATAGATAATGCATGCACGTTTTTATTTTTCATATGAAATTCCTTGTGCATTAACATTGCTAAACACTCCATAAAACCAAGCTTTTTTACAGAAAAATAAAATCTATACTCTGTGTAATATATACACAAAATACTTTTAAAAAGTATCGATCTACACAATGAATTCGAATAATCTATTATAAATAGACTGAAAGTCTTTCATCTAAATTTAGATAATACAAATAAGATTGCTATTGCGCTTTCAGGGAGACTTCATTTTTTTTTGCATTAACACAATTATTTGTCTTTGATTAGCATTTTTGCTACTTTTGCTTTGTAAAAAGCTCTCACTTATAATTTCTTTATAATTAATCATCTATTATAGATAATAGAACAAATTTACTATATAATTATACATTATATAACATATTGTTATTGTTTGGTTCAAGGAATACTGAAATCTATCTCATTTCTCTTCATGCTAATTTAAAGTTAAATACATGTTTAATGTGCAACGTATTAACATTAAAATTAAAAGTATTTAACCAAATTTAAAGACAAATTTAAAATTTTACATACTGCTAAGTAAATTTTCCTTCACAGGGGTTATAACGTTTTATTACAAAATTAATTGTAAGATCGCAGAAAAATGTTTGTATTTCATTTTTTTAGACTATACTAGACACAGTTAGATATTACTACTAACATTTAAAAGTTTATGGAGGTTTAATGATGTGGAGTAAGTTAATTGCAATGTGCTGTTTTTGTCTGCTACTTACTGGCATAAGCTCTTGTCCAAAAAAGGTAGGAGTTGGCACAGCGAGTAAAACGGGCTCTGTTATTAAACAGATAAGCGAAAGGCGAGTTTTTTTTGATTATGATAAATCTAACATTAATGAGGCGGGTGCAGATGTATTGCTTGATGTAATCGAGGTACTACAGAATAATCCAGGTATGAATGTTACTGTAACTGGTCATACAGATAATCGTGGTTCTTATGAATACAATATTGCGTTAGGTGAAAGAAGAGCAAATGCAGCTAAAAAATTTATGACTGGCTGTGCACCTTATCTAGAAAATAGAATAAAGACTGCGTCTAAGGGTGAGACCGAACCTTTGGTTTATGTGCAAGATGACTCTAAGAATTCTAAATATGAAAAACAGCATGCTAAAAATCGCAGAGTAGAGTTCTCATTTTCTAAAAAAGAAGAGAAGAAATAGTTTGTCACACCCTAATATTTGGTATGAGTCTCAGGTTTTTTTTTTGCACAAAAATTAAAAAGATTTGCCATAGACTCTCAGTGTCAAGTGTTGATTTGACCACTCTGGAAATTTACTTTCGCACCTGTCTTTTATTGTAGTAAGTAGAAGTTGAAATAGGATAGGTATATGATTTGAGTCTTGTAACTACACTTTTCTTTTTAAAAGAACAACAACGTTCTAAAACAAAATTAAAAGATAAACATCCTTCTTATATTAAAAGATGGGAGCGATGTGTAAAATTAAAAAGTAGATTAAGGTAAAATAAAAAGCACGCTAAGTCGTTGATAAAAAATTTCATCAGTTTAGGCACGATGTGGAATTAGAGTCATTATTTCAAGATATAGTTGAAAGTTTTGCTATTCCTAACGATAGGATTGCAGTTGCGATTTCAGGTGGCATAGATAGTATAACTTTACTTCATTTAATGATTAATTGGACAAAAAAAAGATTTTATCCTACGCCTATAGCATTGACAGTAAATCACGCATTACGTCCAGAATCTGAGAATGAAGCTGAATTTGCTGTAAGTTATGCAAAAGAACTTGGAGTTAAAAGCTCATTCATATTAAACTGGAAGAAACAAAACATTAAGAGCAATATTCAGTCGCAAGCACGAAATGCACGGTATAGTCTGTTAACTAAGTGGTGTAAAGATAACGATGTTAAACACTTGTTTGTTGCTCATCACAAAGATGATCAAGCAGAAACATTTCTACTCAGACTTGAACGCGGTAGCGGAGTAGATGGGTTATCATCTATGGATGATAAATCTCTTTTGAACGGAGTTTACATAATAAGACCATTGTTAAGTTTTAGTCGTAGTAAAATAGAAAAATATGCAAATTTTTATTTGCTAAAATGGATTGAAGATAAAAGCAATCAAGATTTAAAATACAGGCGTACATTGTATCGAAATCTCCTTAGAGTAAGCAATAATCAAGAAATTTTAACAGAACGAATATGTCTCGCAGCTCTTCACATAAAAAGAGCTGCAAGAGCACTGATGCACTATACACGTCTCGCGTTTAATGACTGTGTTAATATTCATGATCTTGGTTATATTGAAATCAAACTAAGTGAATTTTATAAATTACCGGAAGAAATAGCTCTAAGACTATTACTTTATTCTATGATGGCAATAAGCAGTAAATACTACAAACCAAGATTTAATAATTTTATTAAAATATTCAAACGAATATCAGAAATAAACAATGATTTCCACTGTACGTTTTCTGAGTGCAAAATAAAAAAATATAAAGAAAGTATATTGATAATGAGAGAAGTATCAAAAATACATGAATTATCTGTAAATTTACCACTCAATTATCCTGTCAAATGGGATAATAGATTTAACTGTACAATACTTTGGAATCAGAAGTGTTCAATAACTATTTCACCGTTAAAAACGGTGTATAAAATTCCGACTTTTTTGAAGAATTATAATTGTTGTTCTGAAGTTTTTTATTCTTTACCTGTAGTACTAAAAGATAGAAAGTTACTGGCTTATTTTCACATAAATTATAATGAGGAAAATATCCATAGCGATAAGTTTCAATTCATTACTAATAGCATAGTAAAACAAAATCTGGTAGAGTTAATTAATATTTAATCAAAGATAATAATGAAAAAATTTTTAGAAGGATTGCTGATCTGGCTAGTAATAGTTGTTCTTATTGCGGCTGCCTATATTCAATTCAGCGGAAATACAGGAAAAAATAAAAAAACTATACCTTTTTCGGAATTTCTAACTAAATTAGAAGACAGTGATATAGAAAGTGTCGTAATAAGAAGTCAAAATATTGAAGGCAAATTTAGAGATGGATCAAACTTTAATTCAAATGGCGTCGTATATAGCGACTTAATAAAAAGTTTGCATGATAAAAAAGTAAAATTTTCCTTTTCAACTGAAGATTCTGCAATGAGCATTATTGGAGGGTTACTTATTCAATGGATTCCAACATTTATTTTTATAGGACTGTTACTTTTTCTTTTGAAACAAACACAAGCAGGTGGTAATAGAACCATAAGCTTTGGAAAATCAAAAGCTAGACTCATGACTAGCGGAAAAAAAGTTACATTTGATGATGTTGCTGGAATTGATGAGGCAAAGGAAGAATTAATAGAAATTGTTGATTTTCTTAAACAAAGACAAAAATTTCAGGTCTTAGGTGGAAAAATACCAAAAGGATGTCTCTTAATTGGCTCTCCTGGAACTGGTAAAACTCTACTTGCTCGTGCAATTGCTGGAGAAGCTAATGTACCATTTTTTAGCATTTCTGGATCTGATTTTGTTGAAATGTTTGTTGGTGTTGGCGCAAGTCGCGTACGTGATATGTTTGATCAGGGTAAAAAACATGCTCCATGTATAATTTTCATAGATGAAATAGATGCGGTAGGTAGGCATCGTGGTGTCGGTCTTGGCGGTGGAAACGACGAGAGAGAGCAAACATTGAATCAATTATTAGTTGAAATGGATGGCTTCGAGTCTAATGAAGGCGTAATAATAATCGCTGCAACAAATCGTCCAGATGTTTTAGACCAAGCACTTCTTAGGCCTGGTCGTTTTGACCGCCAGATTACCATTTCCTTGCCTGATATAAATGGACGCGAAAAGATATTAAATACGCATATAAAAAAGATATCAGTAGCTCCTGATGTAAACGTAAAAACAGTTGCAAGAGGTACGCCTGGTTTTTCAGGTGCAGATTTAGCAAATTTAGTAAATGAATCTGCGCTTATTGCCGCAAGAAGGAATAAAAAGATCGTTACTATGGATGATTTTGAATATGCACGCGACAAAGTAATGATGGGTGTAGAAAGACGTTCTTTAATTATGACAGAGGAGGAAAAGAAGCTCACCGCTTATCATGAAGCTGGTCACGCAGTTGTTGCTGTTAATATGCCTTCTTCTGATCCAATACATAAGGCAACTATCATCCCAAGAGGTAGAGTTTTAGGTTTAGTTATGAGATTGCCAGAAACAGATAGAGTATCTTACACAAGAGAAAAAATGATAGCGGACATAACAGTTGCCATGGGTGGAAGAGTAGCAGAAGAATTAATTTTTGGTTATAATAAAATTACAAGTGGTGCGTCTTCAGATATAAAGCAAGCATCTGATCTATCAAGAGCTATGGTAACAAAATGGGGAATGAGTGACAAGGTAGGACTAATATATCATGGTCGTGAACAGAACAGTACGCATAGTTCTGATATAATATCTGAAGATACTCTAAGATTTATAGATGAAGAAGTAAAACGTGTTGTATCTTCATGTTATGAAAAAGCAAAGGATATTTTAACTAAACACTGTAAAGATCTTGAGCTCATCGCTGAAAACCTACTAGAATTTGAAACCTTGACAGGAGATGAAATCAAAGATATATTATGCGGAAAAAAAATTATAAGAAATGAAAGCGAAAATAGAGAAAAAGTAAGAAAATCTTCTTTTTAAGAAAATCTAGCTCAATGAGTCTATCTTCATCAATACATAAAACTAGTCTTCCCTACATATAATCTTTTACATCTTCCAAATGTAATTTTTTTCAAAAGAAAACCTTTTTCTCACATATCAAGTACTACAAACTTTAATTATAAAATAAAGCAAAATTATAAAAAACATATAAATATTCATTTGGATTGAACAACAATGAGAATGTGCTATAAGATAATATTATTATCCTTAATTTCAGCCAAAGCCGATATACTTAACTTAGGTTAAGGTATCATTAACTTAGATATCAAGAACTATTTGAATAAAATGCGTAAAAATATTGAGTATTAAAGATTTTTAAAGTAAAGTTACTCTTGTAGAGTAATAGCACAATATATGCATGATATGGAGTATATACGCAAAAACCCTGAAGAATTTAGAAAAGCTATGAAGAGCAGAGCAATTGAAGATTTTGCTTTGGAAGAAATATTGAAAATCGATTATGAAAAAAGGTCATTAACCGCTAAACTGCAAAATTTGAATAGGAAGCGAAATTATATCACAAATCAAATATTAAAACTTAAAATGAGTGAAAAACCATGTGAAAATGAAATAGAAGAATCAAAGAATATAGCAAACGAAATAGAAGCAGTTAGCTTAAAAGAGCAAACAAAAAAAAAATACTTAGTAAACATCTTATCTAACTTGCCAAATATTCCAGCACAAAATGTACCAATAGGTAAAAATGAAAGTTCCAATTTAGAAGTTAGAAAGTATGGAGAAAAAAGAAAATTTAGTTTTGCACCAAAGTCTCATCATGAAATCGGAGAAATGTTGAATTCAATAGATTTTAAACAAACGGTAAAAATCTCTGGATCAAGATTTGCAATATTGAAAGGAAACTTAGCTAAACTTGGACGAGCGTTAGTAAATTTTATGCTTGAAACACACATTAATGAATTTGACTATACTGAAATACATCATCCGATTCTAGTTAAAAGCGAAGCGATGTACAATGTTGGTCAACTACCAAAATTTTCTGATGATTCATACTTGACTACTGATGAATTAAGATTGATTCCTACGGCCGAAGTCGTTCTAACAAATTTAGTTGCTAATAAAATAATAGAAAAAAAAGAGCTGCCAATTCGTTTTACTGCATATTCAGAATGTTTTCGCAAAGAAGCTGGAAACGCAGGAAAAGACACAAAAGGTATGCTTAGACAGCACCAATTTGGCAAAGTAGAGTTAGTAAGTATCACAACTGAAAATCAATCAAATGATGAGCTTGAACGCATGGTAAGTGTTGTTGAAAAGATATTAAAGCTATTAGAATTACCATATAGAGTAGTATTACTGTGTAGTGGTGATATGAGCTTTGCCGCACAGAAAACCTATGATATAGAAGTTTGGTTACCTGAACAAAACAAATATATAGAAATATCGAGCTGCTCAAATTGTGGTGCATTTCAAGCGAGAAGAATGAATACAAAATATTTTTTACAAACTGATAAGAAGATTAAAAAATATGTTCATACTTTAAATGGCTCAGCTTTAGCTATAGGAAGAACTATTATTGCAATAATGGAAAATTATCAAAATTCCGACGGATCAATTGCAGTACCAAACGTGTTGCAAAAATACATGAGTAATGTTACTGTTATAACTAAATGATAATTTTAACATAAAAACGAGGATTTAAAGATGAAAGTTTTAGTTATTGGTTCTGGTGGACGTGAACATGCCTTGATTTGGGCTTTAAGAAAATCTCCCATTTTAACTAAGTTATATATCACTCCTGGTCGTCAAACTATTAAAGATCTTGGAATACTTGTAGATATAAACATACAAAACTCAATTGATATTACGCAATTTTGTAAAAGAGAAAATATAGGATTAGTTGTTATTGGTCCAGAGCAACCAATAGTTGATGGTCTTGCTGATAACTTGGTTGCAGAAGGAATAAACGTTTTTGCTCCGAGTCGGGCAGCTGCAAAACTTGAAGCATCAAAATCCTTCACTAAGGGCTTATGCAAACAATATAGTATACCAACTGCAAAGTATGAGTGTTTTGTCGATGAAGGGCTAGCTAAAAGCTTTGTACGTAGCAATAAAATAAAGTTTCCACTTGTAGTAAAAGCAAATGGAATTGCAGAAGGAAAAGGCGTAATAATATGCAGAACAGAAAATGAGGCTTTTTCGGCAATAAATTCAATGTTGATAGAAAAAAGATTTGGCGAATCTGGTGAAGAAATAGTCATAGAAGAATTTTTAGTGGGAGATGAAGTAAGCTTTTTTGTTCTTGTAGATGAATTGAAGATAGCAATTTTTGGATGTGCAAAAGATTATAAAAGAATTAATGAAAATAATGAAAGTCAAAATACCGGAGGTATGGGCGCATACTCATCGCCTTCAATTATAAGCAAAGATATGGAACAAAAAATTATAGATAGGATAATAAATCCAACAATTCAAGCGCTGAATAATATGGGAACGCCATATAAAGGTATACTTTTCGCTGGTTTAATAATTTGTAAGGATGGTCCTAAGCTTCTTGAATATAATGTTAGGTTTGGCGATCCTGAGATACAATCTATTTTACCTAGATTTGATCAAAATTGTGACCTATTAAGCTTAATGTTATCAGTTGCAGAAGGAAAATTAAATACTAAAATCGTCAAACTCACTAATAAATCTACAGTTTGTGTAGTTGTGGCAAGCAAAGGTTATCCAGATAACTATAAAACAGGAGAAATAATTAGAGGATTAAATAAAATCGAAAGCCTTCCAGGAATACTAGTATTCCATGCTGGCACTCAATTGGATGCAAATGGTAATTTAGTTTCTGATGGTGGAAGAGTACTTAATATAGTAGGTGTAGGAAATAACGTAAAGGAAGCTAAAAGTAAAGTATACTCGGCACTGAATTTTTTAGAATGGTCAGGGGGATTCTTTAGGTACAATATTGGTAGTTAAAGTTAGCTGCACAAAAATAAATTCCGAAAAAAACACCTGCTCTCTCTAAGAGAGAGTTTTAATGTAATGTACGTTGTTGTAAAGTGATAAACTTTACAATTTGCGAAAACGTTGTTTGTAAGAAATTTTATTCTTCTATGATTAAAAACTTTCTCTCTTGAGAACCTATAATTAAAAATTAATCTGAAGATATATCTATAATAAAACAATAAAATATTAAGAATGTGTAATGCAGTAAAAAAAAATAATAAAACAAAACGTAATATACGCAACAACGTATAAAAATACTGAGTATTATATTCAAAGCAACAAATTGTCAATTTTATTATAAAGTAAATAAATTTCAATGTAGTTATACGAATTAATGATGATTTAATGTAAAGTCTAAAAACTGTTAAAAGTTTTTCTTTAATTAAAAAGTATACTTATTTTCAATAAATAATGGTGCGTAAATTCGTATAAACTCTGTAACCAATAATAAAAACAGAATTGCTCATGATTTTTTTTTGAAGAAAGTAGTGCAAAATATACTGTTTACTATTTTTTTTGCAATTAAAACGAGAATTATTAATATTAATTGCAATATTTTTTGTTTTAAAGAAATTAAATATCTCTTTTCAACTTCAAAGAGAGATTAAAAAAGTTCTGAATTATTAAACATGTAAAATTTCTGTGTTTAGAATTGAAGATTAATATTCAATATGCATATATTTGCAAGTGTTTAAAGATCGATCAGGTCTTAGTTTACTTGTTTTATCATTTTCTTTACTATCTTAAAATCGTTCAAAATAATATGGAGATGTAGTATGTCATCGGCAATTGCTATTATTGATTTTGGGTCACAGTTTACGCAACTTATTGCAAGACGAATAAGAGAAATGAACGTTTATTGTGAAATATTTTCAAGCAATCTCACCTCTTTTGAAGCAATGTCAAAATTTAATGGATTTATTTTTTCTGGAGGACCGCAATCTATAAATTCTAATTTTGTTAAAACAAGTAAAGTAGTACATGAAATTATAAAATATAATGAAATAAAAAGGGTTTCTATACTTGGAATATGTTACGGTCAACAACTCATTTGTCATTATTTTGGAGCAAGGATAAAAAAGAAATTCAAACAAGAATTTGGTAAAACTAAGATTAAAATTCTAAAAGAGTCTCCTATTATAAATGATATGTGGAAAGTTAATTCCGAAGTAGATGTACTAATGAGTCATATGGATAGCGTTGAAACAATACCACAGGGATTCACTGTTATTGCATTGAGCATAATAAATCACGCTATCGCAATAATTGCCAATGAAGAGCGAAAAATTTACTGTACTCAATTTCATCCTGAAGTTAAAATTAAGGCAAATGGAAGCAAGTTACTCTCCAATTTCTTAGATATTGCAAATTGTAAAAGAGATTGGACGATTAAATCATTTATTGATGAACAAAAAGAAAAAATCCAAAATTTGGTTGGAAAGAGAAAAATAGTTGCTGCAGTAAGTGGAGGAATAGATTCAAGTGTTGCAGCAACTCTCACATATAGAGCTGTAGGAAAACGATTAAACTGTGTTTTTATTAATACTGGGTTACTACGTAAAAATCAAACTATTTCTCTGTTGAAAAACATTCCGATAAACTACATTGACAGATCAAGATTATTTTTAAATAAATTAAAAGGAATAACTGCTCCAGAAGAAAAACGGAAAATTATTGGTAATACTTTCATTGAAGTGTTTGAAGAAGAAGCAAAAAAAATAAAAGATGTGCATTTTTTAATGCAGGGTACCATATATTCTGATGTGATTGAATCAGGGCATGCTTCAGAACATACTAGTACAATTAAATCTCATCATAATGTTGGAGGTTTACCAGAAAGAATGAATTTAAAATTGGTAGAACCTTTACGTTATCTATTTAAAGATGAGGTAAGGTTACTTGGAAAAGAAATTGGTCTTTCAGATGAAATAATATTTCAGCACCCATTTCCTGGATCTGGACTTGCAGTAAGGATTATAGGCGAAGTGAATAAGGAAAGGCTGCAAATATTACAAGATATAGATGAAATCTATATTAATAAAATGAAAGATTATGATTTATATAGTAAAATATGGCAGGCTTTTGCTATACTATTACCAATAAAAACTGTGGGAGTTATGGGAGATAATCGCACATATGAATATGTTTGTGCTTTGAGGGCTGTAACATCTTCTGACGGCATGACTGCTGATGCGTTTCCATTTGAAAATAAAAACCAATATTCGTTAATATTTTGGAATTTTCTTCAAGATGTTGGCAATGCCATTGTCAATAATATTTCCAGAGTAAATAGAATTGTATATGATTTAACTTCCAAACCACCAGCAACCATTGAATGGGAATAAAAATAATAACAAGAAGAAACTTATAAACACTCAAATCTTGTTCCTCATAGCTTATAGAATTATAAAAACACACAGACCTTTTGACACTTTTTACAGCATTAAACGGAAGCTATTTTCATTTTAAATAGAAAAATTCTATAGCAGAATCATTAACATTAATCTGTTTTTATTAAATCTCAATAATATCTCTAAAAACAAAGCAAAAACGTCAACAGCAGTTTGACATAAATAAAATTTATAAACATCTATTATGCAAAAGTAAATTTTTGATAAATCTCATTATTTTGAAAGTTTTTTATCAAGTATCGACATTAACTTATCCCATTCCCTCTTACTAATTCTACTTTCCTTTCTGGTAATATTTTCTCCCTTAACTAATTTACGAATTACTTCTATGCCAGTTTTTGAAATACAAACTGATTCTAGACAATATTCAACAAAAGCGCTATATGCTATCGGAACCCACTTCTTTATTATATTTAGAATAACTTCTGCATAGACTCTAATTTCATATTGAGCATTTTTGTCAACTCTAAGTTTTAAAAAATGGAAAAGATTATGCAAATCTATTTTCCAATAAAATTGCGTGTAATAATTAAGCATTAAATTAGTTCTAGCAATTTCTCTTGCAAGTCCCTTCTGAATAAATTTCAGATAATGGGAATATACTAAATTAGAATCATTGATCAAAGAGTCAATTATTTCTTTCGATGAAGATAAATCAAAAGCCTCACCACTACCCTGTTTATTATCATTAGATTGTTTTGCAACTTGTTCTAGCTTTGGTACATAAAATTCATTGTCAAGTATTGAGTATCTTCCTGAATACTCATTCACGTTTGCAGTTCTATGTCTTATCCATTGTCTTGCAACGAAAATTGGAAGTTTTAAGTGAAATTTAATTTCACACATCTCAAATGGAGATGTATGATTATGCATCATTAAATACTTTATAAGTGCCTCATCCTGATTTATCTGCTTTGTTCCCCTTCCATAAGAAACGCGAGCGGCTTGAACTATAGCACTATCAGAACCAATATAATCTATTACTCTAATAAACCCATGATTTAATACCTTATGTTCTTTATATAAAATTTCATCTATTTCTTTTACTGTAATTCTCTTAGTTGAATAACTACTCTCATTCATAAAAAATATCCTTAGTCCAAAATAGAAATATCAGCTCCACACAAATTTAATTTTTCGTGCATTGCTTCATATCCTCTCAATAAATGATACGAATCATTTATTATAGTTTCACCGTTTGCAACCAGAGAAGCAAGTACTAAAGCTGCTGTCGATCTTAAATCAGTAGCATGCAGATTAGTTCCAAACAATCTTTTTACCCCATTTATAATAGCTTTATTTTTCTCGATTTTAATATCAGCACCCAATTTTCTCAATTCATCCACATGTGTAAACCTTTTTTCAAAAATATTTTCTTCAACTACCGACATTCCGTCAGCAATGCACATTGCGGACATTAGTTGTGGCTGCATGTCGCTAGGAAAGTTAGGATATGAATCTGTTGCAACGTTAGTAGACTTAATAGAGTAATTTTTTTCTCTAGAAACGACAATACCTTTATCACACAATTCAATTACAGCTCCTATAGATTCTAATTCATCAGCAATACACCTGATATCAGAAATATCTACTTCTTCCAATATCAGTTTACCACCAGTGATTATAGCGGATAATGCATATGTACCTGCTTCTATACGATCTGATATTATTCTATGAACACATCCATATAATGTGGAAACCCCTTTTATTGCTATAATGCCTCTTCCAAAATTTCTTGTCATAAAAGTAGTGTCATATTTGGATTCATCATAAATTTTAGTATTGTACACCGAAGTAATATCAAGAAGATTCATTTTATTATCATAAAAATTAATATCAGCACCCATTTTCTTTAAGAAATTTATTAAATCCAAAACTTCTGGCTCTATTGCAGCATTATTTATTACCGTCATTCCTTCTGCAAATATAGCTGCCATTATTATATTCTCAGTTGCACCAACACTTACTTTTTCAAATGTAATTTCTCTCCCTTTCAACTTTTCTTTTACTATTGCAATTATACTATTATCATTAATCTCAATTTTAGCTCCCATTTTTTCTAATGCTTTAATATGTATGTCAATAGGTCGTTTTCCAATATTACATCCACCAGGAAATGCTATTCTAGCTTTACTGAATCTGCTAAGTATTGGACCTAATAATAAAAAAGACGCCCGCAGTTTATTTGCAGTTTCATGTAGAATTACATGATTATTAATATTGCTACAGTTAATTTCTAAAGTATGATTTACCTTATAATTTTTATTATGTATAAAATTCACTTTTGCACCAAGACTTTTGAGTAGTTCTGACATAAGATGTACATCAATCAGATCAGGTACGTTATGTAAAGTTACTAAAGAATCGCTAAGCACACTTGCTGCCGTTATTGGCAGAATAGCATTTTTTGAACCATTAATTTTAATTTTTCCAATTAAAGGATTTTTGTTACTTCTTATTAATATTTTGCGCATTTTATTAAATTAGATCTTTTATTTCGGTAAATATAGTGAATTTTAAGTAAAATGCCAAATATTGGTCTATCAAAATAGATAGACTTATATACATCATATATAAATCAAAATTTTTATAATTTTCACTCGATTTAAAAAACACTAAGCAAAAATAAAAGGTTTCGAGTTAAATTGCTATTTAACATATGTAATTATTGTAAAATACATAAAATTTATTTTTTTAATATCGTTAATAAATTACTTTATATAAAAGCGCATTTGAATTTTTTGTTATGCAAGTAACAGCAAAATTTAATTTTAAAGATATATGTCTGATAGACATAATGTAAAAAAAATCGAATCATCAAGTATAGATATAAATCTTAATATTTTTATTTTTTAGGTCTATACAGACTTAAAGCTAAATAATAGATTCACTACATGTAATTGAAGATTACATAAAAATATCTTTTACTTCATTAATTGAATACCAGCTTTTTATAATGAAATTGATATTAAAATATCAAAGCAAAAATACTAGTTGACTAGCTTTATTTTAAAATAAATTCGGCATTTTAAATTGAATGTTTTCAGTAATACCTCCTTTCATAACTGAAACTCTTATTTTCATACGTGTTTTTAGATAATCTATTAGTTCATCAAGTAGTATATCAGGAGCAGAAGCGCCTGAAGTAATTCCTATCTTTTTCACGCCTTGTAAAGATATTCCGTTCATATAATTATAATTATCGATTAAATAAGCTTTTTTTCCTCTGGAGAGGCATAGATCTAATAAGCGATTAGAATTCGAACTATTTTTACTTCCTATAATTAACATTATATCTACTATTTCAATCAATTTTTTAACAGCGTTCTGCCTATTTTGTGTTGCATAGCATATATCTTTTAAATTAGGACCTATGATGTTTGGAAATCTAAGTTTTAAAGCAGAAATAATTTTGCTAGTATCATCAATATTTAGCGTGGTTTGCGTAACATAAGATAAATTATCTGGATCTTTAACTTTTAAAGTATATATGTCTCTTATTGTTTGCACTAATGTAATGCAATTGTTCACCCTTCCTTTAATTCCCTTAACTTCTGGGTGATTTTCGTGTCCAATTAGAATTAATTCTCTACCACTTTCTTCATACTTTTTTACTTCTCTATGTACTTTACTCACAAGAGGACATGTTGCATCAATCACTTGAATGCCAATTCTTTTTGCCTTCTCTTCTATAATTTTTGATACTCCATGCGCACTAAAAATCAACACTCCTAAATTATCCTCAATATCCTCAATATTACTTACAAAAAGTACACCTTGCTTCTTAAAGTTTTCTACTATATATTTATTATGAACAATTTCATTTAGTACATAAACTTTACGCTTGTTTTTGTATCTTTCTAAAGTGATAGTCAGTATGTCCACAGCTCTTTTTACACCAGCGCAAAAGCCACGTGGCTCGGCTAAAATAGCTTCCATTTTTTTAAAAAATAAACATCATGCAAACGTTAGTAAAAAATAAACTTCACTCAATATATTTTATAATACCACTACTTATATTTTATATAATAATTATCTTTCGTATGCTCTATTTAACATTTAATCAAATTACTCCTTCGGAAAATTTAAAAAAGAATAATATAAAACATAAACAGTCTGATATTTTAGATAGAAATGAAGTAGTAATAGCAATAAACGTTCCAACAACATCACTTTACATAGATCCAACTAAGATTAAAAATCCAGAAAATATAGCAATACAATTATGCTCTATTTTAGATGATCTTAAATACGAAAATTTATATAAAGCGCTTACTTCAAAAAGTAAATTTTCTTGGATAAAACGACATTTAACTCCACGAGAGCTATTAATAGTAAAAAATGCAGGTATTCCAGGAATAAATTTTTTTGATGATGTAAAGCGTATATATCCTCACAATAATTTATTTGCACATGTACTTGGCTATACTGATGTAGATGGTAAAGGTATTGCAGGAATTGAAGCATATATAAGTAACCAGTATTATCACACTAATAATGAATATAATGAATATATTCAACTTTCTTTAGATACACGTGTGCAAAGTATAGTACATGCAGAACTCACTAAAGCCGTGAAAAAATATAATGCGCTTGGTGGGGTAGGAATTATCTTAAGTGTAAAAAATGGTGAAATTATTTCTATAGTAAGTTTACCAGATTTCAACTCTAATCTTCAAAATAAAGCAAAAGATATACAAAAATTTAATCGTGCTACTCTTGGAGTATATGAAATGGGATCAGTGATAAAGTTTTTCACAATAGCAGCAGCACTTGATGCAAATGTTACAAAAACTGATGATTTATATGATATATCAAATCCAATCATTATTGGAAAATACAAAATTCGTGATTTTCATGAATTTAAAATTCCAAAAATTACTGTACGAGATATTTTTACAAAATCATCTAACATTGGTGTAGCAAAAATTGCAACTAAATTAGGTATTAAAAATCAGATAGAATACTTTAGATCTATGAAAATATTCTCTCCTTTAAAAATAGAAGTGCCAGAAAAATCCATGCCAATAGTTCCAGACAAGTGGAGTGAAAGTACTTTAATTACTACATCTTATGGCTATGGAATAGCTATAACACCTATGCACATTGCGCAAACTGCAGCAGCATTAGTTAATGATGGAATATTTCATAACGCAACTTTGCTATTAAATAAAAAAGGTACAGGAGAGCAGATTGTTGCAAAAAGTACTTCTAAAGAAATAAGAAAACTATTGCGTGCAGCAGTAACAGATGGAACTGGGAAAAAAGCTGATATAAAAGCTTATACCATAGGAGGAAAAACTGGATCAGCAGAAAAAGTTATAAATGGTAAATACGACAAAAATGCAAATATAGCATCCTTCTTAGGAGTACTTACTACGCTCGACCCAAGATATATAATACTAATCGTTATAGACGAGCCTCAGAATCAATGCCGCACCGGAGGTGCAGTTGCCGCACCCGTAGCAAGAAGTATCATGAATAAGATAGCACCTATATTGAACGTTTTGCCTGAAATGTAGAGAACTAGTACTTTTTTATCATAAGCTTAAGCTTATGATCTTGATTATTTCCATCAATACAAAGAAACCCATCTTCAGTTAGATTACAATCCTTAGGAGAAATATCAAAATTTACTTTTTTACCACTGCTATCTACACTTAGACAAATTCTTGGCTCCAAATAATTAATTATATTGGCTTCAAATTCCTTAACTATGCTTCCGTCCGAAGAAATTAAATCAAATTTCCAGATAGCGCTAGAATCAATATTTCCTTTGTAAACATTACACTCATCACCCACGCAATAAAAACTTTCAATAATGTAACCTTCACCTGGAACATCTACAAGAAAATTCCACAAGTCATCTAACATATAAAACACCTCGAATATTATCCATCTTCTCATAAATACTTTACCTAAAAGGTACAGTACTTATGGTAAACTTAGAAAGTTAATATTTTCAATATTAATTCTTTTTTCTAATTTTTTATATTTTTTACTTTTTATATATCTAAAAATTAGATCAATAACAATAAAAAGCTTTTCAACAAAAGTAAAGTAAAAAAATTTGATAAAAAGAAAACTTCTATAGTTACTTTATACTTTATAAAAGTATTGAAATCATTCGTTTTTTCACGACGCGTAACAAAATTTTTACACTGAATTAAAATAATAAAAGCTTATATAACATCCGGTCTTTGTTAGCTAAGTCTTTGCAGTATATACAACTCATGTCTTTATTTTTACGGTAGATATATATCATTTCAATAACTTTTCACTAAATCTACTAATGCAGCAATATTTTCAACCGGAGTATCAGGAAGTACTCCATGCCCCAAATTGAATATAAATGGTGAATCTCTAAAATAATCTATTATACGCTTTGCCTCTTCAATCGCTTTAATCTTATTAAATGCTAAAAAACTAGGATTGAGATTTCCTTGCAGAGGAATTTTTATATTCTTTTTCGCCCATTCTATTGGGATTTCATAATCTATACTCACCGCTGATATACCTGTTTGATCACAGTAATCCTTATAAAAATTTCCAGCAGATTTTGGAAAGCCTATTATCGGAAAACCAGGAAATCTACTTTCTATTTCTGACGTGATTCTCTTTGTTGGTTCAATAACATATTTCTTAAATAACTCTTTAGACAACATTCCTACATTAGTATCAAATAACTGTATAACATCTACTCCAAACTCTATTTGTTTAATCAAATAAATAATTGTTGCTTCTGTTATATATTTAATTATCTTCTCTAGATTCAAAGAAGAAAAATTGAATATTTTAGAAAAAGTTTTACTTTTTTCACCTTCTATGATATAAGAAGCAACAGTCCATGGACCTCCAGCAAATCCTATAAGAGATTTTTTTTTTTGGTAGACGATTTCTTATTTTCCTTATAGCAATAAGTATTGGTGAAATGCTCATTTCGATCATTTCTAGCTTTTTAAGTTCTTTAAAGTTTTTTATGGGTGGTTTTATTATGGGACCTACGCCACGTATAAAATTTACATTACAACCCAAAACATCAGCAATGACTAGAATATCAGAAAAAAATATTGCCGCATCCATATCAAACCTTGCAATTGGTTGTAATGTCAATTCTACTATTAGATCTGTATCATAACAAATTTCTATGAAATCATTTACTTTTTTTATTGCTTTACGATATTCTGGAAGCGATCTACCAGCTTGACGCATTAGCCAAATTGGTATACCAGTTTCATTTATACCTTCACTTATTGTTTTTGCAATTATTGTTTTTGTCATTTTTTATTTTCTAATTTAATAATCTTATTAAAGATATATTAAAGTATAATAATAATGATTGTTCCATCAATAATATGTTATTAACTCAGAATTTGATAAAAATTTTTTATTGATTGATTTGTTGATAAATATGTTAGTAACTTTAATATGTGATTGATTTTCTAGGATAACTTATGTGTATAAGTAAAATGTTCAGATTGTTAGTAATCTTTCTTTATAATAAAGAATTTTGCAGCCATAGACTGTTATATAATTATGTATATATGAGTGAAAAAGCTGTCAATAAATTGTTAATATTAAGTATAAACAGATAATTCACAAATCAATTTAGAATTATTCACATGCTTATTAAGCATTTAACAACATTTTTTTTTGGTAAACTTGGTTCAAAAATATTTTCACAATTGGTAGGAAACAAGTTGAGTAAAAAAGTAACTTTAATAAAACGAATAGCATACAGAATTTTTACATTTTTCTTTAAAAAGATTCCAATCCTGAGAGAATCTGCAATAAAAGCACTAATGAAAGATCTACCAGACATTAACATATTTAACGGTTTAATAAAGTTTCACGACTGCAATATAATTGATGTAATGACTCCACGTACAAAAATATGTGCAATAGATATTGCATCTAGTAAACAAGATGTAATAAAGAAAATAAAAAATATTCATTTTACTAAGATATTGATCTATAAAAATGATTTTGATAATGTAATAGGTTTTTTTTACGTGAAAGATGTTCTCTTAAATGAAGACAAAAATTTTGATTTAAAAGAGATTGTACGAAATGTAATATTTGTACCTCATTCAATGAAAACTACTAGCCTCTTTGTTAAGATGAGATCTTCTAAATCACACTTAGCTGTTGTATTGGATGAATACGGTGGAACTGATGGTTTGATTTCAATAACTGATCTTATAGAAGAATTAATATCAAATATTAACAGTAAAAATGAGCCTTTTGGGTATGAAATTGTAAATTTATCTCAAAATAAATTTGAGATATCAGCTAGAACTCTGATAAGAGATATAGAAGAAAATCTAAAAATAGAATTACGCAGTCCAGAGGAAGATTATTCTACACTTGGCGGATTAATTCTTTCAATTGCTGGTAAGCTACCTTCTGTAGGTGAAGTTGTTAAATATAAAAATGGTGTTAAATTTGTTGTTAAGAGTGCAAGTGAAAGATATATTGATAAAGTAATATTAGATTTAGGTGATTATAAAAAATAATTTTTTTTACAAAATTTTATTTTTAATTTTAAACCAAATTCTTATTCAAGTTAGTTTGGATATATCTTTTGATTTTTTGTGTAAGAGCCTTCTTCTAAGAAGAAACCAAGTTAGATCAATTGCAAAAAAAAAGTTTATTGTTGTTTTTAACGAAAAAGTCTTTTGTTTGCATTAGTAATTGCATTTGGTTTTACGAGAAATATTAACTTTTTTTAAGTAAAAGTTAAGCATATCTCTAGTAGCTTATTCTCATAAGTGATTAATGCTTCAGTATTACACTGCTTTAATAACAAGCATATCATATAAATATTGATATCTTTTGCATTTATGTTTCTATTTTTTCTTTTTTTAGTTAATTTTTCTATTAAAGCCTTGCTTGAAGATTCATGTTCACTTAAAATCTGAATAGTTAACAATGTTTTATCTTTCTTACGTCTCAACAGAACAGATATCTCTTCAACTTTTACCACTACATTTATTGTAGTTACTACTAAATTGAAAATTATCTTATTAATTTTTTTAATTGAACTTATTTTATTTTTTGTAAAAAATTCATCTATTTTCCATGTAAATTTTATTTTTTTTTTAATAAAAAGTTTTCTATATTTAGTTTACTCTTACCAAGACTATCATTATCCAATGAAGAAGAATATGCCTGCTTCATAACTTTGTGTTTGTGCATTAAATCATCAACACTTTCTCTAAGTAATAATAGCGTTTTCCTAAACGAATTATTGTCGTTTTTATTATTTTCTTCAAGTTCTTCTAAAGCAAAAAATATACCATTCATAGAATTAGCAAAGTCGTGAAGTAATCGCCCTGATAATAGTTCAGTTATTAATAATACGTTTTTGCTCATAAAAATTAAAAATTTTCTAAATAATTTAGATTACCCTATATCGAAAGAAATATGATAGTCAATTGAAAGAAGGTTTTGTTGTACTTTATTGTGCTAGCTTATTAATATAGGATTAATAATCTAAGAGCAGCTACATAAAAGTTATGAATACTTATATTAAGTCAGGAGTAAATCTTAACTTATACAATAATCTAATAAAGAATATTAATCTTTTGATTGGAAAAACTAATAAAAAAGAAGAGGTTATCAGTGAAGAATGTTCATTTTCGGCACTATTTGATTTTTCTGTGCTGAATAAAAAATACGATCATCCTGTACTTGTTTCTTCAACTGATGGAGTTGGCACAAAATTGTTGATAGCTCAGGAGGTAAATAAACATAGTAATATAGGTATAGATTTAGTTGCAATGTGCGTGAATGATTTGCTTTCACAAGGAGCAACACCTTTGTTTTTTCTTGATTATTTTGCAACAGGTACTCTAAATAAAGATATTTTATTGTCCGTAATTCATAGTATTATTGAAGGATGTAAACAGGCTAATATTGCGTTAGTTGGTGGAGAAACTGCAGAAATGCCCGGTATGTACAGTAGTAATCATTATGATCTTGCGGGTTTTGTAGTTGGAATTGTTGATAAAAATAATATACTACCGAAGTATAAGGTAATGAGAGAGAATGATTATATAGTTGGATTAAAATCGAATGGAATTCATTCAAATGGCTTTTCTTTAGTGCGACATATTTTTAAAGATTTGGGCATAAATTATAGTGATTTATGTCCATGGGAAAATAGGCCTTGGAGTGAAATTTTACTTGAACCAACAAAAATATATGTTGATTCTTTATTACCCATTATGTCAAAAGTAAAAGGTATTGCGCATATTACAGGTGGTGGTTTATTAAATAATATTTCACGTATTTTACCAGAAGATTTATTTGCTGACATAAAAGTTGATTCTTGGAAATGGCCAGACATTTTTTTGTGGTTAATAAAAGAAGGTGGAATAGAAAAAAAGGAAATGTTAAAGACATTTAATTGTGGTATCGGTATGGTATTAATTGTAGATCCTGAAGATATACAAAGTATCAAAAATCATTTCGAAGAACGTGGAGAAAAAATTGAAATTATAGGAAAATCTTATAAGAAGCATAAATCAAAGTTTGATTAGGTATTGCTAAATGAGATCAATCTTAATTGAAAGTCTTTTTGCAACTTCCAGATATGCTTCTTTTAGATTTCCTAATTCTAAACGAAAGATGTCTTTGTCTAGTTTTTTTTGATTATTATTAACCCATAGTCTACAATTATCAGGGCTGATTTCATCAGCTAGAATGATTTTTGTTCTATTAATAGATCTACCAAACTCTAGTTTGAAGTCAACTAAGTTTATTCCTGCATTTAAAAATATATCAGTTAAGAATGTATTAATTTTTAAAATTATAGTTTTAATTTCTTTTATTTCTTTAAAAGATAACCAACCAAAATGTAGTATATGGTTTTCATTTACCATTGGGTCAAATAGACTGTCATCTTTATAAAAAAATTCGATTATAGGTGGTATAAGCTTTTTGCCTTCTTTTACGTTAAAACGTTTACAAAAACTACCAGCTGCAGTATTTCTTACTACAACTTCAAGAGGTATAATTTCTAGCTTTTTTACTAGTTGCTCTCTTTCATTCAAAATTTTTATAAAGTGCGTAGAAATTCCAATTTTTTCAAGCTTATTCATGATAAAAGCACTAATAAAGTTGTTTATTATTCCTTTACCCTCAATAATTTCGATTTTTTTTTTATTAAAGGCTGTGATATCGTCTTTAAAGTGCTGTATAACAGTTAACGAATCTCTAGTTTTAATGATGATTTTCGCTTTGCCTTCATATGCTATTTTATCTAACGTCATATTTAACTTAACCATAATATATGAGTATTATATAAATTGATTATTTAAGTTTACTGTAAAAATTTACAAATATGTTCAGTGTTACAATATTAACTATATTTCCAGAAATGTTTCCTGGATTTTTGAATTATTCACTTGCTGGAAAAGCGCTAAAGAAAAAAATATGGAATCTTGAAGTTGTAAATATTCGTTCTTTTGCTAAAGATAAATACTCGACAGTAGATGATGTTTTATATGGGGGTGGAGCGGGAATGATTATGCGTCCTGATGTTACTGGTAATGCAATTGATAGTGTTTTTGCCGCTCATAATAATACAATGTTCATTTATATAACGCCATCTGGTATTAGATTTAATCAAAGTATTGCAAAGCAATTAATAGAATTTTCTCATATAACAATGTTGTGCGGTAGATTTGAAGGTATTGACCAAAGAGTGATTGATGAGTATACTCCATATGAATTAAGTATTGGAGATTATATCCTTTCAGGAGGTGAACCAGCCGCAATGGTAATTCTTGATGTATGCATTAGACTCCTTCCTGGCGTGATGAATAATCCCAATAGTATAGTTGAAGAGAGTTTTAGTTATTGTGGAGGTATTCTTGAGTATCCTCAATATACTAAACCTAAACAGTGGAGGAAGCATGATGTACCACAGGTTCTGTTATCTGGCAATCATGAAAAAATAATTGATTGGAAAATTAAGCAGTCCCGAATTATAACAAAAAGGCGTAGGCCCGATCTATTAAATGGAGATGTGGATGACAAATCTACTTAAAAAGTTTAACGAACAACAAATGCAAATATTGGGTAAGAAATTACCAGAATTTTATTCTGGTGATGACTTAAAGATTGTTTTTAAGGTTGTTGATATTGGTGGTGGGAGCGAACGTATTCAGATATTTGAAGGAGTATGTGTCTCAAAAAGAAATCGTGGATTACACTCGTCTTTTTTTGTTAGGAGAGTGAGCTTTGGAGAAAGTATAGTATCACAATTTTTTATTTACTCTCCTGCGTTAATTTCATTGCAGGTGATAAGAAGAGGTAAAGTTCGCAGAGCGAAATTGTACTATCTGTATAAATTATTTGGAAAAGCTGCAAGAATAAAAGAGCGTGCCATTTGCAGAAGTGATAAAGCTAATCATCACAGTTTTAAAACGTAATATTCTCAAAGAGGCGTTGTTATTTTGATTCTTAATATATTTTGTATAATGAATAAGAAAACTAGAAATAGATGAGAATAAAGACAGGATTCCTCAAACTACTTCATTCCAGACGTGTGAATGATCGAATAAGAAAGAAAAATAAAAGAAACAAAATATTGCATTTCTGTTCTCTTGCGACATTAGTTATTTCTCTTGGTTGTCCTATATGTATATTGTTAAGTATACTGATCAATTCTTACAGTGCATTAACAATAACTAAAATTTTATTGCCAGTTGAGATAACTTCTGATTTTGCATTAAAAGATAACCGTAGTGATTTACGATATAAGTCTATTGATTTACTTAACAATTCTTTACTAAAAGTATTTAAAGGAACCAATTTTAAAATTGGTGATGAAATTTTAAGTCGAAATTCTTATAAAGAATTAGAAAATTTTTTTTGTGTGATGCAGTACAATGGTGAACATGAAGTCTGGTTTACTGCCTCAAGCATAATCAATTCAATAAACAAGGGTAGATATTCGGATAATCATTATGCCCAACTTCTTAGCTGGTTAAAAGAAAAAGGTAGGGTAAAAAAGTTCTTTAATAAGTCTTTATTTCTTAGATCTGATTCTCGCGAACCTGAAAATTCGGGTATTTTAGGTGGATTTATTGGTTCATTGATGATCATTATAGTATGTTTAATTTTGGCATTGCCGATAGGAATTATGTCAGGTATCTATCTTTGTGAATTTATGTCAAAAAACAATATAATAACTTCTATTGTAGAAGTTAGCATAAACAGTCTTGCTGCAGTGCCTTCGATAATATTTGGTGTGGTAGGATTGATTTTATATCTCGGTGTATTTGGCTTACCTCGTTCTTCATTACTTGTTGGTGGAATGACTCTTTCATTTATGATGTTACCTAATATTATAATTGCAACAAAAAATGCCTTTGCCAATGTTCCTATCACAATAAAAGATGCAGCTTTTGCGCTTGGAGCGTCTCATATTAAAGTGATATTAGATTGCTCCCTGCCTATTGCATTACCTAGAATAATACACGGAACTTTACTTGCAATTGCAAGAGTTTTAGGTGAGTCCTCTCCATTACTTATGGTAGGTATGGCAGCGTTCATAGCTGATATACCGGAATCTTTTTTGGATCCGGCAACTGTTTTGCCTGTACAAGTATACATATGGTCAAGTAGTCCTGAGATTGGATTTATTGAGCTTGCTGCTATTGCAATTATAGCTTTGTTGATAATGCTGTTTGCTTTGAATTTAGTAGCAAATTTTATAAAAAAAAATTTTGAATTTTTGAATTTGTAATTCATGAAAATTATTGTTTTATCTGGCTATGGTTTAAACTGTGAAAAAGAGACTGCATTTGCATTTATAGAATGCAGTAGAAAACTTGGTATTTTCAATCTGAAAGTGAAAATTATTCATATTAATGAAATTATTGACAATCCAGATGAAATGAAATCAAGTGACATACTAGCAATTCCTGGAGGTTTTTCGTATGGCGATTATACTGGTGCCGGCAATGCATTTGCTTTACGTATTAAGAATAATTTATTGGATGAGTTTCAAGATTTTTTGTCTCAGGATAAACTTGTTATAGGAATATGTAATGGTTGTCAAATATTAATAAAGTTGATTCCAGAATTCTCTAAATTGGCTTTAATACATAATGATGTAAATAATTATCAATGTCGTTGGATTAGAGTAAAAGTTAGTCCAAAAAGTAATTCTATTTGGTTGCAGAACTTAAATGAGTTGTATCTTCCTGTTGCTCATGAAGAAGGTAAGTTTTTTATGGATTTAAGTTTTTTGGATCAATTAATTAAAAATAATCTTGTTGCTTTGCGCTATATTGATGAAGACGGTAACTATGCAAACTTGCAATTTCCTCATAATCCAAATGGATCTATACATGATTTAGCGGCTTTGTCAGATAAAAGTGGTAGAGTATTAGCTTTAATGCCTCATCCAGAAAGAGGAATATTTTTTACTCAACAAGATAATTGGTCTATTGAAAAGGAGAAATACAAGCGTTTAGGTAATGCCGTTCCAAAATATGGCGATGGAATGCTTATATTTGAAAATGCACTGAGATATTTTGCATATGAAATATAGTATTTTATACTAATATGTAATGTTGCGTGATTTTAATCAAATCAAAAACGCTTCATGTTTTTTGAGAGTTTATAGTTTTATCTCTAATATTGAACATTAACTTTCTATGGGACTTTTTATATGAAGAAGTGAAAAGTTTTATCTAGAAAAAGAACTCTCCTTTTGTACATATCTTGATTTTCTAACTATGAATTAGCTTTTGAAAAGCTAATTAGGCTATCAAAACTTGATTTTAAATAATTAAAAATGTAAGAATAGCAGTTCCATTAGAATCCGCAAAGATATAAACTATTATATAATTTGTAAATTTTATTATTGGTAAAAAATTTAAATTTTTTGTTTTCATTTATATGAAATCGACTCTTCATTAGAAGATTTAAACATAATACTTTTATTATTTAAAGCATATATAACATTATATGTATATGCTACTGTAGCACAAAGTAATAGAACAAGTGATTTTATTTGTATCGTATGATGATATCGATCATATATATACCGTTCATATGTAGTTGAATACTTTTACATTAACATCTACGGGGACTGTTTCCCCGAAAATATAAGATATTATAAACAAAGTTTATTAATTTTTACACAAAAATTTGTATCATGATTATGATCATGTACAACAAAATATGAATGTAACTATACACTCACAGAAAGATTTTGAATTTATGCGTAAAGCTGGACGTTTAGCAGCTGAAACTCTTGATTTTATTGTACCGTATGTAGAAGTGGGAATAACAACCAATGAATTAAACAATTTGTGTCACGATTTTATAATAAAAGCAGGTGCAATTCCAGCGCCATTGAACTATAGAGGTTATCCAAAATCTATTTGTACTTCAAAAAACTCTGTTGTGTGTCACGGTATTCCTGATGATAAGCAGCTTAAGGATGGAGATATTATAAATATTGATGTCACAGTTATTTTGGATGGTTGGCATGGAGATACGAGTCGTATGTTTTGGGTTGGTAATCCTTCAATAAAAGCAAAACGCTTATGTGATGCTACTTATGGAGCGCTGATAGAAGCAATAAGACAAGTTAAACCTGGTAATAAATTAAATAAAATTGGACTCTCTATACAGAGATATATTGAAGATTATGGCTATTCTATTGTACGTAATTATTGTGGGCATGGCATAGGAAGAGTTTTTCATGCATTACCAAATGTAGTTCATTTTTATGATAAAAATGAAACTCTTATTTTAAGAGAGGGTATGTTTTTTACAATAGAACCAATGATTAATGCTGGAAAACATGAAACTTTACTAAGCAAAATAGATGGCTGGACAGTAACAACACGTGATTTTTCGCTTTCTGCTCAATTTGAACATACACTCGGAGTAACAAAAGATGGTGTTGAAGTGTTCACATTGTCGCCTAAAAATTGGCATTTTCCGCCATATAGCTATGATTTTCTTTAATAAAAAACTTCTATTTATAAAAAAGACTTCTATATTAATGTAATTTATTGAAACATTAAAAACTATTCAAATGTACTTTTTACTCTAACTATAGATAATAATAACTATTATTCTACTTCCACCATAAGTTTATTTTTTTTGATAAATTCTATAAATTTAGACATGATTCAAGCTTATGAATAAATATTTTTATAGGAATTTGTATCATTACAGTATTTAATTTAATTGTTTCTATATGTTCAGAACGATATTAAAAAATCTAGTAGTTCATAATTAAATCAATATTTTAAATAGTAACTTAACCCGTTAAAAACGTATGCCATAAATAAAACTTGTGTTATAATAAAGTTATTCATTATTTGCGACAAATTATAGGTGCAAGTTTTTAACTATATGATATCTAAAGTAATAAATGCAATACAAAATAATTTGTTAGTATGTTTTCCAACAGAAACGGTTTATGCTCTTGGTTGCAGCGCTTTAAACAAAGAGGCTATAAGGAAAATATATTATGTAAAGAGGCGTTCTCAAAATAAACCATTAACTATATCAGTTAGTGATATTTACAATTTAACAAAAATTGCAAATTTACATGAAAAGTATTTCAATTTAGTAGAATATTTTTCTCCTGGACCAGTTACTTATATTTTACCTCTTAAAAGTAAGGATATATTACCAATTGAATTCTTTAAAAGTAGTGTAGGAGTAAGAATTCCTAGTCATCCTATTGCAATTTCAATATTGGATAAGCTGAAAATCCCTATAGTTACAACCAGCGTGAATATTTCAGGAGAGAAGAGCATATATAGAGCAAGAAATATACCTCAATGTATTAAACATCACCTATCTGCTATAATTAGAGATGACAATTTAGTTTCTGGTATAGAATCTACCGTTATTGATTTAACTGGAGATGAGATTAAGATTTTAAGAAATGGTATAGCTTCACTTCAGATAATGTCTTTTCGAGCTAAGAATTAATACAAAAAAATGAGAGAAGTAGTAGGTCATGATCAAGCTAAAAAAAGGCTGATGAATAATTTATCTGTTCAGACTTGGTTAATTTGTGGTAAAAGGGGAATAGGAAAAGCAACGCTCATAAAATCCTTCTCTAATTGGTTTCTTATAAAAAACTGTAATGAAATAGCATTAGATTTATGTGTTGTTGAGAACAACGTTATAGGAATAGAAAAAATAAGAAAAATGAAGGATTTTTTATACCTAAGTCCTATTCAATCGGAATACAAAATAGCTATTATAGATAGCTTAGAATCGATGACAAACAACGCAAAAAATGCAATATTAAAAATACTAGAAGAGCCTCCAAAGAATTCTAAAATATTTATAATTAGTCACAAGCCACATGATATACAAACTATAATCAAATGTAGATGTTTTCAATTAAATTTATCATCATTAACTTATTATGAAACTAGACAAGTTGTATTATCTAAATGTAATAAATCAAATAATCAGATACTTAATGAAATTATTGCTTTATTTCCTGGAATGCCAGGAGTGATAATAAATGCAATAAATAACAATACTTGTGAAGTATACAAACGTTTTTATACATTTCTTTGTAATTTGCATAATCCAGAAGCAATTTATAAAGCAATAAACAGTGAAATCGAGTTAGAAGTAGCGTCATATATAATTCAGATTTACGTTTTAGATAAAATAAAAAAGGGAATAGATGGTGTTGAAATTTTACTAAATAAATGGAAAAAGCTAGATGAACTTTTTATTGCCGCCAAGCAGTTTCACCTTGATAAAAAACATGTTTTGGCTAGTGCGATCAATATCGTTGCATCAAGTGCATTGAATTGCAACACTTTGTAGTGTGAATTTATTATAAAGATTACTGTCAATCTTAATATTCAAAGGATTCATGTAATTTTACTTTCTAATAGATTTAATTTGTGATAGCTTACAGAGCTTTTGACAAAATTATACTAAATATAAAAAGTATTAATTTTTAATTAAAAAATGTGATTTCTAAATCAGAGCTGAATTACAACTTTGAATATAAAATGAAGGAACTATAAATATAGTATTTACATGAAGTATTTTTTTTGAGTTAAATAAAGCAATTGGTGCGAAAATTTGTAGAAAATTATTACTGATATGCTTCATTATCAACTTATGTAGATGAATTTTCTGCAGATGAGATTCATATCTTTTTAAAAATTTTTATATTAAAATATGTATTTAAAGTCAGATAAAATCTACAGATGTGTAACGCATTTTGATATTTTGTACAATGAGTTTTTTTTGAGTACAAAAGAGTTCATGTTATTTTGGTATTTTGAATACGTATGAATTTGTGAATTTTGTGGCTTTATTTAAAGATAATATAATCTAAATTTCAATAAGTATGTTGATGATGAATGTAAATTTCATTAAAGGGAAAATACTAAAGTGTTGATTTTAAATCATGCAGTAAATTTATTCTTCTTAGCAAGATAATTGTAACAAGTAAAGATAGGAGAAAAATATCATTTTTGATGAATTTTGTTTATTTTAGTAACAAAATATAAATATATTACTTCTTGTTGAAATCAAGATTTATATGGGAGCACGTGTGTCTGCTTAACTCTAAGAATTTTAATGTGAAGATAATCAAATGTAAATAAATCGACAAGTTTTTATTTTGCAGTAATCAGACTAAAATAGAATTATCGTACCTTCTGCCTTGAATGATTTAAATTTATTTTGAAATTTTCATGGTTTATAGTTGTTATTATAATTTAATATGAGTTATATCTTATGGAAGATAAGTTACTTGAATCAATAAAAAACAAGAGTTATTTTAATGAAGCGGTTGAGTGGTACTGTTATAGATACTTGTCCTGCATAGCAGAAAGATCTTGGATGACATTGATAGTATCGTTTTTATTAATATGCTTATGTTTATTATTATTAAATATATACTTATTATTTCCTATTAGAAGAGATTTTAATTTTGTAAAATACATGAACTATGTAGAAGACGAGTTTTCTATAATACGTAAGCTTGATTTTGATAAAAAAAATGATGATGAATATACTTCTATAGCTAAGTACTTAGTGAGTAAATACGCTGAAATGTATGAATCTAGTAGAGGTATTAATCCAGAATACCAAGAAAAATTTATACAAAATAATTCCATATATAAAGTCTATCAAGACTTTCAAGAAAAAATAATTAATGAAACTGGCGATTTATTTTTATCTAAGAAAAAAATTTCTAATATAAATGTAGTCAAATTATCAATCGATCGATCAATTAAGGATTTAGTTACGTTTGCTGGAAATGCTGTTTTAGTTTTTACAATCGAACAAGATAAACATGTAGAAAATCGAACTGTTGATATCGGCTTTACTTTGTCCAATACACAGGCAGCACTAAGCGGTATAATACCATTTAAATTTATTGTTAATGGTTATAATTATAGATATTAATAATCTTTAAAATTAGCTTTGAAAAAATTCAAGGTTTTTTCTGATTTCACGATTATTTTATTTATTATGTGGTTTTAAGGTTTTGATCAATATTTTACAAGTATTAGTAGTAATTATTAATGGTAATCCTGTTTATTTGATTAAGCTATCTCAAAGATGTTAATCTTAATTGCGCAAATAAAATTAGAAAGCAATGGTAATTGTACCATTTATTTGTACACTTCTTAAGTTATTAAAATTTAGTAATTTACTATTAAAATTATATTAAATATCTTATGTATAAATTTATATATCAATTAATCTAATATTTATACATTTAGATATATATAGCACTATTCATATCTTTGGTTTTTATTTTTTCTAATCTATGGGCGCATTAATACATATTGAAAGTTTTTCAGTATAGTTAATATTAATCTTGTCTATCATGAGTGTTGAAAATTATTTTTGATTTTATTTGCTACGTTTTGTTTTTTTGTATGTTTAACAAAGTTTAAAGACTCATTCTTTCTCTGTAACTTTTTTTTAAGTTCTATCACAGAACCAATTTAACTTTAACTATTTTTATTTTTTATTATTGTCAATTTAGTAATACTACTAAATATTAAAACTTTATTGATTTAATTGTATTTGACTTTATAATGAGTTTGACCAACAATCTTATTGTATTTTAGTTAAAAATACATTTTTGATGTGAGTGTAATGTTACAAAATACATCTTTTTGAGTACGACTGATTTTATTAAAGTGATAAGCAAATGCGGTGAGGTTTCTTTTAGTGTGTTTTGTGCATTTCTCACTTTGGTATGTGGTGGTAGTTGTGTTCTTTTTAATAGTAGCAAATTGGAAAATGAATGGAACACGTTCTTCTTTTGTTGATTTTATAACCAAACTCAACAGTAAGAGTAGTGAGATTTCATCTAAACTAGTAATTTGTCCATCTTTTACATCATTTCCAGATAACGTAGAACTAAGTACTAATATTAGTATAGGAGCTCAGAATTGCCATCATAAAATATCTGGTTCTTATACAGGTGAAATAAGTGCAGAAATGTTGAGTGAGTTAGGATGTACTCACGTAATACTTGGGCATTCTGAAAGAATTAACGAAACAGACAGTGAAATAAAGCTTAAATCAGAAATAGCAATAAAATCAGGTTTACATCCTATTATTTGTGTAGGTGAAAATGTAATAGACGATTGTAAGAATGAAAAAATAGAGAAAATAATAGAATGTCAATGCAAAAATCGTCTGCCAACACATGGTGAATATACTGTAGCGTATGAACCCGTATGGTCGGTTGGCACAGGAAATATACCAAATAACGATTCAATTGTCGAAATAATAGAGATAATAAAATCATGTACTAGTAAAAAACATGTTATATATGGTGGTTCAGTCAATTCGAAAAATATAAAAAATTTATTGAATATATCAAATATGTCAGGAGTTTTAATTGGCGGTGCAAGTTTAGATTTTGATCATTTTTACAATATTACACAGCAGGTTGAAAGAAGTTTATTTTTATCTTTTTAAAATGTGAGTATAGTTTATGATAAACCTATATAATCATTTCAAATTTTAGGAATACTGTATTGGTGCATTGTTGATAAGTATAATTGATTGAAAATTCTTTTTCCTTGGAATATGTTTTAGCGCAAGATAAATGTAGGTATAAATTTTGATCTTGAGAAGATTTGTTTTATATAAATTCTTTTCAAGAATTTATTATCTTTTACTCTTTAATCACTATGTTTGACTAGATAATTTAATTAATTCAGAATTTTTGATAAGCCACTAATAGTGGCATTTTTGTAAAAATAACAAATATCTGCTTTAGTATTTGTTGTGTAGAATATCTTTACTTGTCGGTAAAACATTATTTTACTACTTTTCGATAAAAGTAAGTTAGTGTATTTTACTATAAAAGTAATTTATTCTAAATAGCATACAAGATAGAGAATGATTTACCATAGATTAAAAAAAATACTGCTATATTTTGATAGCTACATTATTTAATTAAATTAAATTAAATTTACTTTATTAAAAGTTATTAAAGATAAAAAGCTGCTTTTCTTTATACATAGTATACTACTTTTACACATAATGTATATGTGTAAAAGTAAGTACACTTAATGATATAGCTATTTCAATAATAGAGTTATTACCTAATTATCTTAATTTTAATCGAAGTAATGTTTAATTTTCGGAAAATAATTCATTAAAAAGTAATGTTTATCTGGTGATTCAAGTCAAACCGATGATGGATTATATTTTATTTCTATTTTTTTATATATATTTTACCTAGAGTTTTAGGCGTTATTGCTGTGTTTAGCACCGTTGATTATTCTAAAGAGTTTAATTGAACTCTATCAATGTTTACAAAAACTTAAGTCAAGCATCATATGAAACAATGAATGCTCGACAAGAACCTTGGTATGAAAATGTATTTTTTTTGAACTGAAAATGGTATCACAGTTTCTGTTTATTATAAACTCATCACATATTCAATGCTTTTTTAATATATTGAAGAAGACAAGAATAAATATATAGCTTGATATCAATATTCTATAATTTCAAAATTACCGCTGAATGAAATTATCTGTAGTCTTGATGTATGGTTTTTATACAACTTTTGTTAATTTTTATTATTGATTAATAAAAAGTAAATTTTACTTATTAACGAATTTTGCAAATTTACTTCTCTAAAAATGAAACTTCAGATGTTTAAATTTAAAACTTATCTTTAACTCTAAATATTAAGCGACATAAATATTCGGTATAAAAGTAAATTTTTTTACGTTTTTTATTTTTTTTACTATGAGTAGTGAAATGTTATTTTGATATATTTGCCTATAATTAAATCAAAATGAAGTTATTTACTTATACTAAAAGCAAATAACCGCACAAGAACAACACATGATAAAATCACGATATAAAAATTTAAAATAATAAGAAAAATAGTAATATTTATAAAAATATAATTAAAGATTCAAACTATCGAATAGTACATCTTTATTTAGTAAATGAGTTTTTAGCAAATATGGTGAACAATATGTTATTAACAATTATTATTGTTGCTTAATTTTAGTTGTATAAGTCCTCTTTTACTTATAGGAAAATTCATTTGACTTAAATTGTCTATTATCTAAAATACATAGTTGATATATAATCAAATGGTAGAATGGCAGTTAAAATAAGATTGGCAAGGTTTGGTAAAAAAAAGCATCCATTTTACAGAGTAGTTGTTGCTAATTCACTTGCTCCAAGAGATGGGCGTTTTATTGAGAAAATAGGACATTATAATCCTATGTTAGCAAAAGACAACAAAAATCGTATCGTGATAAAAATTGACAGATTGAAGTATTGGTTAGGTGTTGGTGCGCAACCAACTAAGAGGGTGCTGTGGTTCATCGAAAAAAATATGATTACTATAGAGATGAAAAAAAAGAAAATAGAAGCAAAAAAAATAGAAGAAAAGAAAGTAGAAATACAGAAAGCAAAGGAATAAGAAATATAGGCTTCTTTAAAAATGCTGAATGCTGATTCAATAAATCATGCTAGATTAGATGATCTAGTATCTTCTGATTTATCAGATATGAGGGATTTTATTTTTAGAAATATTGATGATGAAAGCATCAAGCTTGCTACTGATGTCATATCCCATCTGATTGAATCAGGCGGAAAAAAAATAAGGCCTAAGTTTATTTTTGTTTTGTGTAAAATGTTGAATTATTCTGGAGAAGACAGAGTTAGAGTTGCTGCGTCTTTAGAATTTATACACAATGCTACCTTACTTCACGATGATGTACTTGATGAAAGTGAAGCACGTCATGGAGTTAAAACAGCAAATAAAATCTGGGGAAATAAATCGAGTATTTTGGTTGGTGATCTATTGTTGACTCTAGCATTCAGATGGCTTATAGAATGTGAAAATTTTAATATTTTTTCTATTCTATCTAAAGCTTCACATTTGTTGGTAAAAGGCGAAATAAAGCAGATGACAACGTGTTTCAATCCTCGTACTGCACGTAAAAATTATTTTGATATTATTGGAGAAAAAACAGCGTCTTTATTTTCTGCATGTTGCGAAGCTGCTTCTGTAATATCCGGTGCAACCAGTGATGAAAGGAAAAGACTAAAGAATTTTGGCTTCAATTTTGGTATAGCATTCCAAATAATTGATGACATGATGGATTACACTGCTAATCAGAACATTTCTGGAAAGCAAGTTGGAAAAGACTTTTTCGACGGTAAGGTAACTTTACCTGCGATTATAGCATATGAAAAAGGCAGCATAGCAGAACAGAAATTTTGGGAAAAATGTTTTTCTTCAGTTGAGCACAACTTTGGTCAAGCGCTTCATTATATTAGTCACCACAATGCCATTGAGCTTTCTATGAAAAATGCAAGACGTCATATTAAAATGGCATTAAGTGATATTAGTGTTTTTTCTGATTCTCCTTATAAGACTGCCTTGACTGATTTTGTGAATACAATCATAGAAAGGCAATTTAGCTAGTTCTTGATATTTTCAGATTAATTGCTATATATTTATAGCAGGTTCTTAGAGTTAATGGTATGTCAGATAGTAGCAAAGAAAAAAAGAAGAAATTTGCCGATATGGTAAATAAACAAAAAATTGAAGATCGACAAGATAGTGACGAAAAAGATTATGGCGATCTCAACGAAGATTTCAATGCATTAAAGGAACGTGCAGCTCAACTTGAAGATCATCTACGTCGTGCTATTGCAGATAATGAAAATGTTAAGCGTATAATGCAAAAGCAAGTTAATGATGCAGGTGATTACGCAGTTACACAGTTTGCACGTGATATGATTGATTCGTGTGACAATTTAAAAAGAGTAATGGAGAATTTGAAAGATGATGATCCCATTCATCAAGGTATCAGGGTAGTTTACCAAAAAATGATGAATGATTTAAAAAAACATGGAATAGAGGAAATAAACCCAATAGGAGAGTCTTTTGATAGTAATTTACATCAAGCTGTTGTAGAGAGGGAAGATAATGAAAAAGAAATTGCTACTATCGTGGAGGTCTTGCAAACCGGTTTTACTATTAAAAGTAGATTGCTTCGTCCTGCGATGGTTGTTATTTCAAAGAAGTCTACTATTCATTGCGAAAGCAATTAATGAAGTAACGATAATGCGTAATATTGTTTTTTCGGGTATTCAGCCTAGTGGCACACTTCATCTTGGTAATTATCTTGGTGTAATTAGACAGTGGGTGAATTTACAGAGTAAATATGAATCTCTTTTTTGTATTGTTGATTTACACGCAATTACAACCAATAAATTTTCTCCTAGCGAATTGAAAAGTAATATTCTTAAAACAGCAGCAGCTTACATTGCATGTGGAATAGATCCAGATAAATCCATTATTTTTAGTCAGTCTACAGTTAGCGGTCATGCAGAACTCTGTTGGCTACTCGGATGCTATACTCCAGTTGGTCGGCTTAATCGCATGATTCAATTTAAAACTAAAGCCGGTAATAAACAAAATGTCTCTTTGGGTTTATACAGTTATCCAGCACTTATGGCTGCGGATATATTACTGTATCAAGCTAAATATGTTCCTGTTGGTGATGATCAGAAGCAACATCTAGAACTTACTCGAGATATTGCAATCACTTTTAATAATTACTATAGAATAAATCATTTTGTTGTACCTGAAATTCTAATTTTGAAACATGCATCAAAAATAATGAGTTTAAGAGATGGTACAAGTAAAATGAGTAAATCTGATCCTTCAGAATATTCTCGAATTAGTCTTGATGATACAGATGATTTAATCGCTAAAAAAATAAAAAAAGCAAAGACAGACTCAATTCTAGGTTTTGATTTTGCTACTCTAAAATATCGTCCAGAGATAAGTAACTTGATTAATATTTATTCAGTATTGAGTAGCTTTACTATAGATGTAGTATGTGAAGAAATGAATAGATATAATATGAAATATTTCAAAAAAGAATTAACTGATTTAATCATTAGTGTTATATCGCCTATACGTGAGAAGATGAAATACCTCTTGAAAAATCGGTTCTATTTGTATGAGATATTAAAGAAAGATACAGAAAAAGCAGCAATGATTGCAAATTACAATATAAGACAAACAAAAGAAGTTATAGGATTTATTCAATAGATTATAAATTTTTTATTGCGATTTTTTATTAAAAATGTACAACTTTTTCGTTACGTTGGCATTTGTGAGAAGAGATTTTTGTTGATTAATTCTAAATTAGATTTAGCTGTATTAAAATTTTTATTTTAAATTTTTAATTTTACATAAAATAAAGCGAGACTGAATAGGTGGCTTTTTATGTATTTTACAACAATATCTCTTTAATACTTATATAACTAAAGTATATCATTACTTTCAGTAGTTTGATTTCACTCAATTTAGAGATTTTTATTAGAATGTTTATATTTATTTAGCTTTTTATAAAGTCATATTGAATTTTTTATTATCTTTGTAGTTTTTTTTGTATTAACTTGTTGATTAGTGTTCCGATACATAAATTAGAGATTTAAAAAATTGTTGTTAACCACTATATTTTGCGGTTCTACATTTGTTTTTTTGTTTTTCTTTTAAAATTATTAACGGATTTTTATCTTTACTACTTTTTTTTCTTTGTTTTCGATACTGATTTTTTTTTGAATATACTTCGTATAATTCATATTTCTTATTCTTTAATTTACCTTATTTTAAAAAGTTAAATTTATTGCAAGACAATATCACATTTCTCTTTAAATTGTTTTTAAGAGAAATATAAAATGTTGTTTTTGTATTTTGTAGCCTTTGTAGCTACACACAGTATATGTATATTTTTAAAAATTCTTTATAAAAGAGATCTAATAAATTTTTATTTATCAATTTTTGCAGAATTATTTTTTAATTAAATTTATAATGCTAAATTCAGTAGTAATACTTCTTTAATATCTTGTTCATGTAAGTTCTCAGTTTTAAAATAAATTTCTTATAGCTTATCATATAAATCGTTAATTTTGTTTTGCGTTTTTTAGTTTCATGATTTTTATCAAAAAATTAAATTTCACTTATAGCTGTTGTAATTTTAGATAGGGGTTTTTACTTTGTATAAAAATTGCCGTTTTCTATTTATTAAGAATATAATAGACATTAAGAATTAAAATTAAGCTAAAATTAAGCTAAGTGTTAATTTAGATTATTTATAGTAGTTAGTCTAAAACGAAAATAAGATAAATTTATTACTTTCTATATGTAAAGTATTTAATGTTACTTCATGTAGTTATTTAATAAATATTAAAATGAAAAATATTTATTTTAGTTTTTTTTAAACCGCTAAATTTGGAGTAATCTTTGCTTTTTGTATTAATTATGTATTTTGTTTAAATAAAAAATAAGGTTATGCTAAAATTTATTAATTTTTAATTGCAAAATCAATGCTATAATTATAGTAACTTACAGAGGTGGTAGAAGATTTGCATACTAAAATCAACATAACATGTTTTTTATTTGTATTGATTCAAAGATGCAACATCAAATTACTATCTACGACAGAAAGAGTAGGTGATTTATAGGCACTTGAGAATAAAGAGATAGTATATGATATTATGTATTTAGATATGTAGCATTTTGTGTAATAGATTCTATCTACAATAGATATTAAATTATGATCACAAAGAATTTTTATTATTTTTGTTAAAGACTTTGTCGAATTCAAAACTTGAAGAGATCATTATCACAATTAACACAATTAAAGAAGATCATGTGGTGTTTACAAAAAAAAGTTATGTTTTTTTTGAATCGCATCTGATAATAAAGATCATTTATTTCTAATTTGCATTAACGTTGATCATTCAACACTGAATTGGTATTCATTCATATGAATAAAATAGATTTTTATGATATCAAAACATTGAAAAAATTTAAGATGAATATATCTCTAATTAATTTTAACATGTATAGTATAATACAAAATAATTTAAGAAAAAACTGAGAAAAAAAATTCAAAGCTTCTTTTAACACTACTTTTACAAAAAAAAATGTAAGTTAAAAATAATAATTAGTATTATAAAGCAAATTTTGTTTAAGGATAGTGTTTGGCTATTAGTGTAAAAATATTTGCTTATAGTTAATGTATTAATTACAATTCTATTAAATAAGTCTTTCAATTTAACCTTTGAATATTTTTTTGATCAAAATTTCATTGATATGAAGTATTATAATTTCTGACATTTTTGTCACATTATTTTATATTAAAAATAATTTTATTATTAATTCTTAATGAATTTAAGTTTAATTCTTAATTAAAATCTGATTTATTCTTTGTTTCAATTTTTGATTTTTTTTAAAATTTGTTATAACTCGCAATATGAATTGCGTACTTTTTTGTCTGTACAGAGATGCGAGAGATGGAAAAAGATTTTTATAGATTAATACTTTTACGCCGTCTGATACATTGGGTTTTATAATTGTAAAATATAATAAAGTATGAATAAGTATTCAATCTTAATTCTACTAAGATATTTTAGTTTTGATAAAACTACTATTTAATCAAGTGAATTTTGATTTTTTAAAATTTCAATTTTTGAAAAGGATTGTTAGATGATATCTTTATATTCTTACTCCAATAAGTCCCTTGCTGTAATTCAAGCAAACATATCTTTAGATGTGTGTATCACTTTTTTGAAATATTTTATCTCTTTAATAAAAAGGTAACTACTAAAATCTAGTTTCACAATGAATATTTAAGATATTAATTAAAATCTAACAAAAAATATAAAAAAGAGACTTAAAGTGTGTAGCTCTTATTGCATATGATTATTGTGAAATATATGGGGAGTTTTGTATTTTAATAAATGGTTTTTATACAAGCTAGTTTAAGGTTCTATTATATAGATAATAGTAAAATTTAATTTAAAAAATACAGTGTATATAATGTAAAAATTATATATGAGATATAGATGTCAATTTTGGTACCTAATTAAATTCTTAAGCTTATATGTAGACTTAAAGAAATAGTATATTACTATAATAGAGTATAATGATAGTGGATTCTATTTTACAATAAAAAAATTGCTTTAGACGTTATTGAACTTAAAAAATTGTTTTATATTGACACTTTAGTACTTAAATGCTACAATTCAGGGGAAATGACGAGTTTTGATGAGAGAGGAGTTTATCACAATGGCAGTGAATGGAAAAACAAAAATAGCTAGTAAAAATAATCCTACTCAGCGTCAGAAATCTAAGCAAAAAATATATAAGGATAAAACAGTAAAGCCAGTTAGATATATCGATCGCGATTTGCGTATGAATTATATGTCTGCTGAGTATGAAGATGGTGAACTAGTTCAAGATGAAGGTGGCATTCCTATAAAGTGGAAAACTTTAGAATAGATTTAGAGATTTGTGGTCAAAATTATCATTAATTTTAAGGAATATCAAGTAGAAGCTGGTGTTACTATAATTCAAGCCTGTGAGATTGCTGGCATTGAAATTCCGCGTTTTTGTTATCATGAAAACTTAGCAATTGCTGGTAATTGCAGAATGTGTTTGGTTGAAATTGAAGGCGAGACTCGAAAACCAGTAGCTGCTTGCGCAGTACCGATTGTAGAAGGTATGATTATTCACACTGATACTCCAAAAATTAAAAAAGCGCGTGAAAGCGTACTTGAGTTTTTATTAATTAATCATCCTCTCGATTGTCCAATTTGTGATCAAGGTGGTGAGTGTGATTTACAAGATATAGTAATGCTATACGGAAAGACATTTACTAGATTTAATGAGCATAAAAGAGCTGTACCAAAAAAGTATTTTGGGCCACTTATTCAAACTGCAATGAATAGATGCATTCATTGTACTCGATGTGTCAGATTTTTATCTGATGTTGCAGGTACAAGTGAACTTGGGGGAATTGGTAGAGGGGAAAATGTAGAAGTTAGTACTTATATAAGAAGGTATATTAGTTCTGAATTATCTGGAAATATTATAGATCTATGTCCCGTAGGAGCTTTAAGCTCAAAACCCTACTTGTTTAAAGCACGTTCATGGGAATTATCACATTGCGAAACTATAGATGTATTAGATGCTGTTGGAAGTGCAATTAGAGTTGATTATCGTGGCCCGGAAATTATGCGAATATTACCAAGGCTAAATGAAGAGATAAATGAAGAATGGATATCAGATAAAACTCGTTTTGCTTATGATGGATTGAAAGTTCAGCGTCTTGATCAACCTTATATAAAGAAAAATGGCAAATTAACTCCAGTTGACTGGAATGAAGCGTTAGCTCTTGCTGCAAAAAAAATAAAAGATACAATACCAAGTAAAATTGCTGCAATCGCTGGTGATCTAGTGGATTGTGAGTCTATGCTTCTATTAAAAGAAATGATGGATAAACTTGGCGTAGTAAATATAGATTGTCGACAGGATGGGGCATGGCTTATACAAAACAATCGTGGATCGTATGTTTTTAATAGCACTATTCAGGGTATAGAGAATTCAGATTTATGCCTTCTTATAAACACAAATCCTAGAATAGAAGCGCCAATTATTAATGCACGTATAAGAAAAAGATATTTACGTGGCAATTTTTCTATTGCAAGTATTGGTCCTGGTATCGAGTATTTATATCATGTTGAAGAATTAGGTGATAGTCCTTGCATTTTAAATGAAATAGCAAAAGGAAATCATAAGTTTTGTAATTTGTTAAATACTGCAAAAAACCCTATGCTGATAATAGGTCAAGATGTATTAATAAGAGATGATTCTGAATCAATTTTAGCTTTAGCTGGCGTAATTGCGGAAAATTTTAAAATGATAAGAGAAGATTGGAATGGTTTTAATATGTTGCATAAAGCTGCAGCACGAGTTGGAGGATTGGATATTGGTTTTGTTCCGAAGAAAGGTGGAAAAGGTACAAACCAAATATTAAAACAAGCAGAAAGTGGTAACATAGAAGTTGTTTATCTTCTCGGTGCAGATGAAGTTGATATATCAAAGTTAGAAGATACATTTGTGATTTATCAAGGTCATCATGGTGATAGAGGAGCGCATATAGCAGATGTTATTCTGCCTGGAGCTACATATACGGAAAAATGTGCAACTTATGTTAATACTGAAGGACGAGTACAAAGAACGAACTTGGCCGTATTCCCACCTGGGGAAGCAAAAGAGGATTGGTTAATTGTTAAAAATTTGTCCCAATACTTGGGTATCTCTTTTCCATACGAAAGTTTATTTGATGTAAAAAAAAAACTAGATACTATAGGTCCGCAGTTTAAAAAACCTAACTATGTGTTAAGAAATAAATGGATATCGATTGCTTGCAACGAGATAAAATTAAGTAATGCGCCATTTACTTTAAAAGAGTATAATTTTTATATGACAGATTCTATAAGTCGCGCTTCGAAAATAATGGCAGATTGTACTAAAGCTTTTTATGGAAAAATTAGTTAAAATTTTATTTGTCTTGATACCATTGTTAGTTTCGATAGCATATTTAATATATTTTGAACGTAAATTTATTGGTACAATCCAACTAAGGCATGGTCCAAGCGTTGTTGGACCTTTTGGACTATTTCAGCCATTTGCAGATGCAATTAAACTGCTCATTAAAGAACCAATAATACCATTTAGGGCAAGTACTATACCATTTGTTATTGCTCCCATACTTACTTTTTTTTTAGCATTGATTGCTTGGGCAGTGATACCATTTGGCGCTGAAGTAAATATAGAAAACGGGCATCAGGTATTTATTCCTAAAGTAATAGCAAATATTGACGTTGGGGTGCTTTATGTACTAGCTGTATCTTCTTTAGAAGTATATGGTATTATACTTGCAGGTTGGTCGAGTAATTCTAATTATGCATTTTTAGGTAGCATAAGATCAGCTGCTCAAATGATCTCATATGAAGTTTCAGTAGGTTTGATAGTTGCTACGGTTGTTGTTATAACTGGAACGTTAAATCTCGGAAAAATGGTTATGATAAAGCATCATATGCCATTTTGGGTTGATTTTTTACTTATACCTATAGCGGTAGTATTCTTTATTTCTCTTCTTGCAGAAACTAATCGTCATCCATTTGATTTACCAGAAGCTGAAGCAGAACTTGTTTCTGGGTATAATGTTGAGTATTCATCAATGCCTTTTGCACTCTTTTTTTTGGGAGAGTATGCAAATATGATCTTGGCAAGCGCAATGATGACAATATTTTTTTTGGGAGGATGGTATCCTCCACTAAAGATTGGTTTTTTCTATAAAATTCCAGGTTTAATTTGGTTTACTTTAAAAATAGTTTTAGTATTAATAATATTTATTTGGACTAGGGCAACAATACCTAGATATCGATATGATCATTTAATGCGTCTTAGTTGGAAGATATTTTTGCCAATGTCAATTTTTTGGTTGATACTCGTTTCTGGAATATTACTCTTTACTGGAAATTTGCCAGATTAGAGATTACAATATACGTATTAATTACAATTATTAAAGATTTTTAATATTTTTATAAGACTTTGGTATTTTTACACTATAATATTTTTAATATTAAAGTTTTTAGTAGTAAAGATAAATGATAATATATGAAAGAGTACAAACTTAAATAAATATTTGATTAGCGTATCTCAAGTGTTTTCATACTGTAATTCATATGGTAGCAATTATAAGATCAAATCTTTGTGCTATTATTCATTTGTTCCTTGATTTAGCTTTGTTATTAAACAATAATTTGCGCACTAGTTTAGTAGTATTTAATAATATGAGTTCAAATTTTTAATTTGAACATTCGAAATTTTTGATAGTGTGAAAGAAGAAGGAAAAATTCTTTTGATACTACTTATAATAAGTTTGTTAAACATCTGCTGCATTTTTTATTACTTTACTTCTTTTTTATACTTTTGAAGTATTTGATTTTTTTTTTGATATCTCTTATAAAAAACTTTTTACTGAATTATTCATTTTTATTTATAGTTCTTAACTATAAAAAAGTTTTTCATTAATTTTATGTTTTTTTATTTTTTATTTTTTTGTTCTTTTTACTGATTGCAAATTTTCTATTAATTCTTTTTTTATTGATTTTTAATATAAAATTTTTTATTGCTTTTAGATTTTCTATCATGTCTTTACTTTTTTTTCGGTTGTCATATTTTATGACATATTATATTTTAATTATTTTATTGAAGCATTACTCTTTACTATTTGTTTGTAAAAAAGTACGTACTGATACTACTACATCACAAGTATGTGGTATGTATTATGTTATTTTTCTATTCTTTTTAGATAATATATTTAGGTGTGAAAACTATTTATAGTTTTGATGTATACTATTGCAGTACCACTTTTATAAGTGAGAGTTTATTGCTTTCTTTTTTGTATTTTTGCTCTTTGATTTAGATTTTTCTGTGTACTTTTGTACATTAATTAAATACTCTGTAATAATAATTTAAATGTTAGTACATAAATTAATACTTCGCTTTATTTTATTAAATAAATTAGATAGTTTTACTTTTTTTTAAATTTCAGAGTTTTTTGATCCTTTTGCTTTATTTAATTTTTAATGTTTGTCACATGTTATATGTTGAATTTATTGATATTTTCTAGTTCATATGTTTCTCATTCTTATTCCAATTCTTATTTTTTCAATTTAACTCTTTATTGTTAAAAGCATATGAAGAAGCGCTTCTAAAATTGATAAATATATTGAAAAGAATAAAAATATAAAAGTCATTGTGCGATGCTAAATAAAAGTTAAAAATACACAAAAAGTGATAAGAGCGAGGTGAACACATGCATAAAAAAATCTATTTGTGATTTTTAAAAAAAATAAAGTATTGAAAGAGTGATTGTAAAAAGTATTATCTAGCATAATGTTGAAAACAATTTCAAAAAATATAGATATTAGATAAGTAATATAATGAGACAGATGAAAAAACACATAATTTTCAAGATTTAGAAGATATATAATACTATTATATATCGATTATATAATTAAAAATTCCTAGAGATTGAATTTAAGTACTTTTGCTTTTTATATAAATTCCGTTAGTTCTAATCGAACTTGTGAGTATTATACACTAATAAGTGAGTTAGAGTAAAAGCTACAGAATGCTCCTATATTATAGGAGAAATAAAAGGTTCTATAAAAAATTTGAATAAAAATTTGATTTTAATAAAGTAAAAAATATAGGTTTTTAGCGTAAAGATAACATCTATAATAAACTTTATTAATCTTAAAAGAGAATAAAAATAAATTTGAATAAGTTTATCACAAAACATACTTGTTATTCATTGGTTATAAATAGTTAGATTAAAAGAAATATTATTAAAAAGTGATTTATGGAGTAAAAAAGCTGGGAAGTAATTAAAATTAGTAGAAAATAACTAACAAAAGGAAATTACAGAAGAATCAAAATTTTGATCATGGAAGAAAAGATATAAAAGTTTTTATATTTCTTGAAAATAATCGTAAGTTGATTGAGCAGAATGTGAGGATTATAAACTTTTGAACATGAATGTCAAATTAGTTAGAATATCAAAATTAACGATGGTAATTCATGTATTTAACGCTTCGGATTTCAAAAAAAATTTGCTAAGAAAATTCTTAAAAAGAAAGAATATTCAATGTCATGTAAGTAGATTCCTATTATTTTAGGTAGATGTGGAGTCTTAATAGATAAAAAGTTAATAGATATAGTTTTTTAAATTTCGTTTCTAATAAATAACATTGAAAATTATTTCAAAGCGCTTTTTATTTCTGTCGTTAAAATTCTGAACTCAATTAATTACTGCAAATTTATGTATTTAGATACAAGAGAAAAATACTTTGGTAAAATAAATGAATCTTGCATTTTATCCTGATTATTATTAAAACTTGATAATGAAAGAACTCGGAGCGTAGCGCAGTTTGGTAGCGCATTTGGTTTGGGACCAAAGGGTCGGGAGTTCAAATCTCTCCGCTCCGATTTTTTCTTTTTTCAATATAGATTTGAGAGTAGTTTTTAAATATCTCTAGGGGAAAAGATATTGATCATTGAGTTCTGAGCAACGTAATTAAGGGTTTTTATTGAATTTATAATGATTAAAGCTGTAGAAATAAAAAAAACTGGAGGGCCGGAGGTATTAGAGTTTGTTAATAAGAGTATAAACGAGCCAAGAAGTGAAGAAGTTTTAGTACGCCATACAACTATTGGTTTAAATCGTTATGACTTAGAGCATAGAAAGGGTATTCGTAAAATTAAAAGTTTTCCATCGGCGCTTGGAGTAGAAGCAGTTGGAGTTGTTGAAAAACTTGGTCAAAAAATAAGTAGCAGCTTAGAAATTGGAGATAGGGTTGGATATTGTACAGCGCAACCTGGAGCATATTGTGAGAAACGTATCATACATCAAAAATATTTGGTAAAAATTCCGAATGAAATATCTGATGAGATTGCAGCAGCTGTCCTATTTAAAGGAATGACAGCTCATTATCTGATTAATCAGTCTTATAAGATAAAGCCTGGTGCTATTGTGCTTGTACATGGGGCCAATGGTGGCTTAGGACAGATAATATGTCAATGGATAAAGGATAAAAAGGGTATAGCTATAGGTTCTGTAAGTTCTGATGAGAAAATGAAAATTGTCTTACAGAATGGTTGCTCGTATGCAATAAATTATAATGATAAAGGCTTTGTTTCTAAAATCATGGAGATTACGCAAAATAAAGGAGTAGGTGCAGTGTATGACCCTATAGGTTTTACTACAAGTAAGCTTTCTTTTGAATCTTTGAGTAAGTTTGGTATATATGTTTCTTATGGGCAAATATCCGGAAGTGCTCCTATTAGCTTTTCTTTGCTTAGCTCACGTTCACTATTTGCTACAGGTACTTCGATATATCATTATAAGTATGATAGATTTACATTAGTGCTTACTGCGATGGAAATTTTTGAAATGATAAAGAAAAAACTTTTAATGGTAAAAATCAATAGAAAATATAAATTTAGTGAGATAATAGAAGCTCATTCTGATATGGAAAATAGAAAAGTAAATGGATTGAATATTGTAAAGGTCTTCGAATAAACAGATAATTTTAACAGTTACAATCATGTAAACAACAAGTATTTATAGTTATCTATAACGATTGTGCTATAACGAATATCTTATGGTGCTAATTTATAGCAACTTTTTTTTTGGCAAGCTCAGATATAGTTATTGAGAGAATTGAGTTATAAGATTTTTTTATAATTATGTTAACTTATTTGAAATTATAAATTTAGATCTCAAAATATCTATGTATATGTTTAGTTTTTTATGGACATCATTATCTATAAGGTAGTTTTGTTTGTCATGAAAATTATATGTGTAATATGATATTATCATCACATGATAATGGTACTTGAATATAAATAGAAATGTATATCTAATTTGATTATTGCGATGTAGTTATTAAAAATAATTGCATAAAACGGAAGAGAAGATAGATAAATCATGCTAATTTGATAAATTCACTATTGAATAATTAGACATTCTTTCGATGAATTATTTTTTTGATGATGAGAGAAATATAAGAGAACTGTGAATGCTTTAGTTAAAATGTGAGAAACTATTTTAGTTTAAGGTTATAAGTGCTTAAATTTGTTACAAGTTTAAAATTGCTATATATATTTTATATAGAAAATATGTGCTGTTATTGTATGAATTTTTTTTCTTCTTGAGAGTTTTTACGTATATGATGTTCTATGAAAAAAAATCTTTGAAATAAGTTAAAATTGGTTCTTTAATAAAGAAGTGAATCTAAGATTAGGGAGAGAGGATTTAAGGTCAAGCCTTTATCTACAGTGTATTTATTAGTCGATGTAGAGTTGGGATGTAGAGTTATACTTGGATAAACAAATAAAAAGTATAACATTTTGATTATTAACTTTATGTAACAAATTCTCCGTAGCAAAATAATATTGTCAAAAGTTGTAAATTAAATTTGTATCTTAATTATTTATTTAAAGTAACTATTTCTTATGAATGAATATTTTTCATTTATTTTTATAGAAAAATTTATCAAAAAAAACTGTTAATAAATAACTGAAATAAAAATTTTGGAGCCTTTTTAAGGATATAAAGTATTAATTTAAAAAAAATAAAAAGTAGTAATCAATATTATATTTTGCCTGTATTAATAGCATTAATTTTAATATTTTTAAATAAATTGATGTGTTTTTCGAAATATTTTCGAAATAATATTTTATATTATTGTTGATAATCTGCTTTAAATATCCTTTATTGCGAAAGCAATGTTAGTATTAATATATATAGACGAATTTATTAATAGTTTTGTATTCTTTTACAGATATTAGAAGATTTAAGATTAGTTTTTGACTAGAAAGTTACAAATTTAATAACAGCAATAAGCATTAAAAAATTAAGATTAAGATCTGATTAATTATGTGTTATACTAATTTAGTAACTACGAATGGTTAATAATAAAACATTAATTATTAGATGTTTATAAAAAAAAGAAAAGTGCGTCTGAAAATCAAAATAGAATTGAAAAATTCTAAGAATTATTAATTAATTTTGATTTTATCGTCTTACTTTTAGTATAAATAATTTTTTTATTTTCAGCCTCTTAAATGATTTAAAAAGAATAAATTTTATTTAGAGGAAAGATTAGAGATATCTGGATTATTTAATACGAAATATTCAAAAAAAAATAAAGTATAGAGTAGAAATATTCTAAAGAAGTAATCATAGTTAAAATGCTATATCATTTTATGATGTTGAGGTAATTCGATTTACTTACAAAAAACGAAAAAAATCTTTAATTACGTGTTGAACAACGCTTCAGCAAATTCTTTGCTGGTAAATTCTCTAAGATCTTCTATTCCCTCACCAATTCCTACAGCGTGCAACTTAACTTTATAAGTCTCTGCAAGTCCAATTAATACTCCGCCCTTAGCAGTTCCGTCTAGCTTGGTTACAATAAGTCCGGTAATATTAACCATTTTATTAAATGCTTCTAATTGACTGTAAGCGTTTTGGCCCGTGGTTGCATCGAGGATTAAAATAACATCATGAGGAGCAGATCTATCTATTTTTCTTATTGTTCTGTATATTTTTGACAATTCTTCCATAAGATTTACGTTATTTTGTAACCTGCCAGCCGTATCGATCAGAACAACATCAACGTTTTCTTTTATAGCTTGACTTATACCTCTATACGCTACACTTGCGGGATCACTACCATGCTTTCCAGTAATAATAAGGGAATTAGAACGCTCTGCCCAGATATTTAATTGTTCGCTAGCAGCAGCCCTAAACGTATCGCATGCAATAAGCATAACAGACTTTTTCATTTCCTTATATTTGTATGCAAGTTTACCTATTGTTGTCGTTTTACCATTACCATTGACTCCACATATCATTATTATGTGTGGCCTCCTGTTCGGAATTAGCGGTTGAATGGCAGGATTTAATATTGACTCTATTTCGCTCATCAATTGCTGCGTGATTGAGTTATATCCAACTCCTTTGTCAAATTTAATATCTCCAAATTTGCTGATAATAGATTTGGAAGTCTTATGACCTATATCCATACTAATCAGTAATTCTTCGAGCTCATTCAAGAGTGATTGATCTAATTTTTTTTTGCCGGAAAAGATATTTTTTATCCCACAACTAAAGCGCGAAGAAGTTTTCAATAAGCCTTTACAAAGATTACTTAATAAAACCAAATTAACGCCCCCTTAAAACCAAATATAAAGAATGACACACATTATGTGTCCTTGTAAAGAAAAACACTATCATTGCTGAGATTTAATTTTTTCAAATTTCAGCAATGATAGTGTTTTTCTTTAACTTTTAATTTAAATATGTTAAAACACAAACAATAGTTTACAGGTAATTCTATGAGTTATAATGAAAAAATTTTAGATCATTACGAAAATCCAAGAAATGTTGGTTCTATGGACAAAAATGATCCAAATGTTGGAACTGGCATAGTCGGTGCACCATCGTGTGGTGATGTTATGAAATTGCAAATAAAAGTCAATAGTAAAGGCATTATTGAAGATGCGAAATTTAAAACTTTTGGCTGTGGTTCTGCCATTGCTTCGAGTTCTTTACTCACAGAGATGGTAAAAGGAAAAACTATTGAGAATGCGACAAAGATAAAAAATACACAAATAGCGAAAGAATTATCTTTGCCCCCAGTGAAAATACACTGCTCAGTGCTTGCTGAAGACGCTATAAAAGCTGCTATTCATGATTATAAGGGTAAACAACAAAAATAGACTATGAGTACTGCATATCAAATAAGTTCCACGAAAAGGAATAAAAAGCTTATCACTGTCACTCCGAATGCAGTTGAAAGAATAAGATGCTTGTTAGATAAAAAACAGCATGATGACTCTCAAAGATCAGAAAAAGCGATAGGAATAAGAATATTAATTAAACAAAAGGGATGTTCTGGTTTAAAATATAATATCGAATATGCGTATAGTATTCGTCCTTTAGAATCAGTAATTGAAGAAAGCTGCAGTGACGGTCAAAAAGTTAAAATATTAATTGATCCAAAATCTGTTATGTTCATTCTTGGATCTGAAATGGATTATGTAGAGAAAAAACTTTCGTCTGGCTTTGTTTTTAACAATCCTAATGAAAAAGGAAAGTGTGGTTGCGGAGAGAGTTTTCATGTTTAAAAACTATTTTACATTGTTTGAAATTGAACCAGTTTTTGACATTAATTTTGGTGACATAGAGAAAAAATATATTGAGCTTATTAAAATTGATATAAATGAAAGACAATCTAAAAACATGAAAAATATAAATAAAGCTTATCATACACTTAAGTCACCACTAAAACGTGCAGAGTATTTACTGTATATTTTAGGAATAGAAATTCAAAAAGATTGTTCGAATTTTGAAGTAGAAGTATTGGATGAATCAATAAAGATAAGAGAGTTTTTGTTAGAGTGTGATGATCTACAATTTGCAAGTAGGATGATTAATGGAAAAATAGAGAATTGTATCAATAATCTAATTGATGCTTTTGGTGCAAAGAATTTTAGTAAAGCTGTAATGCAAGTTGTAAGATTAAGATATTTATATAAGTCCCTTGAGGAAATAAAGAAAAATGCGACCAATACAGATTTCTGAACCGAATTTAAATGATGTAGCATTTGGTATAGATCTTGGTACTACAAATTCTTTAATTGCCATAGTAAATGAAGCTGGTAAAATTGAAATATTTAAAGATGAACAAGGAAGAAAGCTATTGCCTTCTGTTCTTTCATACAAAGATAATATATTAAAAACTGGTTATAATATTGATTCAGGTGCAATTTATTCAATAAAGCGTTTAATGGGTAAGAGCGTCAAAGATTTGAACAAAGATGAAATTAATTTTGAAATAGATGATGAAAGTGAAAAAGTTATTAGAGTAAAATGTTCAGAAGAGAAGTATCTTACTCCTATTGAAATTTCTGCTGAGATATTAAAATCTCTATGTGAGAGAGTAAAAAAATCTACTGGAATGAAAGTAAAAAAAGCAGTCATTACTGTACCAGCTTACTTTGATGATTCAGCGCGCAATGCAACTAAACATGCGGCAAAATTAGCTGGAATAGAGGTTATTCGCCTTATTAATGAACCAACTGCTGCAGCACTCTCTTATTCGATTGAGAAAAATAATAATAGTGGAATATATGCAGTTTATGATTTAGGTGGTGGGACGTTTGATATTTCGATATTGAAATTGCATCAAGGAGTATTCCAAGTTCTTGCGGTTGGGGGTGATACTAAACTTGGCGGTGATGATTTTGATCATTTACTAAGATCAATTATACTTGACAAGTATAAAACACAAGTGGATTCAAATAAAAATATCATACAAACACACAGACATTTGAGTCTAGAGAGTTTAATTACAGATAAACAACATACCGTACAATTGCGTAACAAAAAATTTGATTCAGATACTCTTGTAACAAAATTATCACTTACTGAAGTGCGTACTGCAAAAGAATATTTAAGTGATAATACATCAGGAATTTTTCAGTTCAATATTAATAATAAACTATTTGAATGTGAAATTACCAAAGAAGAATTCGAACATGCAATAAGCTTCTTGGTTAATAAAACTATTCGTGTAGTCACTCATACTATAAACGATATAGATCTTAAAATTGATGATATAAAAGGGGTGATTTTGATTGGTGGTGCAACTAGAATACCGTTGGTTTACGAGTCATTAACCAAATTATTTGGCAATAAATTATTAAATGATGTAGATCCAGACGAAGCAGTTGTTATTGGGGCAGCTTTGCAAGCTCATTATTTAACTTCAAGTTCAAAAGATAAAAAAATTCTTTTGGACGTCTTACCTTTATCGCTTGGTATAGAAACTATAGGGGGAATAGTTGAAAAGATCATACCAAGGAATACACCATTACCTGTTTCAGAAATAAAAGAGTTTACAACTTATGTTGATGGACAGACAGCAATGAAAATTCACGTTTGTCAAGGGGAGCGTGAAATGATAGGAGATAATAAATCTCTAGCACAATTTGAACTTAAAGGCATACCACCACTGCCTGCGGGTTATGCGAGAGTTGAAATAGAATTTATAGTTAACGTTGATGGAATACTTACTGTTGCTGCACGAGAGAAAATCACTGGTATTGAGCAAGTGATTGAGATAAATTCAAGTTTTGGTTTGGATGAGTCCGATATTCGGGATATGATTAACGAATCAATAAATAACTTTGATGAAGATATGAAAGCTCGTTTTCTTGCAGAAGCTAAAATTAATGGCAATAAGCTTATACGCTTAATTGAAAATAATGATAATCTTTCTTCTGATCAGAGGTTAAAAAACCTACTACAAAGTGTAAAAGAAGCTTTAAAAGGAAATGATTTGGGGAAGATCAGCAACGCTATAGAGAAGTTAGAGAGTTCTTCCTTAGAATTGTGTGAATTAATAAATAAGTAACCATTTTATACTACCTTGCTAAATATTCTGTCAAATCTTATAGCAATAGGCAACCTAAAATTAAAAGGTAACCAATCAATCTTATTCAATTTAAATGATAAACCAACTATACTTACACGTCCAATTATATTTTCCATTGGTACAAAACCAATTTCAGGAAATCTGCTGTCAAAAGAATTATTTCTATGATCTCCCATAACAAAAAATTGATCTTTAGGTACATAATAAACCGGACTATTTTCTAATAGACTATTCGAAAAACTGTCTATCAAAATCTCATGTTTTTTACCATTTGGGAGTGTTTCTATGTATCTTGGTATACTTCGATTCGATTCGTAATCAAAAAAACTTTCAATTTGTTTACGTTTTACCTTTTGATCATTTAGATATAATTCTCCTTCTATCATTTGTATTTTGTCACATGGTAATCCTATTACACGTTTAACAAATCTGATATTATTGTTTTTTTTGAGTTTAAAAACTATTACATCACCACGTTCTGGTTGAGTATAAAATATTCTACCGCTAAAAAGATTAGGAGAAAATGGAAATGAATGCTTACTATATCCATAAGAGTATTTGCTGGTAAAAATATAATCGCCTTCAAGTAAGGTGCTTTTCATTGAACCAGAAGGAATATGAAATGGTTCAAATAAAAAACTACGTATTGATAATGCAATTAGTAATAATAAAAACAATGAAGAGAAGAACCTTAATGTTCTTATCACCCAATTCAATTTTAAGATTTTTAACTTTTTCAATTTTAATTTTTTATAAATTAGAATTCATTCTATAACACATAAAAATGATAATGTGAAATTTTACTTATAGTAAATTGTTTTTCTTTTACGAATTTACAATCAGATTTTATATATGAGTTTTTGTTATGTTAAAAACTAAAAATTGTGTTTCATTTTATTGAAATGTGAATCACATGAGAAAAACACCACTCTAGTGGTGAATTGATGAGATCATATAGCAGATAAAACGCTCTTTAATATTAAGAAAGTTAATATCTTTAAGAAAAATAAAGTTTTAATATTTTAATAAGAGTAGATTGCAACATGTTGTTTTGACTTATCAAAAATGTTTGCAAAATCACCTATAAATCATGATGATTACTTGATAGCTAGCAAGATTAATTATTAAGTGTAAAACACTAGAACAAAATTGTTTGTAAATTTTATCCTCAAAAGAATATTTTGATATACTTTCTTAATATTTTATACTAAGCTGCTTTTCAGCATTTATCTATTCACGTTGAAGATAAGTTACTGTGGGGACCTGCTTTTATTTTTTTTGTAAAATATATTCTCTATCTTTATGTAATTTTATTTTGATTTAAAGATAAAATAAGCTGTGTATTATATTGATAAATTTATTATGCTAAAACATGGAAAAACGCTATGCGATTATTTGCCTTATTAATATTTTTATAATTGGCATATTATTTTTGATACGTTTTATGATTTTCCCGTGTTTAATATCAATTGTTGCTGCATATTTATTTAATCCATTAGTAGTAAAGTTTGAAGGGTATAGAATACCACGCCTGTATTCTGTGATTATTATTATACTTGTTTTGTTAATAATTTTTGTATTAGCCTTTACATTTGTCCTGCCTATTATTTATGTCCAAATCAATTCGATATTGAATTTTCTAGTTAGTAAATCACCTTCATTAAATTTCGGGGTTATTTCGTCCATGTTGGAATTTTTCGACATAAAATCAAAAGATAGTTTGCTTAATCACTTATCTAAGTATTTACCAAAGAATTATGATGATCATACATCTTATTTAGCAAATGCTATTAATATTAGCAGTAATTTTATAATTCAGATATTAAATTCTGGTCTTGGATTAATCCATATACTATCATCAGTAGTAATTACTCCCGTAATATTTTTTTATGTATTACGTGATTGGCCCTTGATTATAGGAAAAATTAATAAATTAATCCCTATTTCTTACAGGAAGGAAGTTGAAAACTACTTTTCGGAAGTAAATTATATTGTGTATAACTATATAAAGGGACAGGCAAATATATGCATTTTTATGATGATTTTTTATTCAGTAGGTCTCAGTATGATAGGATTGAGACACTCCACTGTTATTGGAGTATTATCAGGTATATTAACGTTTATACCTTATTTAGGACCAGTATTATATACTGTCATTGGCTTTTTAAGTACTTTTACGCAATTTACCGGATGGGTTGAAAATGTTGTTGTTTTGATATTATTTGGTATCGGACAATTTGTGGATTCAAATATACTAGTTCCTTTATTAATAGGAAAAAAAGTTCGTATACATCCTGCTATAATCATTCTTGGGCTTGCTATATGTGCTTCGTATTTTGGATTTGTTGGTATATTGCTTTTCGTTCCAATGATAGCAATGTTTTATGTGTTAGTGAAATATATAACTAATATTTATCTTAAAAGTGATTTTTATAAAAATGGCTGGTAGATCTTTACGTAGTAATAGATAGAAGAAAGTATTTGATATTTTCTCAAAGAAGAATGATTTGTGTATGAAGATTACATTCTTGTAATTTGTACGTATTTGAAGTGCAGATAAATTTATTTAATATCTGCTAACTAAACTAGTTATATATACAAAGCTTCATCGTCTTGCAAAGAGAATGAATATATGTATGATTCATTATCAATGATTCATCATTGATAATGACAATGTACTTCGTGTATAATAACTATGAATTATTTAAAAAGCTTATCTTGCACACATTTTGTAATCAATGAACAATACGATTATATCAATATAAAAGTGATTTTGTAAATAAGACTAAGTACAAAAACGCTTTATATTTCAGGAGATGTATAAAAATATTCAAGATCAAAAATAATGATATTGCGTTGTTATAATTAAATGCAAGAAATGCAAGAAAAATAGCAAAGATTATTTATTTTTTTAATCCTTATCAAGTAAGCTTAATTTTAAGTTGAAAATGTGATTTTTTACTTGCTATCAATAGCAAGCCTGAAAATTTTGTCAGCAAGCAGAGAATTATTAAGAATAATGTTGATAAGACGATTTTCAGATAAACTTAGATAAGCAATCAAAAATTAATTTGAAAATAATCGATCACACTTTGAAAAAACTAAATATGCTTTTTACAGCATCGATGACATTATATATTATTAAGATATAGATGATGAATTTATTAAATCAAGTGTTACACTTTTCTTTAAAATTAGTATTTTAAGGAAAATAACGTAATTTGCTCTTTCAATGAATAGAGAATATATTTTAAGAGAACTTACTTGATATATAATAAGAATCATTAAGATTTTAAGAGTTATTCATTGCTTAGTTATCTTATATGATATATGAATATTATTTTGTAATCTATACACAGATATTAAGATTAATAGATAGTTAATGTAATAAAAATTCATTTTACAGACTGCTTTTTTGGAGATGTGATGCTATAATTTAAATATGAAAGCAAGATTAAATCTTAAAAAAAAAATAAAACGAAAATTTGTTAATAATATTTTATTGGTAATTATTTTATTTGTTTTATTTTTTTTACTAAAAAATACGAGTGATATTTCTGATCAAGTTGTGGTCAAAGAAATAAATATAGCAGCTGATAATGAAAAGGAAAGTTAAAGAGTAGACGAAAAGAGAGCATCTTTACATAATATGTATTATATGAATGTTTAGTGTTCAAAAATTTTGCTGTACAAAATACTCTAGAAAGTTATCATTTTAAAATCTGCATTAGTTTGCTTTTGTTAAAAATAAATTGATCTGATTAATGTAATCAAACCAATATAAAAATATTACGTGAAATTTTTCAATATCAGAAAGAAAATATAAAAGTGATATTTAATCTAGAAATATGTTCGTATGAAATAAAATTCATAAGTAATTATTTGATGTATGAAATATAAATTTCAATGTAGTTCCTGTTGTGGATGATGAATTAGAGAATTCGGAATTTCTAGTTTGTTGTCAAAATTTTAAGCGTTAAAAAAAATCCTTTTTAAAGTAAAAAGTACAGTCAGAAAATCAGCACGAGAATCGGATAAAAAATAAATGATAGAAAGTTATCTGCAATTTTAGACAAATTCTATTTTCTGAAAACGCGTACAATCTTAAGTTAATTAGTATAGAATTATGTGAATTTATTCGTTTAACACCTATGGATAACAAAGTAAAAGTTATATTTCAATATATGAAGTGATCTCATTCTTAATGAAGAAAAGAATATATAGTTGCTATTAGGTAATAGGGCCAATATATTGATTATACGCAAATAACTTGCGATTACTTAAAAAGTTAGCGAAGAGACATGATCTCGATTTAAAGATAATAACCCACCCCGTGCGATGATTAGATACTCTTTGTTGTATTCATTTGTTAGATCAGTAAAGCAAAACACTTTCATTATATATATTTTTTAATTATGTATTTTTTACAGCACATAATACTTACCCATTATTTTTAATGGGAATTAAAGAAGAAATTGACTGATGATTTACATTTTTTTGTTTAGATATAAAAAATAACTATCTATGGATTAGACTATTGCTTTTAATTTGTGATAAAGTTAGACTCAGATATTGTTTTGTCTGATTACATGATTTTAGGTCTGTTATTTAATTTTTTTCTTATAGTATGGGAAGCGCTTTATACTTTAATTACCCTTCCTGTGCTCTTGCTTCCCGCAAATGTAATAACTATTTTTCTTACTTATTCTGTAAAAGTTGTATTGTTCGTGCTTCGTTTATTATGTGGAGTTCAATACGCAATTAATGGGGTAGAAAATATTCCAAAGCAGCCATTTATAGTTGCTTCTAAACATCAATCTCCACTTGAAACATTCGTTTTTATACTTTTATTTAGAAATGCAGTTTTCGTTTTAAAACGTGAGTTGAAATGGATTCCATTTATTGGGTTACATCTCATTGCACTTAAAATGATTTTTATTAATCGCTTGGATGGTATTAGATCTATACGATATATAGTTCAGTTAGCTAAGATGCGTATAAAAGAAAATAAAAGCATAATAATATTTCCCGAAGGTACTAGAACGATCGCGACACAAACAGTAAAATATCGAACAGGTGTTGCAGCTTTATATAGCATGTTATCTGTTCCTGTACTACCAATAGCTTTGAATACAGGTCTGTTTTGGCCAAGAGGTATACTTTCCATAAGAAAAAATCCAGGAAAGGCAATAATAGAAATATTACCTCCGATATATCCTGGATTAAGCAAAAATGAATTTTTAAGAAATTTAGAAAAAGCTATTGAAGAAAAGAGTAGTGAATTAATTTGAGAAAAACTAATATTGTAAATTAGTGAAAAAAAAATATAATTGGGGTAGTAATACAGTGCTTGGGTATATTAATGTATGGCAAATCATAAAAGTGCTAAAAAGATGATAAAGGTAATAGCAAGACGCGCTCTAATAAATAAGATGCGTAAGAGTAAGACACGTACTGCTATTAAGAAATTAGTTGACATAATTAAATCTGGTGATAAAAAAAATGCTGTCACTGCATTTCGAAATGCTGAGTCTTATTTACATAAGTGTGTAAATAAAGGTGTTATTCATAAAAATACTGCTGCACGTAAAATAAGTCGCTTAAATGCAAAGGTCAAAGAGTTAGTAATTGCTTAAATATTAAGCATAATCTAAAAATTGACTGGAGTAATATACTTTATGTTTAGAGTTTAGATAACCATGAATGATGGGTAAAAAGGCATTATTAAAATTAAGCAGCGGATTGAGGATCGAACTACCCATATTAAAGGGAACAGCTGGTCCTGATGCGTTAAGTGTTAAGGATTTATATAAAACAACCGGCTTATTCATTTATGATCCGGGTTTTGTTTCTACGGCTTCGTGTTCTTCTGCAATTACGTTCATTGATGGAGATGAAGGAGTTCTGAAGTATAGAGGGCATGATATAATCAATTTAGCAGAAAATAATAGTTTTACTTCTGTGATTTATCTACTCCTTTATGGCCAGTTACCCAGTCTAGAACAATGCAAAGAGTTTCTATTTAAAATAGAGAGCTTATCTGAAGTACCAGAACAAGTTGTAAATGTAATTAAAGCATTTCCGAAAACTGCTCATCCTATGTCAATTTTAATTGCATCTTTTGCAAGCTTATCAGCATTTTATTATGAGAGATATGGTAATAATTTGAACACTAAGGATTTAGACTTTGGAATTTCTGCGATAGCTCAGATTCCTACGATTGTTGCAATGATATATAGACATATCAACAACCAGCAATTTATCAACGTTAACGATAAATTAAGCTATAGTGAAAATTTTTTAAAGATGATGTTTGGTAATACTTCTAATAGTTCGAAAAGTATTATTTTTGCAAAAGCCCTGGATAAAATATTTACTCTTCATGCCGATCATGAACAGAATGCCTCTACGGCTGCAGTCAGATTGGTAGGATCAGCAAGTTCTAATTTGTTTGCAAGTATATCAGCTGGAATCGCTACACTTTGGGGACCAGGACATGGTGGTGCTAACGAAGCGGTTATAAATATGTTAAAAGAGATAGAGCAAGGTGAAGACATAGATAAGTTTATTAAAAAAGCTAAAGATGATAAAGATACGTTTAAATTAATGGGATTTGGTCATCGTATTTATAAAAATTACGATCCGCGGGCACGTATATTGAAGAAAACTTGTGATGAGATTTTGGTTAAATTGGAACAAAATAGCGAACTCCTTAAGATTGCAAAAAGACTTGAGAAGATAGCTTTGAAAGACCAATATTTTATTGAGCGCAAATTGTACCCAAATGTTGATTTTTATTCGGGTATAATAATGAATGCCATTGATATTCCTTCTAATATGTTCACACCCATTTTTGCACTTGCAAGGACTGCTGGTTGGGTTGCTCAGTGGTATGAGATGGCAAATGATAAAGAAACTAAAATTAATAGACCGAGACAACTCTATATTGGCAAATAAACTTTCATGATGCTTTTTGAATTTTCATTTGCAATGAGGTAGCTGTAGTTGTTCATATTTTATCAAATAAAATACGTTTCTTGATTTTCCTGATTGCAATAATTAGACTATTATTTAACTTTAATTCTGAAGTTTTAATAATTAAAGTACTGAGATTGAGGTCTATATCTCAGAGTATAATTTTATATATTGCATTTACCACTCATTTTTAAAATGAAGTTTTATTTTCATCTATATACAAAAAGGTTAAGCAAGTTTGTATAAAATCGTTTATTAAAAATATCAAAAAAATTCTTTATATATTTTTGTAATTATAAATAGTGAGTAGTTATTTACTAAAAATTTCTTTTATTTTTTCTGTTTTGTTATTATCGTCTTGTTTTATTTGTTTAATCATTTTCTTTTTTTTTGCTTATTTTTTAAATTTATTTATATAATTTAATAAACCTTTATGCTAGTTTTAATCTTTAAAGAAGAATTGCAACTCTAATAATTCTGATATAAATAAAATTTTCTAGTATTTATTGAGTAGAGTTTTTGTTAAAAAAAACAAAAAAAATAAAGAAAAGCGATAAAAATTTCAGTTGGAAAAAAAATAAAAGAACCAATAAAATATGCAGCGTGTATCGTTCTACAAAACTTAACCATTCATTGAAAAATAACAATTGAATGTATAAATAATCTTTCAAAAAATTACAGAGTTGTAAATATACTGTAATAGTTATAGTATCTATAATTACATCATCAATTTTAAGAAAAAATTTAACAATTTTATTTTAATTCTCATAACTATTCAACAAAATTCAGAATTTTTAAATTCTTTACTATTACTGAATTTTTATATGTAAAAAAAAGTAAAAAAAATTATCTGAATTGTCTATAACAACATATATTACCCTACTTTGAAAGTATATGATTGAATCATTACATAAAAGCCAACATCATTTGGCTCAACATAACAATAATTTATTTTAAAATATAGTTACACTGTTCTTTATATAACTGATCTATAAAATTTTTAGAACTATCTTTAATTATTTTAAAGAATATAATTTCAGTCTTTTTTGTATATTTAATGCAATGTATATCCATTCTATATAGTTTTATGTACAAAACAGAATTATTTTTGCAAAGCTGTCTTTCTATTTTAATAAAGCTAAAATTGGTAAAAAAAATAAACCTACATTACAATCAACGTGTAACTGCTATATAACTAACCTATAGCAAGAACGTGTAAGATGTAAATTTTCTTTTTAATTTAATAAGTAAAAGTAACGCGCAAATTGTCTTTTACTAAAATTAACATCGGTTTATTTCCGTTTTCTTTCGAGAAATATTTAAGTTTTACTATTTTAGCACAATCATTTTTTTTTGTGCTGACAACAGGTATCAACCCCTATTTGAACGATAAAATATATAATAAAATGTTGTATATGGGGGTTTTATTTTTTTCCCGATGAAAAAAAAAGAATTCCCTATTTTAAATGCATATGGAAAAAAATATTATGGCGTAATTTTCTTATTACGGTAGTTTTGTGATTACTATAAAAATAGTATTTATAGTTAAAATTCAATGAATATAAAGATTTTGTAGAAAAATTATGAGAAATAAAAAGTTGAAGAAATATTTAACGAAAAATTGAATGTGAATAAGTAACTTACAAGATATTTTTCTTTCATAAATTTGAAAATATCAAATATAGATAGCGATACAAAAGATCCTGACAGTTTTTGTTTAAGTGAATAAATACTATTTTTAATGAGATTCATTTTTAAATATCTTCGATAAAATTCGATCTAATTAAATGGATTACGATGAGTCAAATTATAAATGAAAAATTAAGGAAAAGATAGCTTAAATATGCTTTTTCTCAAGATTTTAGAGAGTTTTATATTATAAAAACTTTGTCATGTAAGTGAAAAAAATATGTTTTACGAGAATTTAAAGTTACTTTATACATAAGTTTAATGTAATATTATAAAATCCTGAAAAATTTAGTTAAGTTAAATTTAACCTATCCTAATTATTTAGAACATAGATTCAACCATTATAAAGTAGTAAATTTTAATCATATATAAAATCAAGAGCTGATTTGAATTAATTCATTAAAGATATCTTTATTGAGATAAATTATATTTCTTAATATTTGCTTTATAAAAAGCAAGTCCTTCTTACTATATATAAGTATACTGTTAATATAACAAAATTAATCTTAAATTTTGTTTTCTATAATAAACGATTCATTGAGTGGTTTTAATATGGAAAAGATGCTCTTTTTTTATCAGAAAAATAAAATACAGTACTTTGTACGAAGTAAGAAGGGTTATGTATTTTTATGTTGATATCTATTTGCCATGGATTTATTTGTGAAAAATAATAATGCATGTACTTTAATTGCATCTAAAAATTTTAATGAATAAAATATGTGAATATTATTCAAAATAAAAAAAAAATATATTGAATTAAATTTGATAATCTAAAATTCAATAAAAATTGATGAAATTGTATATAAAAAGCTATATGAGTAAATATTTTTAAGTAGATGAACGAGATGTTTATGCAAAACATATTTTGTCATTCTCAAAATTGAAAATCAAATTGCTTTATAAGATTTTATTTTTAATGTGGAAGATTGATCATATTTTTCTTTTTTTTTTGTAAAATACTAATCATATTTAGAATGAGTTTTTCTTTTGACTCTTCTTTTTCATGTCTATAATTTTAGCCTCTTTTTAAAAAGAGTAACGATAGTAGTTATTGTAAAAAGCAGTTACTAGTTACAGACATGATAAATTCGTACAATAGATATTGTATGTATTATGTTAAAAACATAAGCTTTAGTTTAAAGAAGTATTTATCAATATTTATTCATGAAAATAAGCAAATTATTATTTATTATCTAAAATTTGACACATAAATTAACTAATCTTTATTTAGGCAAAATTTTGTTAAAAAATGTTTGTTTATATACACAACATATATTTGTTATATAAAACATTTGTTTGCTTATAATTAAGATATTGATTTATTTTGTTATATTTGAACGTCTTAATTAATTATTTGAAAGTGTGTTCTTATGTTAGGATAGGTACGATAACATCTTATGTTTAACAATTAATTATAATATATTTATGATGTGATTGCGAATGAGTAGGTTCTGACTGAAAGTTAAAATTATGGCAATAATTAGCCACATAAAAATATGAGCGAAACTATAATAGAATATAGTTGTGCATGGCTATTTACTATATACTCTCTGCTATAGAGAGTAGTACATAAAAATGTACAGTAGGTATTTCTACTTTTAGTAGAAGAAAAGGCGCTGATTGTAGTAAAATAATAAAATTAAAGTAAGGTTATTAATAAATATTAGATTCTGTATTCTACATAAATCTTTTTTTTAAATTTTGCAGTGATGATCAAGATTGAATTTTGATATGCAATGGAAAAAGATAGAGTTTGGATATTTGATATATATACAACCAGAAAATAAGGTACTTATTATTTTTATGCTTTTTGATAGCCTTACTTTTATCTAACTAATGTTAGAGTCATAAATAATCTTTTTATTAATGTTAATTTAATTTTTTTCGTACAAAATATTAGTAGACAAGAAGAATATAATCTAACTATGATATTACTTTTTTAAAAAAAGTAAAAATAGTCATAAATTAAAGAGACTTATACATAAATTAAAGAGATTTATATTTGAAAAATAAAAATTGGCCAAAATGAAGAAAATCAGCATAAGGAAGAAGGTTATAAAACAATACTCTCAAGAGTACCTAAATTTTCTTGAGAAGTTTTTAGCTAAGATTAATGAAGAAATTGATAATTTAGACTCTTACGAAAGAATTATGCAACTAAAGCGCAGTATAGATAGGCTCATAGAGATTTTATATAGTCAAGCAACATTTGAAGATATTAATGTGGAATTTGTAACAATGAAGAATATTCGTAATAGGTCAGAATCTAAAAAAAGAGTTATTAAAAAAAGAAAAAAACAAATAATGGAGGAAGTATTAAGTGGAGTATTTGCACAACAACAGAAAGAGTTAATAAATTTAAAACATTTAAGTAATAGAAATAAAATAATTCAGCATGAAAATATGCATGAATTAAAGAAACAGATAAAATTTTCGATTAAGGAAGTATTATTTGTAATCATCGCTCATAGAATGGACCCGAGAAGGAGAGCAGGAGAAACTATTGACGATAATAAAAAGCAAGCTCATATACATGGAAGAAAAACGGTTGGAGGAGGAATTTTATTATTAAGTGTTTTTTTAAACGCTTCCTTATTTACAGTTACCAATGCTATACATGAATATATTAAATTACCTCAATATATTGGTAAACAAAAAGTATCTTTTACAAAACAAATTGAGGAAGACAGAAAAACAGATTCAGAGATAAGTAGATATATGTAAATTTTTTACTTTTTTAAAATTATTAAATATCTCTCTTTTAGAGAATATTTTTAAAAAAAAGTTGATTTCATATTGCGCTCTCCAAACTTCTCAAATTGAATGCAATATAAAGTTTTACTTTAATCTTTGATGCTTGAAAATGAAAATTCTCTTAATTCATTTTGATTGCATTTTGGGATTTTGTCAAAGTGATAAAAATTACAAAAATGAAAGAGAAGGGGAGAGACTTTTCTAAGTACAATTTTCTACAAACTCAAAATTCATTCTCAAAAACCAAAATTTATTTATACCTCCTTAGAGGATTAAATGAAAAATGGATGAGTCACAAACGTAGATTGATGAAGAAGATATTTAAAGACCACGAAAACATATATATTATATGACTAGTATAATTTATTAAAATAAAGATATTTATAAAATTAGGTTGATATTAGAAGAGCTAAAAAGGTTTATCTTTGACTTAATCATGTAATAAATTTTATTTTATTTCCTGACAATTCAGGTAAATAAATCATAATAAAATTATTTCTGCATAAATTATAGATATCAATAGCATTTTGACTTAAAAGATTTTTATTTAATATTATTAAATAAGCAATATTTTTAAATATTAAAAATAAGATTGGTTGAGAATTTAATAGGAAAATTATTCTTGTTTTTAAATTTTAAAGAAGAAATAAATGGATAAAGAATTAAAAAAAAAGAATAGAGTCTGATATAATAGCCAGAAAAATATATATAAGAATATGTTGCCTAAATTTAGGCAAAGAATGGCATATAAATTGAAGAGAACTATTCATACATAGAGAGCATATGGATGCAGTTTAAAGAAATAACAACAGTCTCCTCTTATGAGAGGATTATTATTGATTAAATATTTGATGACATTACAGTCAGAGTCAAGATAAAGTTAAAATATTTAAAATAGTGACCATTTAATTTATCAAACTGGATAGAAAATATATTGAATAAGTAAAAATGATCAAGTCAGAACAAGCTCATAAAGCTGTACAAAATAAAATCGTTAATAGAGAAAAGCAGAGGCTTTTCGAAAAAGATTATTTGCATATGATGAGATTGCTCTCATGTCAGTTAGCGTTAAAACTTGCAAGAGAAAATCATATAAAATGACAAAGTAGTGAAAATATCCGTTTATATTTAATAATATTCAAAGAGCTATTTCAAATAAATTGCTGTTTTAATCAATAAATGATCTTGATCTCTATATGATGTAATAATATGAGATCCTCTGGTATAGACAAAAATAAATACAGCTTAATATAAGCTTACTACTAAGATTGAAGTAATTCAAGTTCATGATATTTTTGTAATAAATACTCTGAATATTGTAAAAATAACATTTAAGCAATTTTAATAAATTAATTAGCGTCTACTCTTGCGTAGAGAGCAAAATTATATTTAAAATATTTTTTTTAAAAACTAAAAAATTTTGTTTTGCGCTGTGATGATATTTAAAGACTAATCTACTTGCTAATAGAAGGCTTATTGGTGCAAAAAAAAATAAAAAAGAATTCTCGTGAATAAATTTGTAAGTTATATCTAAAAAAAAATATAGTGATTGATACTTATGCATTGTTTCAATCTAATGTTAGATTTAAAAAAAATAGAACTCATAATTATAGATGAATAACGATAATTTAGAGCGACATAAAGAGAAACTTTTTAATATAATTAAGCAAAATGAAGATATATGATAAAACTGCTTTTTTCTTTTGTTGCCGCAATTTTACCTTAAAAGATTTTAATAAATATTACTGACTATGATCATGAATCTACATTTTGTATGAAAAATCCAAAATGTAAATTATCAATAAAAACTGTTTCTATAAAAAATTAAAAATATTTCAGTTATTATTAAATACTAAAAAAATATCAAAATATGGTAAAACTATATTAGATACGTTTGTATATAGAAAAAAAATAAAGAACTAAATGTGTTGAGTATATTGTGCGCTTTTTCAGAAATTATAAAGTACTTTTGATAAGTTTATTGACTAGTATATTATAAAAAATAATTCAAAATCAGAAAATTAGTTTATCTTTTTGCAAAAGAAAGAATATTATTATTCGAATAATTATAACTGTTTCTGATACAAGATGATATAGAAGTTAGTATATCGATATTGATGTTGAATGTAGTAATTCTATTATAAAAAATGCAGAAGAAAGTGATTTAATATCGAAATAATATCTCAGTTGAGAAAGTTAAGAGTAAGGATTGTGAGAGGAGAGAGGGTGAGCTTTTCTTTCTATTTTTATGAAATAGTTTAAAACAAACACGTCTTCAAAATTGAAGATTGTGTATAAACATACAAGATGAGAATCTCTTCATATTATTCTGAAGAATAATACGCTTTTTTTTTGAGAATATAGAAGATCTATTAGATAGAGAAAAAACAACTAGTGGATACACATAAATTTAAATTTGTTAAATTATTTTTTGCGTTAAAAATAAAAATCATTCAGGTTTGCATATAACAACAGCGTAAAATGTAGTTTTTGAGAATAAATAAGTTTTTTTTGAAGAGTTTCCATGATATACTTGAATATAGAGATGAATTACACATTTAAAATTTTAATGAATTTCTCAAAAATCATATAAAATTATTAATTGTAGTTTTTAGATATCATGCGCAGTATTTGATATTTAAATCAAATTTAACGATAAATATTTTTAGATATTAATTAACTGAAAAATAAAAAAAACTTTTATGTAAATAGTTGTGTCATTTACTTACTATACTTGTAGTAAGATACATAGAGATAAAGACTTTTATATTTTTAATAAACGATTATATACAAGTTTATTTGAGTTTTTATGCAGTAAAATTAAAATAAAATTTTAATTTTAAAGATATGTAGTGGACACAATGCAAAAATTGTATTTTGAAATGTAGATGCTAATTTAGCGTTTTGTTATTTAAAGTTTTTTGTAAATTTAAAGCTAAATAATGACTAATACTACTGTAATAGAGAATATATCTATATATAGATAGGTATGAGTTTTACCTATGATTGTATATCAGATTTGTATAGTGAGGTTTAAACTGTCAGATAAAATTATATTGACAATAATCATGTATTATTAAAATAACTAATGATTGATTTGAGATATATTTTGATATGCTGCGTATTATTTCTGGAAAATATCGTGGAAGAAAGATAGTCACGGGTAATAACTTAGCAGCACGACCTACTATGAGTAAGGTTCGAGAAGCAATATTTAGCGTACTTTTTTCAAAAAAATCTATTCATAATACTAATGTGCTTGATTTATTTTGTGGAAGTGGTTCTTTTTCGTTTGAAGCGCTTTCGCGAGGTGCTAAACATGCATTTATGGTAGATTCAGATTATTTCAATTTAGAATTATCAAAAAAAACAGCAGAGAGTTTTAGAATTAAAGATAAAATTACCTTAATATGTTGTAGCGCTGATAGATTGCCAAAATCTATCTTACAATGTAACATAGTTTTTATAGATCCACCTTATAATAGTAATCTAACTTATCCAACCTTAGAAAGATTGGCTCGTTCAAATTGGTTAAGTGATGATGCATTTATAATTTTAGAAATTAGAAAAGATGAAGATTTTCGTTACAATAAAGATTTTAGTATAATTTTCGAGCGTAATTACGGTATTGCAAGAATAATTTTTCTTTCTTTAGTAATTTGAATTTGTATATACTATAAATCAATTTTTTCACACTTCTAAAAGGAAATCTTAGTTTTATTTTTTCTTTATATTATAAATTTATGAAAAATCGTTTGTTGTAATCTAGTTTCTAGATTTAATGCTTATTATTAGCACAATCTCCTGTTGATGAATATTTATTTGTATCTTTAAGAATTTTTCTCTTTAAAATAACTGGCTTGTTGTTAAAGTCTAACTTGTTTTTATAATAAATTGAACGCTTTTACAAAAAAAAAGTGTAATTTTTTATTGTTTTTATATTATAAAAATATAGTAAACTAGCATCACTAAGATCTAAATTTTTTTTCATCATATTTATGAGTAACTTATTAAGTTTTATTAGAGGGTTGTTTTGCTTCTTCTAAGATTAGAGTAATATACGCTACCTACAAGTGGTTTTAATAAACACTTTTCATATTTATAGTCTTTTTTATATGAAGATCAAAATTTGATTTGCAACAACTAAGAAAAATTTTTTTGTAGAAAAAGCTATTTAATCGCAAAAAAGTTCTGTCATGCATAATGTGAAATTTTTGTTACATCTTTAGATTAAACAATAAAACTACATTACGAATTAGCATTGTAAATTGTGATTAATTCTTTATTAGATTACTTACTTAAAAATACAATACTACAATTTTTTTATACAAAGATCAAGAGTTGTTTAGTTAGCACTAAAACTAAGCTGTTTGAAGTTTACACCATCTTAATAAAGATTATTACTTATTTATTACACCATCACTTCAACTTGCTCGAAAAAATGATTTGTACAATATTGTTTGTATCCTTTCTAGTTCTTGAGGGTGTAAAGAACTTTAATTTATATAACAACTCTTCCATAATTAAGGCTTTATTTAATTCAAAAATGATTTTCATTTCACAAATGAACTTTTAATATCTCTTTAAATTATAGAGAGATAGACTTTTTTCGATCAAGAGGCCAAAAAAATAATCAAAAATGAATACTGCAATAACGCATTACCGTCCGAATTAATAGTATATTGCACTAATACGCAAATTAATCTCTTGATGTTATTTTATTTTTTTAATTTTTATATGGCAAATATGTTTATACCTAAATACTTAAAACCGTAGTAAAAACATAACTGCAATAACAGTACTGTCTTAGTAATTTTTCTCTTTAATAATTTAGTTCTTTTCTTTTAAAAAGAATCAATTAACTCTTCATTAATTAAAAGAAGAAAATAAAAACGGTAAAAAATAACGCTCAACTATACAAACACATTAAGACTAAATCTTTATGACTATTTATAAAATAAATCAGTTCTAATGAACACAAATATCATAAAAAATTGCTAAGTATTTTATATTTTTCATTTTAATTTTTAAATTAGAACAGTAAATAATTTTATTTTTTTTTTGATAGATATTCTAAATATTGTCAGATTTTAAAAATTAATCAAGAAGAGTAATGTAATTTAGAATACATCTTAATTATGATAAGGAAAACATAAAAAATTTTTAGCAATTTTTCTTAAATAAATTTTGACTTTTTGAAAAGTTATGACGTTATTAATACGTTTATCAAGAAATGATATGGTATCTACAAAATTTTCCGAATAATCATTAATGAAAAATAATATGGTGCTTAGATATATTCCAGCTAATATTGCGCGTTTTGTATAAAAATTGAAATCTGTTGATTGGTCGTAAACCATATACCAAATTGTACTAACAGTTTTATACAAAAGTCTACTAGAAAAATACGTATTTTTTGGCAAAATAGAAAATTTTAAAATTTTTTTTAAAAATTCTCTATAGTTCGGCAAGCTAGCATAACTTGAAAGGTGTATTAACACAGCTAACTTCACACGCTCTCGCACTTTCATATTTTCTAGATTATAATTTTTTAATTTAGTTTCTGCTGAGCTATTTAAGTCTTCTGCTATATGCTCCAAAATATCATATATCCCGTTTTGAAATTTGCAAAAACTATTAACTAAATTAAGTCTTGTGCATGCTTTTAACAAGGTTTTATCGTTTATTCCATCGAATGGAATGATTTTAATCATCTCGTTTAATATTATTTTTTTTTCATCTTGCTTCATAAATAAAGTTATTCTAGATGGATGGTGGGATGTAATTGTATTTAAGTTTTTCAAACATCTTACAAAATGCTTCACCACGTTCCTCAAAATTTTTCCACTGATCGAAAGAAGAACATGCAGGAGAAAGCAGTATCGTTACTTCTTCTTTGCTATTTATAGCATCTTCAAAAGACAGTTTAAACGCATTTTTTAGATTATGACACTTTACACAATCTACCTTATTCTTCATCACTTGCAGAAAAACTTCTGTTGATTCTCCAATTAAAAAAGCTTTTCTAATTCTTGTAAAGTACTTACTTAGTGACTCTATTCCACCTTCTTTACTTCTTCCACCAACAATCCAATAAATGTTTTTATGAGATAAAATTGCTTTTTCACTTGACTTAGCATTAGTTGCTTTGCTATCGTTTATAAAAAATACATTTTTTATTTTACCAAGTTTCTCATTTCTGTGTCTCAAACCTTGAAAGGACTTAATTCCATTGAAAATAATTTCATTATCTATCTCAAGCAGTTTACATACAACATATGCGGCTACTAAGTTTTCCGCGTTAGATATTAGATTCATTTTAACATCACTTGATTGAATTTCTATATTATGATAACGAAATGGCAAAGAAGTTAACATTGAGGCTGAAATTGGAATTTTATTTCCAGTGAATCTATTAAAAATATCAAAAGTAATGTGACTATCACACCCTATTACGGCAATTCCGCTATTATTTATTAGTTTTAATTTAGTTGCTGTATAATTCTCTATATTTCCATGTCTATCTATATGATCTGGTGTAATATTTAGCAATACTGCAATCTCTACATTGATCTTATCAATCAATTCCAACTGAAAAGAGGAAAGCTCAATTACATAAATTTCCGCATCTCTTTCTAGATTTAACACAGGAATACCTAGATTTCCACCAGCAGATACCTTTTTTCCAGCAAATTTTAATATATGTTCTACTAGTGATACAGTAGTTGACTTGCCATTTGTCCCTGTAATACCTATTATTCTCTGATTCGTAGCTTTTTTAGTCTCGAGAAATAGCTCAATATCCGATTTTATCCTACAGTCATATTTTCTCGCAAGCTTAACTATCCAATGCGGAGTTGAATGTGAAATTGATATTCCAGGACTTAAAATTAACATTCTTATTTCATGCCAATGATATTCTCTGGGATGAATAAAATTGCATCTCTGATAAAGCATTTTTGCATTTACCATTTGTTTTTTATTGTCATCCCATGCATATATTTTTGCGCCAACTTTTATTAGTGCATGAATAACAGACAAGCCTGTTTTACCAAGACCAAATACAGCAACATTTTGATTTTTATATTTGCCGAGTTGCATTTTTATTTATTTTCCAGAAGATATTTCTGAATTAGAAATAGATCTAACGCAAAGAATTTGCAAATGTTAATTATTATCTATAGAGTATAGATAAATTAGTAATAATTTCAATAGGAAAGTAATATGCCATCCGTCACTTTTATTTTACCTGATGGAAGTAAAAAAAGTTATGAAGCTATAGAAGGAGAGACTTTACTTAATCTGGCTCATAGAAATGACCCAGATTTGCTCGAGGGTGCATGTGAAGGCTCTCTTGCTTGTTCTACATGTCATGTGATTATTGATCCAAAATTTTATAATGATGTTGAAATATATAATCCTATATCTGATGAGGAAAATGATATGCTAGATCTAGCTTTTGGGTTAACAGAAACATCAAGACTAGGATGTCAAATAAAAATTACAAAAGATATTGATGGCTTATGTGTTTTTATATCAAGATGTACAAGAAATATATCTTCTCTTGATAAACAATGGAACGATTAGCTGTACATAAGGTTTTCATCTACATTGTTCTCTCTTTAGTTTTATTTATTAACACAGTTTATGGTGTTTTTTGGTATTTTTCCGCATTTAAGATGAAAAATCTTTTGTCAGAAGTAATGCTATTTACTAATAATAAAAAATTTAATATTTTACACGATCTCAAGGGATTTCCTTTTTATCTGATTTTTCGTGTAGAAAACTCAACATTGTTCAATAAACAATTAACTATTTCATCAGAAGCTTTATTAATAAAAAATAGACTATTTGATAAATTAGTATATGTCTACGTACCAAGTAATAAAATTAATATTACACTTTATGGTGACAAAAAAAAGGATATAACATGCCATACAAACAAGAGTAGTCATTTTACCGTCAAATTAAATAATTTCCCATCTTTGTTAAAATTTAGTAGAAATCGTGTCGGTATGATAGATTATGTAAATATATTTCGCTACGAAGATCATGGATTAATATGTAACTCTGTGTCTGATTCAGAGAATCTGCAAAGCATTGCAACCGAAGTAAACGATAAGAGCAATTATATTCAATTATATTTGAATAAAGAACGCAATGGAAATACGAAACTGGAATTCGACTTCTATGCTTATAATATTGTAAGTGTTAAGAATCGCCTGAACGTTGATATAAAATTTGGATATGAATTTGTAAATCAAATATCCTTTTCTAAAGTTAATTTTTATATAGAAAAATTTTTAATTCAAGGTAGAGATTTTTCTCTCACTGCAGATGGTAAAATAAGCGATTTTAATTTGGTTACGTCTTCATTTAAAGACAAAATTAACCTGAATATCTCAAATTACAAAGAATTAATTTCGTTCATTACTGATAAGAAAACTTACTCGAAAATTTCAGATTTACTAGAGAAATTTATACTTTCTTTGTCAGAAAAAACAATTAATGAAAGCATTCAATTTTCAGTAAAATATAATATTGATTTGAAATCAAGTTTTATTGGGAAATTATCTGTTAATGATTTTATGAACGAACTAGATCAAATTAACAAGTTGATTAAAAATGAAAGTATTAATTAGTCTGGTTTTTACGGTGGTATTTCAGTTAAGTATAAATGCTTTTACTTTGGATGACAAGCTTGTGAATAAAAGCATGGAAAAGAGAGCAAATGATTTATTTGAAATAATCAAATGTCCAATATGTTTCGATAAGTCATTATCTGAGTCAGAGTCAGAAATTGCACACGATATACGCAAGACAATTCGTAAAAAGATATGTGATGGATATTCTAATCAGGAAATAATCCTGGAGTTAAAAAATTTTTATGGAGACTCAATTATAATTACTCCCTTGGAATTTAATACATATATTTTATGGCTTGTTCCGCTTGTTATTTTCCTAGTAGGGGGTTTTATAGTGCATAAATACATCAAAATAATAATACCCCCCACCTTTTTTTTCTCCTTTTGTCTCTTATTGAGATTGTTCTCATATTAAAATCAAGATAAGCTACTGTTATGCTAAAATTCTTCAAGGAGAATAAGATAGAGAGGTTTTAATAAAAAAAGCAAGTGTGACTCTTACGGGATTTGAACCCGTGTTACCACCGTGAAAGGGTGATGTCCTAACCACTAGACGAAAGAGTCAGTACAAAATACTCAAGTATTACTGATTGTTTTATATCAAGTCAATTTAATTATTTTGTAACGTAAATAGATAACGAGCAGTTATATAACTTACAATTTAAGTAAAAAATAGATCTCAAGTATTTACTTGCAATGATGTACTCTTAATCTTAGTAAAAACTTAATTTATAGAAACTTTTAAAGTTGAGTAGATAAAACAAAAGCGTCACTACTTGACTGGAAGTAGTATAAAACTCTTTCTCATTGTAGTTATTGTAGTTCATTCACTTTATAAATGAGGTAAAACTAATGATGTATCTCGATTAATATTTCGAAATTCATAACTCATTACTTTCAAGATTTTTTTAACACTTAACCACAGCATTTCTTTTACTTGTTTATACATAACTTTTATCTTTATATATTCATAAATATATAAAATCTATAATTAGAATCTTTTAAATTTTCTTTAAATTGCATATAATATCTAGTTGTGATTTCTTTTTAATATTTTTTATAAATTTTTAAATACTTTGGTATAAAAGTTTCCATTGACAATGGATTAATCTTTATTATTTCAATATCAGTTGATTTTTCAATTGAGCTACTCATCATAGTTTTCACCTGATCTCTAGTAAGTATCGGATTTGTATTACCTGTTATAGGTTTTAGTAATATGGAAATAATCCTTCTTTCCAAGAAAAAAGCTATTAATTTTGCCATTGAAAATGATATGTTGACCAACAAGCACTTTCTGTTAGTAATTTTTAAGATAAATTCCAATAAACTCTTAAAAGAATAAATCTTATGTCCACCTATATTGTAGATTTTCTTGTCTTTTTTGTTGAAGTTGATTATATAGTATACTACTTCAGCTAAGTCAGTTACACATATTGGCTGAAATTTAGTTGCTCCGCCACCGATTAAAAGCAAAAAGGGAAAAATTGTTGCTAATTTTGCAAATTTGTTGAAAAAACTATCTTCTCTACCAAATACAAGGCCAGGTCTAATTATTATTGCCTCTGGGAATGCTAAAGTTACAGCTTTCTCACCTTCAAATTTACTTTGTGCATATTTTGATATTTTGTTATTTTCCACTCCCATAGCAGAAAAATGTATCATCATTGGTATATTTTTTATTTTCGCAGCCCTTGCTATCATTTCAGCCATATTAACATGAACTGCATAGAAATCACCATTTTTTGTTTCATGTAATATTCCAACTAAGTTTATTACTACATCGCATCTTTCCATGCTTTTCAAAATTGATTTTTGATTTAGAAAATCCCCTTTGAATACTGATATTTGCCCTAAGTTTCCGCATATTTTTAAACAAGCAGCTTTTTTTTGATTACGAGTAAATATTCTTATTAAATATCCTGCTTCTGATAGACGTCTTACTACGTATTTTCCTATAAATCCAGTTCCACCAAAAATAACTATACGTTTTATCATGATTAAAACTTTTAATAATTTAATGCTAAATTATTACAATAGTTTTATTTACTATTCTATAGTAAAATTCTGCACTATAAGATTCATTTGCATTTTACGTGATCCTTTAATTAAAATTACATCATTATTTTGAATAATATTGGGTAAATTAATTTTTAATTGATTCACTTCGTCAAAGTGAGTGCCTCTTATGTTGCTTGGCAAAAGACTCTGCAATTCTAACATGAGTTTACCGACTGTGTAAACCCTACTCACATTATATTCTGCAATAGAGTTAACTAATTCTTTATGAAATGCTGGGCCTTTGTTACCAAGCTCCAACATATCGCCAAGTAGCGCTACTTTTCTCTGATTTAAATATGTTCCTAAAGTTCTTATTGCAGCTCTCATTGAAGCAGGATTAGCGTTATAAGAATCATCAATTAAATATACAATATTCCTATTATATGTAGCTTTATGAACATTACCTCTGCCTTTCGTTACATTAAAATTCTTAAGTGCAAGTGGTAATTTAGACAAATTCAGACCGAGACTTTGTAAAACTGCTGCAACGGCCAATACAGAATATGCAAAATGCTCTCCTCGAATGGGTAAGTTACAATCTATAATCAGATCATTACTCAGTCTAATTTTTAAATCTAGCTTATCATCGTTTCTTATTAGGTTTAATAGATGAACAGTAGCACCTCTATCTTTACCAAAACTTATTATGCTGCTATCAGCATGTGATGAAAGGTAATCATAATATTTATCATCTCTATTCAAAATCAAAGTACCGTTATTTTTCATTCCATATAAAACTTCCAACTTTGCTCGTCCAACGTCAAATAGTGACGAAAAATTCTCAATATGAGCATGTTCTATATTTGTGATGACTGCAATATTTGGATTACTTATCTTAGATAATTCTTTGATTTCGCAAGCTTTATTCATTCCCATTTCAAGAATTAGGTATTGGCAATTTTCAGAAGCCTTGAGAACTGTTAAGGGTAATCCTATATTATTATTTAAATTTTCTTCGTTTGCATGAGAGATCCCGTATTGTGATAAAACAGTATACATCATATCCTTTGTAGTAGTTTTTCCAACACTACCTGTGATTGCGATAATTTTAGCATCAATAAGAACATTTTTAATATAATACGACGCCATATCGTGCAAAGCTTTAAGAGTATCTTTCACAATAATTAATGGAAGATGATTCGTATATTTATTTTCGCTTACTACCGCAACTGCTGCACCTTTAAGGAAAGCTTCATGCAAAAAATTATGTCCATCAAAATTCTTTCCTTTAAGAGCAATAAATATATCACCTTTTTTTATTTTTCTTGTATCTATTGAAATATTTGAGCTATGTATAGGATTAAAACGATTTATCTCTTCTCCATTAGTGGCGTTAATAATATTGTTTGCATTCCATTTGAACATATAATTTATCCTTAAAGTAGATTAGCAATAAATAATATATCGAATTCTGTATACAAGAAAATGTGTAAATAATAGTTGTTATTCTTATAGATTTGCCTTACACTTAAGAAGTAAATTTAAATATTCTGCCTTTGATTCAGTTGTTATGTTTAATATAGGAATGCTTGAGTGTATATATGGCGAATGTCTGGAATAGAGTGGTTACAGCGATTAATGAGAATGTAACAAAGATTATGAAAAATTTGCTTTTTCTCGTTCCTGGAGCTCTTTCTTATATTATAAAGAAGCCATTTGCTTCGTGGCGTGATATGAAACGTGATGCCTTTCTTTCATTAAGGAGGGCATTTGGCGTTGGTGTAAAAGAAAGTAGGTATGAGCTTTATGTACAAACAACAGAGGCTAGCAAGAATCTAGGTCTAGAGGTAGTGGGATGTAAGGATCACAAGATAAAGTTTTTGGCATCCAAGACTTTGATTGGTGATATACCCTGCTTGACCTCGGATCAACTGGTTATGATAGAAAATTTAAAAAGCGAGAGAAGTTCTTGTTCAAGAATATTTGCATTTAAAGAGAAAAACAAAATTGTAATTGAAATTAATGTTGAAAAAATTGTGAAAAAAGTTTTTGAAAGTGTTTCTGAAGATAAACGGAGTAATTCAGAAGAAGTTAGAAAGCTCGTTCTTCAAAAAGTTCATGATGAGGTTGATCGTGTTCTTAAAGAATTGGGAAAAATTACAGGTGGAGAGTTTAAACATCATGCAGATCAGAAATTGCTTTATTGTCTTACAGAAAAGTTGTACAGAAACTTTCATAATCAGAATGAATTACAAAACCTTGAGGGTTTATCGGAGGATCGTTCATCAGAAATTGCAATACATGATGGAGAGTCATCGGACGTTCTTAGGTCTCTAGAGACTATTGAAGTTATTGCTCAAAACAATATGACTAATCCTTGTGAAATGTATCATATAAGAGCTAATAAAAAGGCTTCTTTCAAGGTTATGAAAGCGCCACGAAATACAGAAAACCAAGTAAGAGAAGTTGTTTGTGATGAGCCTGGAAATTTTTTGCTCTTTGAAAAAGATATCTTTGATAGTGGAATTAAAAGTTCTTCTTCTACACCTTTTGTAAGAAAACAAGAAAAAAGAGGAAAATAGCTATTAGAATATGAACAGTAGAAATTATGATAGTACTAACGTCTTTGCTCAAATTTTAAGAGGGGAGCTGCCTTGCAAAAAAGTATGTGAAAATGATAATGTATTAGCATTTTATGATAAATATCCTGATGCACCAATTCATATTTTGGTTATACCGAAGGATAGATATATTTCATATGATGATTTTATTTTGAAAGCTTCTGCAAAGGAAGTTGTAAACTTCTTTAGGACTATAAGAGAGATAACACATAAATATGATTTACAAAAAACAGGATATAGATTAGTTACTAATTATGGTCAAGATGGAGAACAAGTTGTGTCACATTTCCATGTGCATATTTTAGGTGGTAAGAGGTTGGGAAAGCATGTAAATTTGTGATTTTCATTCTTTAATTTTTATATATATTTTTCTTGAATGGGTGAGTATCTGACTATAATGATTTTTCTTTGTGTATCGATTGTGATATCTCTTACGCTCAGTGTATTACCAATGTTCCTTGCGGTAAGTAATTCTAATAGTGAAAAACTTTCTGCGTATGAATGTGGTTTTAACCCTTTATCAAGGGCAAGAAGGAATTTTGATGTCAAGTTTTATTTAGTTTCAATACTATTTGTAATATTTGACTTAGAAATTGCTTTTCTTTTTCCGTGGGCTGTTTCTTTATCTAAAATAAGTTATAATGGATTTTGGTCTATGATGATATTTCTTGCTATACTCACTATAGGTTTTATTTATGAATGGTGCAAAGGTGCATTAGAGTGGGATTGAATTTATGACGGATCAAATCTTATCTAGTAATAATTGGGATTCTTATAAAAAAGACGGTTTTATTGTTACTAAATTTGGTAGTTTTATAGATTATATAATGAATTGGGCAAGATCTGGTTCTTTGTGGCCAATGACGTTTGGTCTTGCATGTTGCGCGGTGGAGATGATGCACGCTGCATCTAGTCGTTATGATCTTGATAGGTATGGTATGATGTTTCGTGCAAGCCCGAGACAAGCAGACGTTATGATTGTTGCTGGTACACTGACTAATAAAATGGCAGTTGCATTGCGTAAGGTTTATGATCAAATGACAGATCCAAAGTATGTTGTCTCTATGGGGAGTTGTGCAAATGGCGGTGGTTATTATCATTATTCCTATTCAGTAGTTCGCGGTTGCGATAGAATCGTGCCAGTTGATGTGTATGTTCCTGGATGTCCGCCAAGTGCTGAAGCTTTAATGTATGGAATGTTATGTCTACAAAATAAAATAAAGCGAACTTAAATGTACAATATAAATAGAACTATAAAATATATACAAAAAGAGACTAAATGTGAGTGTATTGAGCAAAATGATGGCACTATTGTAATGTATTCATCATTGGATAATATTAAAAATGATTTACTTTTTTTGCGCGATAGTAAAAAATGTAGGTTTGAATTATTAATTGATGTTTTTACAGTTGATTATCCAGATAGAGAAAAGCGTTTTGAACTAATATATAACTTACTTAGCGTTGTATGTAACATTAGAATACATATAAAGCTTCTATTGCACGAAAATGATACGCCTCCGAGTATCTCATGTATATTTAGTACAGCTTCGTGGTTTGAACGTGAAGTGTTTGATATGTATGGAATAAAATTCTCTGGTCATCCAGATTTACGCAGGATCTTAACAGATTATGGATTCAAGGGATATCCAATGTTAAAGGATTTTCCTCTCACTGGATATGAAGAAGTTAGATATAATATAGAGACAAAAAAAGTTATGTATGGTCCCATAGACCTGCCACAAGATTTAAGAATGTTCAACAATTTGTCTCCTTGGAGGAATGGAGATAAATCTACTACAAAAATAAATGTAAAGGAGTAGAGAAAATGGGAATAAAAAGAAAAAAAATATCGTTGATTGGTGCAGGAAATATAGGTGGAACTCTTGCTCATATAATTGCGCTTAAAGGACTTGGCGACGTTATTTTACTTGATATTATAGATGGTATACCGCAGGGTAAAGCACTTGATATTGCAGAATCATCATCTACTGATGGGTTTAATATTAATATCAGTGGCACAAATAGATATGAAGATATAAAGGACTCGGATGCAATTATAATTACTGCTGGTACTGCGAGAAAAGCAGGAATGAGTAGGAATGATCTTCTTCAAATCAATGCTAAAGTAATGGAAGAGGTTAGTAAAAACATTAAAAAATATTCTCCAAATGCATTTATAATAGTGATTACTAATCCCTTGGATGCTATGGTTTCAGTAGTGCATAAATTTTTAGGTACTTCAACTCATATGATTGTCGGAATGGGAGGAGTTCTTGATTCCTCTCGTTTTCGCTATTTTCTTGCAGATGAATTAAATATTTCAGTTGAAGATATATCTGCTTTTGTGCTTGGAGGACATGGCGATACCATGATACCTCTAATTAATTGTACTTCAGTTGCTGGCATTCCTCTTGCTAAAATTATTGATATGGGCCTAATAACGAAGAAAAAAATTGATGAAATAATCAATCGCACTCGTAATGGCGGGAAAGAGGTAGTTGATTTACTAAAATCTGGGTCTGCGTACTATGCTCCCGCTTCTTCAGCAATATATATGTTAGAATCATATTTAAAAGATAAAAGACGTATAATACCGTGCTCTGCTTATCTTAACGGCGAATATGGGGTGAAAGATTTGTTCATCGGAGTTCCTGTAATTATTGGACGAAATGGAGTTGAAAAAATTTTAGAAGTCAATATGGAAGATAGCCAGCAAAAAGCTTTCAATCAATCCGTAAAAACAGTAAAAGAATTACTGGCTTCTATTGATTTAGAAATAAACTGACAATTTTCGCAAAATTTTTATTTAAGCTCAAACTCTGTGGAGGTGAATAATCTAAAAAAATTATTTGTAGTCATTTCTGTTACTTTGTTATGTGATTCATTCCACAGCTCTGCCAAACAATTTACAACATATTTTACCATTGATGGTTCGTTTTTTTTTCCTCTGTAAGGATGAGGTGATAAATATGGTGCATCTGTTTCGACTAAAACATGCTCACGTGGTACGTCTTGTGCAATTTTTCTAAGTAAGTAATTTTTCTTAAAGGTAAGAATTCCAGAAAATGAAATATAGAATCCCAAATCTACAGCTTGATAAACAAGCTTTTTCGAAGAATTAAAACAGTGTATTACTCCACTAAAAGTTCCGTTTTTCATTTCTGATTTTAATATGTCAATCATCTCATTATCAGAATTTCTACTGTGAACAACTAAAGGCAATCCGGTTATTCTTGCTGCTTCTATATGTAATGCAAAGCTTTTTTTTTGATTATTTTTGTTACTAGACTTATAAAAGTCTAACCCGGTTTCCCCTATACTGATTACTTTTTTATTTTTAGTAAGTTCAACTAGTTTATCAACGTGTATAAACTCACTTTTTTCTACAGAAATATCGAGAGGATGTACACCAATGGAAAAATAAATACAATTATACAGTGAAGAAATTTTTAGCAATCTAGGAACATCATTAATACTCACACATATGTTATGTAATATATTTACATCGTTTTGCTTTGCTCTTGAAATTATTTTCAATAGTTCATTATCGGAAAAATAAATCAAATGACAATGAGAGTCTATTATCATATATTTGATATAATTTCTATTCAGGAAACAAAAAGTCCCTATTCAATAAAGAAAAATCCTACAGTTCTATAAACTTTCCTTTTTATGAGAAAACAATATATTTTGATTAAATTAATTGTAATATGCAATATGATTCTTTGAGTTTTAAGCAATTAATATTATTAATAAGAATATTTTTATTTTTTTTGTGAAATTTTACTAAAATATCTTCTCCTTACTCAATGAATTAAATAATTTTTTAGATAAGTAAATGTATTTAATCTTTGCTTTTAATTAAAATCTTTATTTATAGATGTCACTTTTTCTAACAACTCATCCGATATACTATTGATTTTTCAATTTTTCATCAGTATTAATTTATACTAGTAAGTATTTGCAAATAAAGTTACTATCAAAATACTTTTAAAAAACTTATACTTGTTTTGTTCAACAACATTATATTAAAAGCAAATATAATATTTATTTTTAATCTTAATAATTAACATGTTCAAAAAAAAAATATTAAAAAAATTAATTAATTTTTTATTATTATTATTCTCAACAGTTCTTTTTATATTTTATGCTAAAGTTTAAACTGCTACTTTTCAAATGAATTTCTTTAAAACTCAAATATTTTTTTATTTTTTTTAAAGTCATTCTTGTGAAAAATTAAGAATTAGTGTCATTATTCAATGTAACTTAAAAAAGCTTTTATTAGTTATTCGTTTATTCTAACTTATTAAAGATAACAGAGAAAGAATTTTCTACGTTAATTTTTTATCTAAATCTATCTTTTAAATAGTATAAATGTACTTTAATTACAAAATCTTCATTTATCAAAATGGTTTCTTTCTAAAATCTAGTCTAGTATCATTGGCGCATTTTTCTATGATAGAAAGATTTTACAGATGAATTATCTAGAGCTTTATAGTATTTGGTAATCCGCCCAATACTAGGTATAATATTTTTAAGTAAATTATTAACTATCTCACTTCTATAAGTGAATCATTGATTTCACTTGAAGTTTTCTTATTCAACAATTAAATTTGAAATTATTAAAAAGTTGATTAAGTAGGTAAGAGAGTTTTTAAATGTAAATTCTCTGCTGTTGAACATAAATGCTTGTGTTATGTGCAAACGATTTATTTATTTTAAAAATTAATTATGCCTTAAGTATATAAACATTAATTTTTAAAAAAACATTTCATATTTAAAAGTTTTAAGTTTAGTTTAGGTAAAATTGTTATATAATTTAAAGATGATCGCTATTATATCCAGTGATATAGAATTAATGAAAGATATGATTGTAACCATCATAGATCAAAATAAGGGTCGTAATATAGTAATTTTAGACGTGCAGAATAAAACTTTAATTGCAAAATATATGATTGTTGCATCTGGTGATTCGAAACGTCACGTAAAAGCTTTAGCTGAGTATTTGATAAATAATTTAAAACAATATGATAAAATAGATGTAGAAGGTATTAATGAAGGAAATTGGGTAATTATGAATTTTCATGATATAATGATTCATATATTTAAACCTGAAGTAAGAGAGTATTATAAAATAGAAGAACTGTGGAATTGACTTTATTTAATTTGTAAAACTTGTAAATTTAAGGTGAATTAAATTCATAAAAGCAAAACCATGAAGTACAAATCTGAATTTTTGAATTTTATTCAAGAAAGAGGACATTTGTATCAATGTACAAATATCAAAGGATTAGACCATTTATTGTCACAGAACAATTATATTACTGCATATATTGGATTTGATTGTACTGCTCCGAATCTTCATATTGGTCATCTTATGCATATCATGATATTTCGTCATCTACAAAAATTTGGTTATAAACCAATAATTCTACTTGGAGGTGGAACGACTAGAGTTGGAGATCCATCTGGTAAAGATAAGGCAAGAAATTTTTTAACTATAGAAGATATTAATCAGAATACGTTAGGTATAAAAAAAACACTCGAGAAAATGATATCTTTCGACGATGGAAAAACTGGTGCTATCCTAGTAAATAACGCAGATTGGTTACTTGATATAAAATATATAGATTTTTTACGTGATATAGGAGTACATTTTTCTGTAAATCGTATGTTAAATTTTGACAGTGTGAAAATTAAGCTAGATAAAAAACAAAATTTAAGTTTTCTTGAATTTAACTATTTATTATTGCAGGCTTATGATTTTGTTGAACTGAATAAAAAATATAATTGTCGTTTACAAATAGGCGGATCAGATCAATGGGGGAACATAGTAAATGGAATTGAGCTTGGCAAAAAATTGAATTTACCTGAATTATTTGGTATTACTACACCGCTTTTATTGAATGCGCAGGGAAAAAAAATGGGCAAGACTGAAAGTAAAAAAATATGGCTAAGTAGTGATATGCTAAATCCTTATGATTACTGGCAATATTTTCGTAATATTAATGATCGGGATGTTGGGTATTTTTTAAGATTACTCACTGAGTTATCAATAGATGAAATTGAAAAACTAGAGTCTTTAAAAGACAAAGAAATAAATGAAGCTAAAAAGATTTTAGCAACGGAAGTAACAAAAATATGTCATGGTGAAAAAGAAGCAGAACTTGCTCAATATACAGCATTTTCTGCTTTTGAAGATGAAAAAAACAGTTCATTTCTTCCTGAATACTTTGTAACGAAAGAACAGGTTGTAAGTGGTATACTACTAGTAGATTTGCTACAAAATACAAGTCTTGAATCTTCAAAGAATGCCGCAAGACGTTTAATACATGGAAATGGATGTAAAATTAATGGTCGTACTATAAATGATGTTGACTGCGTAATAGATTCTGAAAATTTTAAAGATAAATCATTTATAAAGTTGTCAGCTGGAAAAAAGCGTCATGTAAAAATTACAATACGTTAATTATTTCAATGAATAAAATTAGAAAAATTTAAAACTTTGGTAAAAGTGCTGTAAAACGATTGTATAATATCACAAAGAAATATCGATTTATATATAATTAAAAATTTTTACATCCCATTTTATGGTGTGGAATAGGTTATTTTCAACTAAGGATAAAGTTCAAAGTATATCTGTTAGTACTTTATAGGCAATGAAAAGTAATCGAGATTGAACCGTGTACGAATAATAATGAATAAAAGATTTGTGTACATTTCCAATTTTAAGGAGGGTATTTCTTGTTATTATACGTCTATGTATTAAAAAGATTTTATAAATATGTGTTCTATAACAAGTTTATTCGATCTCTTCTTTATTGAATTGATAGGAGATATAATTTTTCTATGAAATTCTCTGAATGTACTGAGATAAATGAGTTTATTTTAAATACTCAATACAAAATCATGTTTTGATAGCTCTAATTATCTAAATAATCAAAGTTATTAACTTTATTGAAATAATTTACAAAAAAGAGTTAAATAAAAGACTACATTTAATCAGAAAAAGCTTTTATGGGTAATCTCTGCTAACCTCCTAATAGGAAAAAGTATTAAAGTTATTTTATTTTTTATCTTGAACAAGATTTGATATCGAATTAATAAAAAAGTACAGCGAATAATTTTCATTATTCAGATTTCTATTCTATGCAGAATATAGAATATATATTCTTTTTTGGAAAAATTTCTGAAATTTTTACTTATACAAACTGAAACATAGTTATATACTATTTGTTATGTAGCAAAATAACATCAAATAGAAAAATTAAAAAATTTGATTTAGTTTTCTAGAGTTTTTCTTAAATTTAAAAAAAACAAATACTTTTCAATAAGTTTTTTTAATTTTGAATTAAATTCATTGCTTTTTGCATTTTTTATGAAACAAAATTTTGCGAAATTAACAAAATATTACTTTTACTTACGTAAATTACGTATCAATTTAACATTAATAAAATTTATTTAAAGATCGAAAGCACATCTTTCATGACAACCGCTAGACACAATTTATGATTTCGATGAAAATATCAGTACCTTCTACTTTTGTAGATGTCTGTAATATTTGCGAATAACAACCACAAGTATATTAAACTAACGTTTTGAATAAAACGAAAAATTTTATAAAAAATCAAAAAAACAAAGTACGAAAACTTAACTAATATCGCAAGAGATGAGCAGCAAGTTTTTTTACTCTATTATCAACATTCTTGTGTGAAGAACAGGCATTCCTCAAATAATTAGTCAAAAAAAAGAATATATCCCATACGAAACTAAAAAACATAAATAGTATATAATAAGCTACTTTTATACTACTCTTAAGATAGTATTTTTATTAAAATGCCTAGGAGATAGCATGCTTTAGCTCAAAATTTGAATATTATAGAAATACTAATTTTAATGAAATTGATATATATGTTCAAAGATAAGATTAAAGAAAAAAAATAATAGCATCTAAAGTTTTTAACTAATGAATATAAGATATACTACATTTCAAACGTGCAGAAAAAATATAAAGAATATTTTATATATTTTATCAAAGTATTGAGACTAATCACGCCTTAGTAATAAGCAATTAAAAATAACTTCTGCTTTATTATCATTTTTAATTTTAAAAAAATCATGTATTTATAACATTCGATTAGTTGTGTTGTGATGCGTAGGAATTACGCTATACTCTTTTACTTAAAATTTCCAGAATTTGGACCATATTTAATGCTGCACCTTTACGCAGATTGTCACTTACTATCCACATATTCAATCCGTATTTAATTGTATTATCTTTTCTAATACGTGATACATACACAGCATCTTCTTGCACAACGTCAATTTGAGTTGCATACTCGTCATTTTCGCGTCTATCATACACTAAAATTCCACTATCTTCAGATTCATTTAATATTTTACGAGCTTGTTTTTCAGTTATAGATTGATGAAACTCTATATTCACTGCCATGGCGTGACCAATAAAAACTGGTACTCTAACGCAAGTTGCAGTAACTTTTATTTTTTCTCCTAAAATTTTTGCTGTTTCTTCCTGCATTTTACATTCTTCTTCTGTTGAACCATCTTCCATGAATTCTCCTATGTGTGGAATGCAGTTAAACGCTATTTGTTTGGGAAATATTTCGGGTTTTTTAACTTCATTCATAAAGATCTTTTTTGTTTGATGATAAAGTTCATCCATTGCAGCTTTGCCTGCTCCAGAAGTTGATTGATAAGTTGAAGCAACAATTCTTTTTATTTTTGCTTTTCGATGTAATAGGTGAAGTACTACCAACATTTGTATTATGGTACAGTTTGGATTGGATATTATGTTATGGTTCTTATATTCCATGATCTTTTCTTTATTAATTTCTGGAATGATTAATGGTACGCCTTCCTTCATTCTAAAACAAAAACTGTTATCTATTACAACACATCCGGCTTTAGCTGCAATTGGTACATATTTTTCAGAAATAAAAGCACCAGCACAGAAAATTGCTACATTATTTTTAGTAAAATCGTAATCTTCAAGACACAATACAGTTAGTTCTTTATCTCCAAAACTTATCTTCTTTTTATTTGATTTTTTTGAAGCAAGAGCTGTAATAGAATCTATCAGAATTTTTTTTTCGTTTTGAAACTCTGCGAGTATGTTCAGTACCTCGCGCCCTACTCTTCCAGTTGCTCCAACAACGACAATTTTGTATCTCATTTATAGATGACAACACTATAATATATAGGTTATATTGTATTTTTTATCAATAAAATTTACAATCGTTTTTAATATTTTTATCCTACAATTAATTCTACGATTGATTATTACTATGAGATAGTAATTTAAGTACTATATGAAAAATAAATAAAATTTAATTGAGTTTAACTTAAATTAAGTTACATCTATTTGCGCGACATCATTAAATGAATTAACTAAATAGTTTAGTGGCAAGAAAAATTTTCGAATTTTAACGATAATAAGAATATTTTGTAAGATTATTAGTTTATCTCTTTTGGAGAAAGAGAACAACAGCTCCTGAAACTAAAAAGAATTTTTGAAATCAAGATTCAATTCTGAGAGATTTTTTTTGGCAAAGGCTCTTTATTAGAAAAATAAAAAGTACAAGTAATAGTTTGCATAAAAGTAGAAAGTATATATTAAACATATATAAAGTTATAAGGGTAGAGATATTTTCATTGAAGCGCGAAAGACGAAGTAGGATAACTTGTACGTTCAAAAATGAGAATGTAAAAGAAAAAATATGTAACTTTAGCTTAAGTAGTTAAAGTACTTTTAAGTAAGTAGGTAGTAGTTAGATTACGCTAAACACAAAAGCTATAGTCATATGATCTATCACCATCAAGTATAGATAAAATTGATACTAATTCTTATTCTTAACTCATTCAAAGAACAAGAAAATAGTAGTAAAAAGTATTGGGGATTGAAAAATAGAAAATCACTTGATACAGCTTTCTATAAATTTTTATTTATCAATATTAGAGTTACTATTTTTTTTAAATTTAATTAAAAAAATTAAACATGAAAAGTTTAATATATTTACGATCTTATACTTGATTTTGCACTTACTTTAGTATCTTTATATAAACTTTTTATAAAATATTTTTGTTGATAAAAATATTGTGTGCGTATAAGTTTTACTTAAATTCTTAGAGTTAATTTTGTTAAATTGTTTTATGAGGATAATAAATTCAAGATTTAATGCACAGTAAAAAACTTAAAAGTAGAATATATAAATATTTAACTAGTTAATTAAATTTCTTTTACTTTTTCTTATCTAGTAGATGCTCAAATATTCAATGCTAAAAATAGCATTCTAGGTTAGAAATATTGTTTTCTAAAACTTATTAATCTTTTTTTTTGAAACTTTAAATAAACTGATATCATATGCTTAGACTGAGAGATAATGAGCGTGTATACTAACAGATCTAAGCAATACAAAATAGCAGCATTAATAATTGCAGCTGGAGTAGGTAGTAGATGTGGTGGTGAAATTCTTCCTAAGCAGTATATAAAATTATTAGGTAAACCAGTTTTATTTTATGCAATTAAAAAACTCTTAACCAATCAATATATAAATTATGTAAGAGTAGTAATTAATAAAGATCATCAAAATTTTTATGAACATTTATATAAATGTGTAACATGCTTCTTACGCAAGTGTGATTTAAGTAAGAAATCAGCAGAGAGCGTATCTCAGAAGAATGTAAAAGGAAAATTCATAAGAAAAGAAGAATGGACATCGATGTCTCGTGATTGTATAAAAGAGAGTGTAAATGCTAAACTGCTCAATCCAATATACGGAGGTAAAAGTAGACAAGATTCAGTTAAGTCTGGACTTGAAAGCTTGCAAAAAGTTAATCCAGATTTTGTTATCATACATGATGCTTGTAGGCCTTTTGTATCAAATATTTTAATAGATAATCTGATTCAATCTATAATTGATGGTCAATATGCAGGAGTAGTGCCAGCAATAGAAGTTGAAGATACAGTGTCATTACAAAATGATAATTTTATTGAATCTACGATTTCAAGGGAGAAACTCAGAGCAATACAAACTCCTCAAATTTTCAATTTTAAAGAAATATTGTCGTGCCAACAATCAATCAAAGAGTTTACTGATGAGTCATCGTTAATGGTAGAGCGTAAAAAACATGTTGCGATTATTAAGGGTGAAAAAAGCAATTTTAAGTTAACCACGAAAGAGGACGTTAATATGGCAAAGCTTCTTCTTGAAGAATCAAGATATCGCATTGGTACTGGTTATGATATACATAGATTGGTTGAAACTAAAAATAAAATTAAAAACTTTATAAAAATTTGTGGTATAAAAATTGATCATAATATGTTAATAGAGGCACATTCGGATGGTGATGTTGTAATACATGCAATTGTTGATGCAATGTTGGGAGCGCTTGGATGTGGCGACGTAGGAGAATATTTTCCATCCAATTCTGCTCAGTGGAGTGGTTATGATTCATCCTGTTTTCTCAACTTTGCTAATACGCAAGTAAAGGAAAGAGGATACTGTGTATCCAATATAGATATTACTATAATTTGTGAAGAGCTTAAAATATCGCCTTATAAAGCAGAAATGAAGAAGTCTATATCAAAAATATTAAAAATTGATAGCGAGCTCATAAATATCAAAGCAACTACAGCGGAAAAATTAGGCTCTATTGGCAGAAATGAAGCAATAGCAGCACATGCTTCTGTATTACTATATAAAAGTTGTACACTAATATAGTTAAGATAAAATGAGATTTATACCTGTACATTAATATGCGAGGAATATTGATAATCGTTTTAATAAAAAATCTTACATAAATTACGTAAAATTAGAGTAATGGACTTGATCTATACCATATCTACAAAACAGAAAATTTTGACTAAAAATAGTTGAGATGTATATTAAATCATTAATTTATTATTATAATAATAGATATACTATTTAAATAATAAGAAATATGAGAATATTTGATTAAGTTTCATGATCATGAAGAAATGTTTAATCATTAAAATAGATGATGATCTAACTAAAATTTAGAATGAATAGAATCATAATATATATGAATTTAGAGAATATAAAATATGAAAAGCATTAGCAGTAAGTGCGGGGTTAAGAAAGTGATTTACCGGGCGTTTGTTGTAGATGTTGTTTTCTTTCTCTTTTTTTGTAAAGTAAAGAATAACTGCGTTCAAATGCATATATAATGCAATGAATGACACAAAGTTTTTTAAGAAATACAAAAGCTTCAAGTAAAAAAAATCAATCTGATTGCACGAAATTATAATGTAAAAATGTTTTTATACTATAATAATGAGAAAGAATTGAAGGCTAAAAACATGCAATTTTTACTATTTAAAACTTCGTGAAGAAGATACTAGATACTCTTCATTAGAAGAGATTATAACAATCAAATTAAACTTTTTATTCTATATATAATTTACTCTAATACTTTTTAAATTATCAATGATGAATTTTTATATCTGATAACTTTTTAATGAAATAATTTTAAATCTTATACGCAATACATTTTAACTTTTATTAAAGGTATCTTTATTTAAATATCGAAATAGTTGGAATTGTTAGAATTTGGTTCTTATAAATTTTCTTCACTCTTGATAATCTCTTTGACGGTGCTAGTGATGAATATTTATTTGCATTGCAATTTTTTTTCTCTCCATTTCGATGTTTTGTTATTTTTATATCAGTTAATTTTTTCTAAAATACATTATTAGTTGATTTTAGAATTATTTTTTGAATCTCTTTTTGTATTTTTCTATATCGCTTTTTACTTTTGTATTTTTTTACAGCATTTTTAATTTAATTTAAATTTTCTTCAATTTTTTATGATTTTTTGATTCAATATATTTATTGAATTTTGTTTCTTTAACTTTCACTTGAGATTGATAATCTCATTACTTATCTTAAATTTTATTTTTATTTTAATTCACTCATTATCTAATCGAAGTATTCTTAACTATTTAATTTTTTTTTAGCCAATTATTTTTCTCTTTAATGTTACTTTTCTTCAATCATATTTTGATTGAACTTTATTTCAAAATTTTCATTTTTCTTGATGTTAGTTTTTAATGCTTTTCATTTGACTTTTTAAATCATTGATCTTAGAATCTTTAATTCGTTTCTTATTATTAATATCTTTCTTGGTTCTCCTAATTAAAGAAAAAATTTTCAATTAACAAATCTTTTATTTTCGTTTGACTAGCTTTAAATGTTTATTTTCTTATCTATAGATAATAAACCTCCCTGATCTTTCAGATTTATTTAATTATTTTTTAGTTTATCTAATTTAAGATTTTTAAATTAAATATTGCGAATATACTTTTTATTCTTAATTATTAATTAAGTTAATATTTTGTTATAAATATTCACTTTTCTTCTTAAGAATCAATTAATTATATAAATAAGCTTGAATATTTATTTTTAATTTTGTAAAGTATTCACTTTAGTGAATTGCATGGCATGGACGATCATATCATAAAAAAATATGATATTAGAGGTATAGTAGGAAAAGATCTGCAGATTAGTGATGTGTACGAGATAGGAAGAAAATTTGGCCAAACTGTGGATAGTGTTTGTGTAGGATATGATAGTAGAATAGATTCGCCAAACATAGAAAAAGAATTAATCAGAAGTTTAATTTTGTCTGGAGCGAATATTATCCGAATAGGATTGTGCTCTTCACCTATGCTCTACACTGCAACACAGGTTATGGAAATTGATCTTGGGATCATGATTACTGCTTCGCATAATCCCAGAGAATACAATGGATTTAAATTTTTTAGTAGCAAGAGAGTTTACTCAAATCAAGAAATAAAAGAAATTATAAGTAATCCTATCAAAAATAATACAAAAATTGGTAAATTAATCAACGTGAATATATATAGTGAGTATATTTGTATATTGAAGACTGCACTTAAAAATAATTTTACGCAAAAACTAAAAATAGCCTGGGACTTTAGCAATAGTCCAGCAAGTGGAATTGCAAGATATCTTGGAAAAATTTTGCCAAATCATGTACATATTGTGATCAATAGTTCTATAGATGGAGCATTTCCACTACACGATCCAGATCCAATAGAAGAAGAAAATCTTGCTCAATTGATTGATATTGTAAAAAGAAATGAATGTGATCTTGGTGTTGCATTAGATGGCGATGGAGATAGGGTGCGATTAATTGATGGCAAAGGTAACATTGTCTCGAATGATCATCTATTTATGATTTTTGCACGTGAAATATTAGAAGAATATCCGGGAAGTAAAGTTATCGCTAATATAAAAATTAGTATGAAGGTATATGATTTTATCAGAAGATTGGGAGGAAAGGTAATTACATGTGCTACTGGGCATTCATTAATTAAAAAAAAGATGATAGAGGAAAAGGCAAAATTTGCTGGTGAGTTGAGTGGACATTTTTTCTTTTTTGAACTAGGTTTTGATGATGGATTATATTCCGCCATTAAAACCATTAACATTTTGCTCAAAAAAAAACAAAGTCTGTTTAGAATGATTGAAGATTTACCAAAAATATATATCACACGTGAAATGAAAGTTATAGTTAAAGATGAGAAAAAATTTAAAATAATTGAATCAATAAAAAAAACATTAGAACAACAAAATATTTTATTTTCTGAAATGGATGGTATTAAAGTAACAAATGGAGATAACAAAAGTTGGTGGCTTCTTAGAGCGTCAAATACACAAAATTGTATTACAGCAAGATGCGAGGGAGAAACACTAAAAGATTTCGAAATGATTAAAAAAGTTCTATTCAATTATATTGATAGTATCCATTTAGTGGAGTAGATAGATACAGAGAAGAATTCTCAGAAGCATTATAGTTATTTTTGTGCTAAAATGAGCTAATATCATAACTCTGTACGATATCTAATGAATAGAAGAGGCATTTAGTTTTTTATTTAAGATTTCATCTTTCGATCCCATAGCGCAAATGATACCATCTGACATCAAAATCACTTTGTCAACAAGTGACAATAAAGATAACTTGTGAGTTATGATGATAGTTGTGATATTTTGTTTTTTCGCAAAATTGATTGCATTAATAAAACATATTTCTCCATTTTTATCTAAATTCGCATTCGGCTCATCAAGCATTAAGAGTTTTATATTGCCATAAAAAGCTCTTGCTAAGCCGAGCATTTGTTTCTGCCCTCCAGAAAGAATTACTCCGAAACTTCCTATTATTGTGTCGTATCCATTTGGTAAACTAAGTATTAATTCATGTATTCCTGCAATTTTTGCTGCTTTAATGATGTCTTCAGAATTTGGATCTGCTCTCATGCGAGCAATATTAGCCTTTACACTGGTGTTAAATAATTCAATGTCCTGAGGTAAGTAACCGATATAATTACCAAAATTCTCTCTATTCCAAGTGTATACATCGGCGCCGTCTAGTCTAACCACGCCAGATATAGGTTTCCACACACCGACAGTTAATTTTGCAATCGTTGATTTACCAGAAGCATTTTCACCGATAACACCTATCACGTTTCCTGGTTCTACAATAAATGATATTCCTTTTATTGTTGGTTTATTACTACCATAAGGAGTAAAAAATACTCTATCAAATTCTAATCTTCCCTTGGGTTCTGGTAAAATCAGAGTTTGTTCTCTTTTTGGTGATGTAAGTATCAATTTTTGTAGTCTACTATATGAGATTTTGACTTGATTTAGAAATTTCCAAGTATGAATTGCCGCATCAAATGGAGCCAATACTCTACTCATTAAAATTGAAGCAGCAATGATACTACCTGCAGTTTTATGATCTGTAATTGCAAGTAATGCACCCGTTCCAATTACCGATATTTGGAGAGTTAAGCGGAGAAATTTAGTTATTCCAGCAATAACGTTAGAACGATTTTGTGCTTTGAGTTGCATTGTACGATTTTGATTATTTCGCTTACACCAATCAGAAACTATAAATTCTGACATACCCATTGCTTCAACTACCTCTGCATTTCTTGTTGCAACATCTATGAAATATATATTTTGTATAGTTTCTCTATTGGTCTCTTGCAATATGGATTTAGTAGCAACTTCATTCCATACTGCCATAGAGACTAATATAATAATTCCGAAAATAGCTATAAATCCAGTTGAAGTATGTATCATAAAAATCACAATAAGATACATTAACGACCATGGACTATCAAACAATGAAAAAATACCATTTCCAGTAATAAAGTTTTTTATTATTCCAAGGTCTCTTAGAGCATCACCACTGGAAGTTGAACTCTGAATTGATGTTAACCTAATTGAGCTTATTATCAAGTCTGGTGTAGCAGTTTTATCGATCCAATCGCCAATTCTTGTCATAGCTATATATCGACAGGTTTCAAGCATTGCAGAACACATAAAAGCTGATAAAGTGATAATTGTTAGCATAATTAGAGTTGATATACTTCCGCTCGATATTACGCGATCAAGCACTTGAGAGGTATAAAGTGGTAGAAATAACATTAATAAGTTGATCGCTGAGCTAAACCAGAAAATAAACCAAAAAGCACTTTTACACTTTTTTAAACAAAGATACAGTGTATCTCGATCTAATTCACTTTTTATCGAAGGCGTATCCCCCCGCAACTTCTTCAATTTAATTGAATCAATCATACGTAATTTTATATTCAAAGTATCAACAGGAGCTATTAGCTTTAATCTGCTGTAACCAAAAATCAATATACATCATATTAAAAATATAAACAATAATAAGAAGGAATAATTTTGTTTGCTAGAGACATTCGCAATAAATAATGCTTTAATAATTTTCCAATTTCCATTTTGATCTTGGCGGAAAATTTAATGAATCAATGTAGCCTTTTTGTAGTTTTTCAATACCAGTCCATCCAACCATAACTGCATTATCTGTGCATAAATTGTTTGGAGGAAATAGTAGATTCAAATCTATATTTTTTTTAAATTTCTCTCTGAGAAAATTATTTGCTGCAACCCCACCAGTAATTACAAAATTATTAACTTTAATATTTAAAGATTTAGTCATGACTATTGCATTTTTGATTTTATTAAGTAGTACGTCACTAATACATTCCTGAAATGAAGCGCATACATTGCACACATTTTCTTCGCTCATTTTGAGCTTTTGTACCAAATTTTTTACCGCTGTTTTTATTCCAGAAAACGAAAGATCACATCCATTGCGATTTTTCATTGCTCTTGGAAATTTAAATTTTGTGCCATCACCTTTTTTAGCTAATTTCTCAACTATAGGCCCCCCTGGGTAACTTAAATCTAACATTTTAGCAACTTTGTCAAATACTTCACCTAAAGAATCGTCCAGCGTCTCTCCAAGTTTTATGTATTTACCAATATTTTGTGCGATTAAAAATTGACAATGACCTCCCGATATCAATAGAACTAAAAACGGAAATTTAACCTCATATAATAATCTAATAACTAGTACATGCGCTTCCAAATGATTAACTGCAATGAATGGTTTCCCTGCTGCATGTGCAATTGCTTTTGCCATCATTGTACCAACTATTAATCCGCCTATTAGTCCTGGTCCTGATGTTGCTGCAATCGCATTAAAATTGCAAAAATTAAGATTAGATTTTTCTAGAGTGCTTTTTATTAGAATATTTAAATATCTCATATGAGCGCGCGATGCTATTTCGGGTATTACACCACCATGTTTTCTATGCTCCATTTGAGAAATAATCTCGTGCGCAAGCACTTGCTTATTACTATTTACAACCGCTACTGCAGTTTCATCGCAGCTTGTTTCGATGGCTAAGATAGTTTTCACCTAAGATTTATAATATTTTAGTTATAAAATAAATATAATAAAATATTATTAAAGTAAAATCTTTTTGTATTTTTGCTAAGTTAATTTTTTTTAAAAACCAATTCCTTCTTTATGAGAATAAATTTTCCAATTCAATTATATTCTTAATTTATCTTAAAATCCAATTAGATTTTAAAAATAGTAGGTTTTTATACTTCATTTTCTTTTTTTTTAATTCTATTTTATTTTTTTTGTAAATTCAGGCAAATTCCTTATTTGCCTCTAATGGACAGAGAAATAGAAAAAGATATAATATTTAGATCATTAGTGTAAATCAAGTCTGATTGTTTGTAATTTTTATTAAATTAAAGAATCTTTGATCATAAATAAATCACTATTCAAAGAATAGATGCATATATAATTACAATATGTATTGATATGTATTGACTTATATTTAAATGTAATACGTCTTCTTAATCAAGACAACTTATTGATTATATTTTTATAGTTAAAGATTAATTGCTTATTTTTGATTTTAATCGATATTTTTGATGGATTTTATGGTAAATTATCGTTATTATTTTATTGCTTAGTTCACTCCTGATAAGACGTGAAGATCTACTTAATTAATAGTAAGTTCACTCTCTTAAAAGAATAAGATGTCTAGTTGTATTAGCCTGAATTGAATTTAATATTCTTAGATTCCACTACACCTTTGTATTACTAAAAACTGTCTTGCTTAAGATATTTCAAATAAAAATTCACTTACACTAGTACTAGTTTTTTTGTGATGCACTAATAACATCATACATCTAGTGTATTTTTTCTAAAATGTTCCTAAATTAGCAAATTTTCTACATACAATATTTTGATATTTTTATTATTTTTTTTATATTTTATATTTTTCTTACTAAGTTTAGATCATAATGATAGAATACCATATATTAGTGCATTTTTATTTAGTAGTATTCTGAGAAATTTTATTCTCTCTAATTTATTTCTGTACTATTTGTTAGTACTTTATTAAAGTTAGTACTTTATTAGTATTTAAGATATTTATAGATGTGAGGTAAAATCGTCCACTATTTTGAGTGGTACTTTATCAGTAATTGACTTTGTTTGAAGTAAATCTTATGGATTTACTCCATGACCGTTTTTAAAAAAGTTGATTTTTATTATTTTATAATTGATTTACATCATGTACTTAATTAAAGTGGGTTGACGATATTGAATTCATGTTATTCAAAATCTCTGGAAAAATTTATGTATAATAAGGTAATTTTCTTTTTCTATTAAAAATAATATAATACTTCGTATAGATTAAAATCTAGTTTTCTTAAAATTTTTATTTGTTATTTGAGCGTATTTTTTTAATAAAATTTTATTTATAACTGCTATAAGCACATAGACATATATCTAAAAATGTTTATGCCTAAATTATTTATTTTGTAACCAGTATTCGAAGTAACTTTATAAGTTTTTTGTTGCGTTTATATTATTAAAATCAATGAATTTTCTTGGGTATAATTCGCGTGATGCTAATGCGATCAACCATAGTTTTCTTTATTAAGCTAATATCACCTCATCTTTAGAGATTAAAGAGATAATAATGACGCTGAACTACTCCTTGCTTTTAAAAGAAGAAAAGTATGAAAACAATAAAACAATGAATCTCTTCTAAAGAGTTTTTTAAAAGTATAAAACAAATTATAAAAGTTAACAGGTTATGTTTTAAAAATTGCAGAAAGATATACATAACTCGTAATTTTTATAAAAACTATAGGTATAAAATTTCCTGCGAAAATTATGCTATTTAATCCTCTCTTCATAAAAAAAAGAACACATATATAATTAATATTGTTTTTACATTAGCTAAGTCTTTCATGAGTTTACTCTATTTGAGATAATAGAAAATTATTTTCTTTACTAGAAATTAAAAAAAAGCTACCTGAGGAAATAGTTAAACAATTAATAATAAAGTATAAACCTCTATAAATAAGTAGTAATTAAAAATTAATTAGTGACGTTATTGATTTAATATTGAAAGAAAATTGAATATTACAATCAGTATACAAATAATTATTTTAAAGAGTTACAATTTTTAAAATTGAATTTGATCAACGTGATAAATTTGAATTTGAAATTCGGAAATTATGATTTGAAATATTAAAAATATGGTACCAATTATTGTATCAAATTTACAACATAGAGAGTAGGAAGATTTAATGAAAAATGAATAATAATATAATGCAAATTAATAATTCTGAAAATGTTAGATAGTAAAAATACTGTAAATATTAGATTTTAAAGAGATGCAATCTGTAAAATTGAATTTAATTCACAAAATATAGAAGAAAAATGTCATCTTTTTTTTGATTTATATTAAATAGTACTTATGATTTGCGATAAAATTACAGATTTTTAACACAAAAAAAGCAGCAAAAATGCAAAATATAACACATTATAATAATTTATTTACGTAATTAATGCTTAAAAGAATTTAAAATTTTTGGTCTTTCGTTAGCAAAATAAATTATTAGAATAATAAACTCTAATTTAGAATTTATGCGTTTATAAACACGATCTATTATCCATGCAAAAAAAAATGAAATATACTGGATTTTTAAAAATTAAATTTGCATTTTAGTATTATTTTACTAATAGATATTGATGATTATGTAGTCTATTCTTAATGAATGTATTTCACAACATTAATTAAAACTAAACAATCTAGATGAAGAAGATTGTTGAAAATTACAGTAATTTTAATCAAAAACTTGATTAATTATGGACTTGTATATAAGCGCTAGCATTCCCTAATGTAACTAGGGCACTTCTCTCTCTTCTTATATGAGTGATAATTTGGCTTAAAAATTTTTCATAAATCAGAAGATTATTAATATTCTTTGAATGCGATGTAGTTTTTCTTCTTGAGCAGAACAAATAACGAAAATATATACCGAGAAATAAGTATACGGCTTTATCGATATAAGAAGGAAGATATTTTTTTATATGTTTTACTATTCAATATTTGAAACCTCTTAATAATAAAAAGGATTTTAAATAACTAGAGAAAGAATTTTTTTTTGTTACTTCATAAGAGTAGTATTATTAAATATATAATGTAATTTTTTAAAAAAATTAAAGACATAGATATGATATATCTGAAGTAGCGTAAAATAAGTATTATAAATGAATACTTTTGTGGTTTATACGAAAATTTTTTCTCAACGTGTGGAGGAAAGAGCGAAGAAAGTGCAGCTCTATACTATAAATATCTTTAAATAAGTGACAATATTTAGACAATATAAATTGTAATTTTGATATTACTTCTTTTGATAGAAAAACTAAAAAAGTAAAGTTTTATCTTCATTTTATTCGAGGAGTAATTGAAACTATTTTAAATTAAGTGCAAGAAATATATAATCTTTATAGTATTAAAAGGGGGCATTTGCATGAATTTAAGATGAAAACTATAAAAAAAAGCTTATCAATTTTTTGAATTGTCTTTATTAATAAGTTTGAAGCTTAATATGAAAATAGTTTATTTCTTCTCAGAAGAGAAAAATAGAAAAATATCTAATGAAGCTCTTTTTGCAATTTTTAATATAAACTTGGTTTATAAATCTGGTTTATACTTCGTATAATATCATTACGTGCAATCGTTTTTTCTTCACCTAGATCCATATCCTTAATCTTTAAAGTTTTATTATTTAATTCTTTGTCACCAAAAATAAGTGCAACTCTAGCATTTGCTTGATTTGCTTTTTTCATTCGAGTTTTGAGAGTCCCACTGTACTCATATAATACATATAAATTATTTCTGCGCAGTTCATTTGCAAGTATGATAGCATGTTTTTCAGCTTCTTTGCTGATAGGAATCAGATAAACAGATCGTTCTTTTTTTATAAAATAGCTTTTGATCAGTTCCATTACGCGCTCAATACCTCCAGCAAATCCTATTGCCGGAGTATATTTTTTACCTAGTGAAGATATTAGATTATCATATCTTCCTCCAGCAAAAATTGCTCCTTGACTACCTAAATCTTCTGTAACGTATTCAAATACTGTATGACAATAATAATCTAAACCCCGTACTAATTTATCATTTATAGCATAAGGTATATCAAGAGTTGTTAATCCATTTAATACCTGCTCAAAGAAACTCAAAGATTCTTTTGAATAAAAATCGCTGATTTTAGGTGCATCAAAGATTATTTCTCTATCTCTCTCATCTTTTGAATCTAATATTCTAAGTGGATTTTTAATTAATCGATTTTTACTATTTTCTGATAGATCGTTTTGAAATTTTTTTAAATATGATGTTAAGGATTCTTTATATTTATTTATAGTTTTATTGTCACCTAAAGAGTTGATTTCTAGGGTTACATTTTTATCGATGTTAAATGCAGTTAATAGATGATTAGCAAGTGCGATCAATTGAATATCGTCTTTCGGATCTTCTATGCCGAAGGCTTCAAAATTGATCTGATGAAATTGTCTTTGTCTTCCCTTTTGCGGCCTTTCATGGCGAAATATAGGTCCTGTCGAAAATAATTTTATTGGTGTTTGTATTTTTTTTTCAATCAATAGTCTGACAATTGCTGCGGTGAATTCAGGGCGTAAGGTTATGCTTCTACCTCCTTTATCATTAAAGGTATACATCTCTTTGCTGATTATATCTGAACTATCGCCTAAAGTTTTTGTAAAGATTTCTGTATATTCAAATATTGGAGTTTCAACAGGTAGAAAACCGTATAAAGCTGAAATCTTACTTGCTGTTTGTTGAACATATTTAAACTTGTACCATTCATCAAAAAGGAGATCTTTTGTTCCTCTAACTACTTGATTAATCATAATATAGTTTCTATACCAGAAACTTCTGCTATGTGATAGCGCAGCATATTTTCAATTCCATGTTTAAGAGTCATTGCGGCGCTTGGACACCCAGAACATGCTCCTTGTAATTCAACGTAAACTATTCCATCTTTATAGCCGCGAAATTTGATATTACCACCATCTTGAGTGATTGCAGGCTTTATATAGCTTTCCATCAATTCTTTTATTTTATTTACAACTTCTAAATCACTTTCATTAAAAAATTCTTCTTCGAGTACATCATTATCTTTTGTTTTTTCTTTATCAAGTGCTTTTCCACCAGAAGTAAAGTGATTCGTAATTGTAGTTAAAATTTCTACTTTTAATACGTCCCAATTAATATTATGTGATTTTGTGACTGAAATAAAATCATGACCTAGAAATACTCTTACCACATTTCTTATTTTAAAGAGGTTTGTAACTAGTTTAGAGTTTCGTATTTCATTTACATTTGAAAAATCGGCAGCTTCTCCCTCGTCTAAAATTGCAAATCCAAGAAGAAATTTTAATGTGTTTGGGTTTGGCGTTTCTTCAATTTGAATGAACATATTATTCAGTAAAATGACTAATCATTGCTATTTAATCATAAAATAATAAAAAATATACATATTATTCATTTTTCTCTTAACTTTATATAGTATTATAAAGTTAGTGCTTTGCATCTTGATCTAATATCAAGAATTTTACTTCTTTTGACAAAAAATCCTATAATTTTAGGGGACGGGTTCTATATATTTAATATACTATTTTGAATTAACATAATTTAAATAGAAGTATTACTAATGCTAAAAGTGTTAATTCTTTCAATGATAACTCATCTTTATGAAATAGGATACTAAAAGGGTATTGAGGCTGTATTTTAAGCAAAATTTAAAGACGAGGTTAATAAAAAGTATATTATAATTTAATGAAGTTAGTTTCCTCAAGGCTAGATAGGAGAGATTCAGTATAATTTTGCACAAAAAGTTAAATGTGGTACATGATAAATTACTGAAAAGCTAATAAAATTTAGTTTCATAATACGAAAAAATAAGTAAAAAATATGGAGAAAGGCCCTATACCGTAGGGATTTTGTATAATTTAAATGTGTTATTTTATCTTTAAAAACCAAGATTTGTTTAGTTTGAGTGCAAATGAAGTGATCTCTAATCATTAAGAAAAATCATTAAGAAAAATTTGTTAAGTAAAAATTAAAATTTATGGCATCACAATACTTGCAGCAAACCTTCTTTTAGAAGGTCAAGAAGACTTTTGATTCATCTAATGTGGTATGTTTATACATTGTATCAAGGCTTAATAGTTGAATCTTGCTTTTTTTTTTGATCAATCTCTTTCTTTATTAGTAAAATCTTGTATAAATATAAGATTGTTATGTGTATAATATACAGTATAAATTTGATCAAAAAGAAGACCTTATATTAGTCTCGATATTCAAAGCGATTACGAGAATATTTTTCTATTTAAAAATATAAGTGTCTAATGCAGTTAGGTATTAATTATTCGATTTATCAAACAATGCATATAGTGCATATTGAATATTTTTCTAAAAACAAAGGTAAAAATTTACATTTTTGCAAATTTTCAATTTATCAAATTTTATTATAGGTTGGTCTATTGTTTTTGCAAGTTAAACTTAGTATAGATAAGTACAGCTTGTTGATTATTTTTTAATATTTTATGTCTAAATTGACGATGCCACGTATTTAGTATTTATTATCTTCTTTGAAAGATAAAGTATATGTAAATACGTACAAGTGTATTCAGATCCTATCAGATTCTTGTTGTATTTTCGTATTGAGCTCTAGTCTTTAGAAGATGTAAGGAAAAGGGAGAGAGTTCAAGCGCCAAATAAAAACTCACTCTATGTTTACTTTCTAATTTAGTAAAATTCTAAATACGGTTACAATTTAAAATAAAACTTGCTAAATTTATAAACTGTGATATACGTGATTTTAGCATTAATGAAATGTTCGTACAGAACTATATATTGGTTTAATAATTTTTTTTAAATTAGTTAATATTTTACTTTCTAAATTTCTTGATCTAAGTCCAGCGTGGCGTTTTACTGTATTTTAATGCTAAAAATAAAATTTTTATTCATTTCTTTTGATTTTATTTTTAGAAATTCCTTAAAAGGGTGAAAAGTATACAAAGAAAGAGTTTTTAGTACTATACTAAAATTAGTAATTTTTCTTTAAATATTTTTAATACTTTCTTTGGAAAACTAAATGAAAAAGTACACATGGTTTTCAAAATACAGATTATTTATAATATAAGAGCTTTGAAAAAAAAGCATACGTGTATTATTAGACAAGCTAGTACACGATGTATTAAAATAAAAATGGATGACTAATAAAATTAGATTAGACCAATATTGAAAGTGAGTTCAAATAAAATTTTCTTCAATTAATTATTGCAAAAGAAATCGCATTTCGTTTTTTGATAATTCACAAATAAATAAACTAAAACATACCACTCAGTACTTTGGGTAAAAATTTCAATTAAATGTGATTTTTTTAAATTTGTTATTTATACAATTGAATCATAAAATTTCTCCAAATATTAAAATCAAAATTTAATAAGAAAACTATCTTTTTCTTCAAAAGAAATACAGAAGAAATACATGGATTAAAGAACTGAAAACTACTAAATAGTGTGTATAATATTAAACAGAAGTATTTTTACAAAAAGAGATGTATTAAATAAACTTCAACTGCAAAAAGGTAAAAAAGATTAAAGAGATCTATATCTTATAACGCATAAGAATACAATTAAGAAAATAAATAAATGCAGTATTTGGCAAAGAATGTGCTATCGCTTGTCTATCATTTAATATTATCAAACTTTTTTAAAGTTAAGATAAATGACACACATCTAAAAACGTTAGATATTAATCTAAAGAGATAAAAATTAAAGAGAAATTAAGGTTACTAAACTTGATTTTAGTTGAAAAAATCATACTGATATGGTGTTATTAAATTACTTATCTTTTATCAAAGTTAAAATTACAAGATTCTTCGTTTAATCAAAGAAGATTATGAGTTAAACGTTTTTAGCTATTAGCTTTACTATTAATTAATTTCTCATTAAGGGATATTTTGGATGAATTTTTGGATGTTTATGAGTCAATAATAATGAATTGAAAATGAAATAAAATTAGATGATGATAAGTACATGTAATACTGTACGACTATGAAAGGAGGATTATCAAAATGAGACATGGTAATACATTTATTTACTCTACTGCTGCTGTAGTAGAGTTAGATCGATCAATTTGTAAATTCTGTACATTCATAAAAAATAGGCCTTTTTTTTCATCTTGAATACTAATGATAGTGTGAGTGTTAAGAGGTAGCGGATCATTTGTATATCCATGACCTATTTCTTGAATTGTAAATACTGGAAAATTTACACTTTTTGCAAACCTTTTTTTTACTATTTCAATAAGGTTTTTGTTATCAGAATTATTAAATAGGTTGCCAAAAATTACTGCTTGTACTCCATCAAAAATATTAGCTTGCTTTAAATGATTTAAACTGCGTTCTATTGCGTATGGATAAACTCCCACTTCTTCCAAAAATAAAATCTTGCCTCTTGCGTTCACTTGCCAGGTAGTTCCCACACTATTTTCAACCAAGGTCATATTACCACCAATAATTTTAGATTCTAATTTGTTATTTTTTAGTTTGATATTGTTATCAATTATTTCAATGTTATTATATTGAATAGACTCTTCTTTATTGAGAATTAACTTCTTTAATTTTTCGACAGAACTTTCGGAAACTGAGTTATTTACTATCATTTCTAACATGGGTCCATGAATAGTTTGCCAGTTATATTTTATTTGGAGGTAGATATGTAAGGCAGTTATATCGCTATAACCTATTACAATTTTTTTATTTTGAGCGATTTTTTCTTTTTTATCATTCGGTAATCTTTCTAGATAAGGAATTAACCAAGAAGCTCCAGTTCCTCCTCTAATACACCAAATTATTTTACTATCGTCAGTTAAAGCGGTAATCAGATCGTTTGCTCTAAATTCATCAGAATTAGAATAGAATGGATTATCGTTACTGTATATATTATCTGAAATATGAGGATAAAAACCTAAAGTTTTCACATATTCTTTTATGATGCTTAGATTTGACTCTTCGCCCCTCGAGGAGGGAGCAATAATATCAATTTGATCAACTGCCATAATGTCATGATTGATTAATAAAATGAAAATGAGGTACAAAAAAATGTGAGCAGTAGCGGAATGCATTAGAATATCTTGTAAAACTCTTTTTTTAGTACAAAGTCCAATTCAAAAAGTGAAATTTCTATTCCTAGTTCTTTCATTGATGTAACACCATAATTTTTTAGCCCACAAGGAATAATACCTCTGTAGAAAGATAGGTCTGGAGAGACGTTAAGTGCTATGCCGTGGTAAGTGATCCATTTTCTTAAACGAATGCCAAAAGCAGCTATTTTTTTTTCCATTCCGTTGTTGTTCACCCAAATGCCTATTCTATCTTCTTTAAATTCTCCGATAATATTAAAGTATCTTAGAACGTTAATTATCCATTTGCTTAGATCTCTGATATACATTCTTATATCACATTTATTTCTTTTTTTAAGATTAAGCATTAGATATATAATGCGCTGTCCAGGGCCATGGTATGTATATTTACCACCTCTGCATGTTTTGTATACAGGGAGCAATTTTTCAATAATTTCTTCTTCATCATTTGCGCTGATTCCTGCTGTATAAATTGGAGGGTGCTCAAGTAACAATGCTATTTCATCAGACAACCCGTTGTAAATTTTTTGAATTTTTATTTCCATGAATTTTACAGCACGCCTATAATCGACAAGCTGGCTAGGTACTAGCCATTTTATCATTTTAATTTTCCTTTATTTTAATATTTAAATTTCCTGACACTATCCGATCAGTGCCGTACATTGCCAGTAATATTATTCTCTTTAAATTAGTTTTTTTTGATGTATTATGACTCTATGTACAGTTTAGCAAACTATGTTTTAGTTTTAGTAATTTGTCAATACTGTGTAGTGCTAAATTTATTAGAGTGAACCAGATAGCTTATCTGATATTTAAAATCAGAAAATGCCCTTTGTTTGTTAAGCTAAATTAGTAAAATCTATAATAGATTAAGATTAAATATAATTATTAACAATACTCAAAGAGTTGTAATATTTAATAAAACTAATTAGATTAAAATATAGTCTATTCAGATACTATTTAAAATCGGACTTAAAAATCAATGAGAAAAATGATTTTAAATTTAGGTTAAAGAGAAGAATTGTGTAGCTATATCGCGGTTAAGCTTAAAAAATGATGTTGAGTTGGAATATGAAGTCTTATTGAAGCGGATTCAAAAAAAGCAAAGTTTTATAAATAAAGATGAATCTATTATTCTAGCTTTGAAAAGACTAAAGATAAATTTAAAAAACGAAAGAGCATCTGATGGATTGTTGTTTTAAAAAAAATATGAAATATCTTCGTGATATAAATCATTAAAGATTTTGTCAATGTAATTTTGAATAGTTATTCATCATGATTTGTAATATCTATCATATAGATGATCTGGTACTGATTAGTTTAGTCAAAGTATAAATAAATGAAGATGATCGCTAGTCATATATTTGAGTAACATTGAAAGAACATTTTTTAAAATCAAAAATTCATTTGCTGTGTTTAAAATTGATTTTTAGTTTGTTCAGAATATTACACACACTACTAATAATATATTCTTATACAATAAGAATATACTAAGGACAATTTAATACGTATATAATTTAATTATAACTGTAAAACTTTCTACAAATTCATCAATTCTTATCTTTATAAGAGGTGGTAAAAAGATAACAATGTGAATTTTGACGTCTTCAATAAGGAAAAGCACGTAAATAATTTATTTTTTTTTGCAATGTAATATAATACAGCTAAGATTGAGTGAGCGTGCAGTTAATACATATGAAAAGCTTTACTGAGAAAAATTATAAGATAACAAAAAATTATTGTTTTTCTATTATTAACGTGGTTGTAATATATTACATTTTCAAAATCCTTTATTTTTACTTTATTTTTTTACTTTATTATTTAATAATAAGTAAAAATTATAGTTTAAATCTCATTTTCTTACTGGTTTTATACTGTATTTTTCCAGTATTAAATAATATTAAAGTTCAATTTTGTTGAAAGATTTTTGATTTGCAGTCTTGTTCATGATAGTGCTCACATGTTGATATATACAATTAAATTAAAAAACAATGTAGTAGCAACTAAATTTGTCCTACTGTACTGTTGATAAAATTGTTAAGAAGTTGTTTTTCTTGGAAAATGAGATGACGTTTTTATAGGTATTGTTGTGCTAAGAACAAGAATTATTTTTGCTTCAAACAAAGTTGATAACTTAACTAAGTATTCAGTAATACTGCGTTAAAAAAAAGTTTTTCATTTTTAAATGGTTAATATAAATCGTTACTGAACTAAAATAGCACAATATAGTTAGCGTTAAAACTGATTAAGTCTGTGCGTGTACGGTGCGTTTGAAAATTGAAAAATTTTTCTAGAAAATTCAAGAAAAATGGTATTAATTGGCACAATTTAAGCTATTGAAATCAACAAAAAGATAAATAAAATAGAAATTTATGATAGTAATGCTATATAAAAAATATGTTTTTTTATAAAAATAGAAAATAATTGTTATTGATATTTTTTATGTTTTAATTTTATTAAAAGAAAACTTCATATGGAAGTTTTAGCATCACCTTAAATAGATTTTTGAATTGAGAATAAATAACTTTTATTGTGAAATAAATGTCAATTTATTGAATTTAATGATGATTTGCAATTCGTGGATATTATTTTTGTTTCTTATGCGTTTTCTACAAACTACAGCTACTTGTATGCATAAGGTAATAATGTGCCTACAACAATTTTAACTGAAGTATGATTTTTCTATTTAGAATAAATAGTTATTATCAAGTCTAGAAAATATTTTATAGTATCTAGATACTATCTAAGTAGAGGAATTCAATTAAGATTCGTAATTATCATATGATAATAATATAATAAAAAAGTTTCATAAAAATATCAAAGAGACAAAATATGTAAGATAGGTAAAATAGAGATTTTGCAATCATTCTTTTTAAGAAAAGATAAAAAAGCAGCATCATTATATCTTGAGATCATTTTATGATAACGGAATTGGGTTGAAAATTTCACGCACAGATGTATACATAAATATCAATAAGTATCAAATATAATATTTATTATTCAGGTAAGTGCATTGATAAATTGTAGTTATTTTGGTAAACGAAGCACAACATATTATAAAATTAAATGAGAGTAGTGTGTTAATATGTTAGAAATAAAAAAATAAGTAAGGAAGATGAAAGAATGATGAAAGTCAAAAGTTATGTAAAGATAGTGCGAATACTAATATGGTAGATTTTATATTTGTGTAATGTATTGATTATTATAATTTTTGTGAATCAAGAGAGTTTCATCTAGAAGTAAGTAAGCTCTAACAGAGAAAGGATTGTGCTGAGTGATATTGATTGTAATGTGTGTAAAAACGAAAAAAAATCTATCGTTTAATTATTGAAATAATTGCGTCCAAGCTATTTTAAAAAAAAGCTCCAATCATAAACAGGAAATATTAGAATTTTGAAAAAACATCTCAGGACAAATCAGAAATTTTGTAAAAATTAGGTAAGCTTCTGCATGAGTTTAATTATAAGAAATCAACATTGCAAACTTAGTTAGTAAATTAAAAATTTTATAAAATTGGATTTTATAAATCAAGTACTTACTCTAAGGCATAAATTAGAATGTGTTTATGCTTTAGCACTACTAACTCTAATGAACAGCAGAATAAAAATATCTTCAATATTTTGAATTAAATTAATTTATTTCAATTCTATAAATTCTCATTTTTGGCTAATAAAGAGCAAGTTTATTAATTTGATTATAGCTCAGTCTTTACCTTGATTTGGAAAATCTCTACAATAATTAGATATTACTAATTGATGAATTGTTGATACTTATTAAGTAAGTGTAATTTTGAAATTGTGATATACACACTATTATGTAAATGTCTTTATTAATAAAGACTATAGAAGTTAATCATAGTTTTATGATTTGCTCTGTAATTTTTGTGTAGATAGTATAAAATAAAATATATCCTTATACTAAAGATATATACATTTGCGGTATTATCTGGGTGAATAGTGCTCTTGTCAGAAAACTTTTAGCAGTTTTATGTATTCTGTATGCAACATCAGGATTATTATTTGATTTATATATTTGTTTTTTTTTGATCGCTCTATACACAAATAGAGGTCTTTTATGGTGAGTTTTACAATATTTGTATTGTGTGATAATGACACAATGTGTCAATCTTAAGCAAAAGAAGTACCAGTCAAAATACTCTTTGACTTTATGAAAAATATAAATATTATGCAAAACATATTTTAAAAATTGATATGTCAGAGGTTGCAGAAGCGAAAATTGAAAAATCTATCGTATCATCCGATAAACAACTTTGTTTTAGTGTGAATCGTTCGAGTCTTTTAAATAAGCTTTCTAGAGTAAGTGGAATAGTTGAGAAGCGTAATGCGATAGACATTTTATCATGCATAAACGTCAAAGCACAAGATAAAAATATAAAACTAAAAGCTACTAATCTTGATATTTCAATATTTGCTTCACTTGTTGCAAATGTACTAGTGGAAGGAGAAGTGAGAATTCCAGCACATACTTTATACGATATAGTAAAGAAATTGCCAACTAATTTAGATATTCATTTTAAAATTGATAATCAGCAGGCAAAACTGTTGATTTCTTGTGGAAATACGAGCTTTTCTCTACCAAATGTAATTTCGAATAATTTTCCTCTTCATGAAGAAGAGGATTATAAATATAACTTTGCTTTGCCGAGCGAAGATTTGATAGACTTATTAACTAAAGTAAAATTTGCTGTATCGTTAGATGATGCAAGATATAATTTGAACGGCATATATTTGCATACAAGTGAGCGATTTTTATACTTTGTTGCAACTGATGGTCATCGTTTATCGTGTATAAAGAGATTCAAGCCTAAAAATGTCAATGAAGAATTTGGTGTGATAATTCCACGTAAGACTGTGATAGAATTATTAAAAATACTGGATAATTGTAATGAAACTAATATAGAACTTTCAGATAAAAGAATCAAATTTAAGTGTGGTGAGTATGTTTTAATATCAAAGTTGATAGACGGAGCTTTTCCAGATTATAGGACTGCCATCCCAATATCTCAGGATAAACAAATGATTATTGAAAGTGCTAAATTAGCTAGTGCCATAGATCGAGTTTCTGTCATCATGTCTGATAAAATAAAGTCTATTAAATTTTCGTTACAAGAAAAATTATTAACTCTAAGCTCGAATTCTCGAAGTTGTGGTGATGCAACTGAATCAATAGAAGTAGATTATAATGAAGCTCCTATACAAATAGGATTTAACTCACGTTATTTACTTGATGTATTATATTGTATAAAAAATAAATGCCAATTTAATTTATCAGATTGTAACAGTGCCACAGTTATTATTGATAGTGATGATCCAAATGCATTATACATAGTAATGCCGATGAGGACTTAGGTTAGTAATCTATTTTTAATAAATATAAACCGCAAGATGGTGCGGTTATTCCAGCGTGGCTTCTTTTGCGTTGTTTTAATATATTAAGCATTTCTTTTGGATTGATTTTTTTTTTTCCAAATTCAACTAGAGTACCTACAATAATTCTTACTTGATTGTGCAAAAAAGAAATAGCGGATATATTGATATATATATGGCTTCCGTTTTGTTTTATCTCAATATTATCAATTGTTCTTATCGGACTTACAGCTTGACACTCTCTTGAGCGAAAACTCGAAAGATCATGCTTTCCGAGTAGGTATTCAGCTGCTTTACACATAATATTTATTTCGAGTGGATTAAAAACTTGCCATACATAACCAGCTTCTAATGCCAAAGGAGCATAGCGATTAATTATCCTATATTCGTAGTGTCTTTTTTTTGCTGAGAATCGAGCGTGAAATTTGTTATCTACAATCTCTGCATTTAGCACGACTATAGGAACTGATTTTAAGTGATAATTTATTGCATTTCTTATTTTGTAAGAGTCAAACTTTTTATTCATATCAAAATGAGCGACTTGTCCTAAAGCATGAACTCCTGCATCAGTTCTTCCACCGCAGTGCAAAGAGATTTTTTCTCCGCTAAAATTAGCTATAGCATTTTCTATGATTTCTTGGATTGAATTAGTAGAATGACGTTGTTTTTGCCAACCGTGGAAATTGCTGCCATTATATTCTATTGTTATTTTGTATCGCACTATAAAGATCTATCTAATTTTTTATTATATACTATGTTTTAATGATATCTATAGATAGATTGATTAATGAGGGTACTTTATAATTGCTTAAAACTAAGTTTAGTAATCTTTTTTAGATAAAAAATTATTTATATGTTATATGATTAATTGTAGATTAAAACATTTCTGTAATTTTTGTCAGTAATTTGTCCGAGTTTATATCATTAGATGCTGTAATAGAATGCAAAATATTACTTTTAAAAAGCTCAATTTACATTTATTATCGGATTCAAGTGGTGAAACTGTTATATCCGTTGCAAAGTCTGCTTTAAAACACTTTCGCTCCGTAGAGGCAATTCAATATGTTTGGTCTTTTATAAAAAATAAAGAACAAATTGATGAAATTTTAGAGGAAATTAATAAAAAAAGTGATGAGCATAATTTTGTTATATGTACCATTACAAATGATGAACTAAGAAAATATTTAAAAGATAATTGCATAAAATTAAAAATTCCTTATCGAGCGATATTATCTCATATTATAAGAGAAATTTCTTCTTATCTTGAAATTGAAAAAGATAAAAAGCTTGATTTACATACCGAGATAAATGATGAGTATTTTCAGCGTATTGAGGCAATAAACTATACCATCAATCATGATGATGGACAAAACATTCAAGATATTGATAAAGCGGATATAATTTTGATTGGAGTTTCGCGTACATCAAAGTCTCCCACTAGTATGTATTTAGCTTATCGTGGTTATAGAGTTGCAAATATTCCATATATTACCGAGATACCATTTTATGTTAATTTAACAAAATTAAAGAACAAGTTAACAATAGGATTGACTATAGACGCAAGTAGATTAGTAAAAATACGGAAAAATAGATTGACTTCAATCAATAATGAAAATAATAATATATATGCTGATCCTAAGAAAGTAGAAAAGGAAATTAAAAAAGCCGAGAGGTTTTTTAAACAGAATGACTGGCCAGTTATCGATGTAACTCAAAGATCGATTGAAGAGGTTTCAGCAAATATCATACAGTGTATTAATAAGGTATGATTAATTTATCAATTGACTAATTCTTTGCAAGCAGTAATAATATAGAATATTTTTTCGTATTTTACTTATGAAAGTTAGAGGTTCTTTAAGGTCATGTCGCAGTAGGGATAAAAATTGCAAGATTGTGAGAAGGAATGGCAAGATCTATGTTATAAATAAAGCAAAGCCAAGATGTAAAGCACGTCAGGGTTCTTGAGTGTTTATATAAAGTTATATAGAGTTATAAACTATAAAGGTTTTATTATGTATGGTAATGGTCTATTTTGTCTTGTGAGATAAGAAGATAGTTGTTTTGATTGTGAATCTAGAATTTCTTTACAAAAAGAAAGTATCATACACCTTGTGAGTGGCGTGAAGTTCATTTCACTTTTTATATTGCAGTCTTTCGTTATTTAAATCCGATAGTACAATGTTTATATTTAAAAATAGAAAGAAGTTATACTATTTGAGTGTAATCTTGCTTATCTTCTTTCTTACAATATATTTCAGTATTAATACAATTACTGGTAAACGTGGATTATCAGCGTTAATAAATTTAAAAAAAGAGATAGAAAGTAGTCAATTTTTATTGAAGAAACTCTCTCTTAAAAAAGAAAAGTTAAGTAATAAAGTGTTTGGTCTATATGAGAAAAGCTTAGACCTAGATTTATTTGAAGAACAGGTAAAAAATGCTCTAGGTTGTATAAATTCCAAAGAGCTGATGATTATTCCTAATGTAGGAGACTAGTATTATATTGAAAATATAGTAAAAAGCAGGAACAACATATGGTGTATACTCATGTTGTTTTAAGAAGGGAATTTTGTAAAGTGAAAAATATTTTGTTGACACTTTTAATATAAATTGCCTTTGTTCTGTCATCGTTTGCAGATGATCCTATTTTGCTCAATTGTACTAAAACTCCAGAGATTTACAATCTTGATACAAAGCACAAAGTTTTAATTCTTCGAATAATTTAAGAAGAAAACCAGGTTCTCCAAATAGCGTAGCAGGAGAATTAATAAACATAGTTGGTAGAATTACCGATGTAAACTGTTTGCCAATACAAAATGCTGTGGTTTCTGTATGGAATGCGAATTGGTGCGTCGTAAATAATCATTACGAAAAAAAATGTTGCGAATAACAAGCTTGATATCAATTTCACTGGATCTGGAAAGGTTTATAGTAAATAATCTTTTGGGTATTGTAATTTTATTACAATAATGCCTGGAGAATTAGTAATAGGGGATCTGCACATCAATTTTTTAGTTCAGCATCCAGATTTTCGAATTTTACAATACAAATTTTGCTTATCATAGTTTTGATAATTATGTTGATCCCGCTTTTAGGAGTCTAGTTGACAGTGAATTTGCAAGTTTCTTAATAGCGCCATTCATTTATAATGATCGAGCAATTAAAACCTACACCTTTGTAATATTACTTTGAGTGGGCATAACAAGTTTTCTAATGTAAGAAAAAAAACCTTGCAATTGGGTCAAATTCATAGTAGGATTGCGTTCTCTTTATATTTAAAAGTAGAGAGTGTATCGCGAGTTGAGGACATCGTCCATTCTGTTGATTTATTTGCTCCTTAAATATGTGTGTACATGCTTTGTAATTGTTTACAGCGGAGTTTTTAGTTATGGAGATAGGGATTTCTGAGGTTCTACCTGACGACTTTGAGACGTTAGTGATAGGTTTATTTGAAAATGATGAATTTGCAAATGATGACAATGCTTTACAGCATTGGCAAGTTGTAGATCTTCTCAAGAAATTTAGTGATTTCAGTGGAGGTTTTGGTGAATTTTTTTCCATTTCTACGTTAGAAGAAAAAAATGTCATAGTTGCTGGACTTGGCAAAAGAGATGAATGGGATGAACGCAGAGAATTAAATATTGGTGGGAAAATATATTCTGAATTAAATAGGTTGAAGATCAAGCGAGCAGCAATTAAAATCGAATGCAATGCAGCAAATGTCGCATATGGTGCATTTTTACGCAGTTTTAGGTTTGATAAATATAAGACTAAAAAGGATGTAAAATTTACAGAAGTAAAGAAGATTGTAGTGTTAGCAAAAGATGAACAATTCATTAATGCTAAAAAGTTATTTGAGCGTCTGAAACAAGAAGGTGAGGGTATATTTCTTGCGCGTGCTCTTACCACTGAACCTCCTAATATTTTGTATCCGGCATTCTATGCCGATTACATAAAAACTGAGCTTGCTAAGTTTGATCTTGAAATTGAAGTGCTTGGTAAGAAGCAGATGGAAGAAAAAAAAATGGGGGCATTGCTTGGAGTAGCTCAGGGAAGTAGTAAAGAGCCAAAATTAGTAGTCATTAAATGGGATGGTTCTCCTTTTAAAAGAAGAAAGCCTGTAGTTTTTGTAGGTAAAGGTGTAACGTTTGATACTGGTGGATTATCTCTCAAGTCTTCTCGTGGCATGGAGTTAATGAAGTATGACATGGCAGGCTCTGCTACTATAGTTGGACTGATGCGCGTTCTGGCAGAACGAAAAGCTAAAGTTAATGCAATTGGCGTAGTTGCGCTTGTAGAAAATGCAGTGGACGGTAATGGTCAAAGACCAAGCGATATAGTAACTTCGATGTCTGGTCAGACAATAGAAGTATTAAATACAGATGCAGAAGGAAGACTCATACTTGCAGATGCTTTATGGTACGCGCAGGATAGGTTTTTACCTGAGTTTATGATTGATCTTGCAACTCTAACTGGTGCTATAGTCGTTGCGCTTGGAAATAATGAGTATGCTGGTCTTTTTTCTAATGATGATGAATTGTCAAGTCGCCTTATTAATGCGGGCAACGAAGTGAATGAGAAATTATGGCGTTTTCCGATGAATGAGACTTATAATAAAATGATTGATTCATCGATTGCTGACGTTCAAAATATCTCTTCTGCGGATTTTGGCGGAGATAGTATAATAGCTGCACAATTTTTACAGCGTTTTGTAAATAGAACTTGTTGGGCTCATCTAGACATTGCGAGTGTGGCTTGGCATGAAAAAGGTACTGACATTTCTCCAAAAGGAGCGGTGGGTTTTGGTATTAGGTTACTTAATAAATTGATTGAGAAATATTATGAGACGTCCAGTTGAAAACTTTGGTAATGTTTAAAAATTTTAGGAATCTATATTTTCTCAAATGAATGACTGTTATTTCGAGTCTCTTATCCCCTTCTTGCTTGAGGTTTAAGCTCTTCTATTTGCAAGAAGACTTAGTTTGTATCCATATTTTTTTTAAAAATGCTTCAAATATAAAGCAAAGTTGTAGTTAATTTTAGATATTCTTTCACAAGTTTTCATGAGTGACAAGATCTATTGCTATGAGTCTTTTTTGTCTCATTTTCTGATTTTTTTAGAATTGATCTGTATTATTTTTATTTTTTAATTAACCCTAATATAGGCACTAAAGTTGTTTTATTAATTGTAAATTTTAATTGTGTAAGATAATTACACATTATCTTAATATCTTTTATTAATTTTTTAAAATATATATATAATCTTTATCAGAGGTAAATATCACCCCAATTATATATATTAATTATTAATTATAATATACTTAATATGAAGTAATTAATAGAATTAACTCTTTTCAAACGTGGAATTTGTACTACAATACCTAAATTATACAAAAATAAGGTACTTTATGAGTGAAAAAAAAATGAAAGCTGCTGTAGTTTTATCAGGATGTGGTCATCTCGATGGTACAGAAATAAGGGAGGCTGTGTTAAGTTTGCTAGTGCTTGATCAGCAGGAAGTAGAATTTAAATGTTTTGCACCTGATATCAATATCACGCAAGTTATGAATCACAAGACAAAAGAGTCAGTGAAAGAGGATAGAAATGTACTTGTAGAAGCGGCAAGAATTGCGAGAGGCGAAATATATAATTTAAGAGAAGCGAAAGCCAAAGACTTTGACATGTTAGTTTTACCAGGCGGATATGGAGTTGTAAAAAATTTATCTGATTTAGCTAAAAATAAAGATTTGGCAAAGATACTACCTGAATTCGAAAAATTAGTTTTAGAATTTTTTGCTGCAAAAAAACCAATAGGAGCAACATGTATATCTCCAGCAGTAATTGTTTTTATTTTAAGTAATAAGGCAGGCAAAAGAGAGAATAAAATTAAAGTAACTATAGGAGATGATAGAGAAAAGTTAATAGAAAAACTTGGTGGTGAGCATATAAAATGCGATACAAAGTTATCAATAGAAGATGAAGAGTATAACGTATTTTCTTGCTCTGCTTACATGCGTAGTGACGAAAGTACATACTCTGTATATCAAGGAATAAAACACATGATTGATAGCATGGTAAAAAGATTAACAAAAGGAAATTAATATTACAAAATTTTAATAATCATTATAGCACAAGTTAAAAAATATCATTAGCACTTTTCCGTAAGAGAAGTGGGTTTGATCCTAGTTCAGAGCACTAGGATCTAATTGACAATGAATATATGAAGTATTAACTAAGTAGAAATCAGAAAAAATTTCAAATGGATAATGATTTAATGTATTTAATTACAGTAAAATGCATGGAAAGGCGGCGTTTTTTAAATTTTTAATAAACGATTATATATAAGTTCGTTTTAACTTTTACTATACAATCGTAGTTAAATATTATTTAAAGATATATTAATATAATGCAAAAAGGTTAAAATGCGGAATATAGATATCAATCTTAATATCTTTAGTTATTTATAAAAGTTTATATCGCTTTTTAATTAAATAAAGTCTTTAGTTACCGCAATGGGTGATACGTATATAATTAAGTTTTTTGCAAAATTAATTTAAAAAAAACTTGTACAAGATGATGTGACTAGTTACAGATTACAACAAATGCAATGGCATAATCCCCGTCATCGCTTAGAGATAGGTGAATTGTGTGGTTTTTAAAGATGGAATTCTTGTTAATTGCTAGATGAGGTTTGCCTTTTGTATCACTGTATATTTCTATATCTTTCATTTTAAGATTTAAGCTGAATCCGCTACCAAGCGCTTTAACAAAAGCCTCTTTTGCTGCAAAGCGTTTAGCAAAATATTTTGCACGTATTTCTTGGTTGTTGTATTTTCTACTTATCTCTATTTCTCGTTCGGTGTAAACTCTATTAAGAAATTTTTTATTGTATTTATGGAGTAATTTTAATATCCTTGGTACATATATTATGTCAATGCCAATACCACTTATCATTTTTCAATAAAATAATCTATTACTTTTTCGATTTGCATTTTTTTAATTTTTCCAGTTGTTCTATTTTTTATTTCGATTAAATTTTCATTTATCGCTTTTTTTCCTACAATTATTTGCCATGGTAAGCCTATTAGATCCATTTTAGCAAATTTTACTCCTACGCTTCCATCAGTATCATCATAAAGCACTTTATCGCTTTTTAACGTCTTATATATTTTATCTGCAATTTCTATGCATTCACTAGTTTTTGTTTGTAAATTAATTAAGCCAATCTTAAAAGGAGCTACTGTTTCCGGCCAGATAATTCCTTTATCATCATGAAAAGTTTCTATTACTGCACCGACAAGTCTTGAAATTCCAATACCATATGAACCCATATGAATATTAACATTTTTTCCATCGTGAGAAGTAATCTTTGCATTCATTGGCTTTGAATATTTATTGCCAAAATAAAAAATATGTCCTATTTCAATACCATTGCTAATTCTTAATTCTTCTTGTGATATTGGACAGGTCTTGAAGTTGTACATATTGTCTACGACTGCGTATATGTTTTTTAGAGCTTCAATATCTTCATTTTTTAGTAAATCAGAAAATTTTTTGTCATAATATAAAGTACTTTCACCAGTATTTGTTAATACATGAAATTCATGACTTAAATCTCCTCCAATTAGCGCTGAATCTGCCTTTACTCCAATTGGAGTAAGTCCTATACATTTAAAGATCTTTATATATGTTTTGTACATCAAGTTATATGCGTTCAATGCACTTTTGTAATCTATATCAAAGCTATACGCATCTTTCATTAAAAATTCTCTGCTTCTCATAACTCCGTAACGAGGTCTTATTTCATCACGAAACTTCCATTGAATTTGATACAAACAAAGTGGTAAATCTTTATAGCGCTTTACTGCGTTTCTGACTAAATCAGTTGCTACTTCTTCATGAGTTGGACCAAAAAGCATATCACTTCCATTTCGATCCTTAATGCGTAACATCTCTTTGTCATAATCATGATAACGTCCTGATTCTCTCCAAAGATTGGCTGGTTGCATACAGGGCATTAATACTTCGATTGCACCAGATCTATTCATTTCATTTCTGACGATATTTTCAATATTTCTAAGTACGCGCAGACCAAGTGATAACCAAGAATAAATACCAGACGCCGTCTGTTTAATTAAACCTGCACGTAACATATATCGATGAGAAGCAATTTCAGTATCAGCTGGAATTTCTTTCAAAGTTGGTAAATAGTATTTAGATAGACGCATTTAATTAATTTATTTCTACTGAGTAATTTTAATTACGATCAGATTTATAGGCAAATTTATTTTAAAAATAGAAAAAATAATGGCATTATCCCTTTTTATACCTAAGTAAGTACATGTCGCAATATTTCACTTGCTACAGTAACATCTTGACGTGGAGCCTTACCATATTCTATAAATACAGAGATTGCGTAACGTGGATTGTAATAAGGTCCATAAGCGATAAATAACTTGTGACTTTCACCTTTGGAGTTTATCTCTGGAGTGCCAGTTTTGCAGGCAACTTGCATAAATTCAAATTCTTTTCTAAAATTTCCAATTTTAGAATTTGCCACGTTAAACATAGCCTTTTGAACTATCTCAAGATGTTCTTGATTCACGTCAATTTCAGAAAAATTTCTCTGTATAGTTTTATTCATTTCAATATGAAGAATTATCTTCCTTCCTGTTGCAATTCTTGATGCAAGAACTGCAAGCTGCAGAGGCGTTGTAAGTAAATATCCTTGTCCTATAACCAAATTAACAGTATCGCCTAAATGCCACTGTGAATATAACTTGCGCGCGCGCCAATTTTTATCAGGCAGTAATCCAGGAGCTTCTTCCTTAAAGGTTTCAATTAGCGATCCACTTGCAATACCAAATTTCTTTGCCATCTCTACTAGAGAATCTATATTTATTTTTTTTCCTATATTGTAAAAGTAAGTATTACATGATAGGGCCATCGCTTCATTTAAGGACACATATCCATGGGCTTTACTTTTTAGGCAACGGAATTTTCTTTGTCCTATTGTCATATGTCCTCTGCATGAGAATTTTTCTTCTGGTGTGATTATTCCATCTTTTAAGCCTGCAAGTGCAGCTATTATTTTAAATATTGAACCAGGCGGAATTTGATACGATAACGCACGATTTACAAGTGGTAATGAAGAGCTATTTAAACTTTTCCAGGTTTCATCTGACAATCTACTCGTAAAAAGATTATTATCATAAGAAGGAGAATTGTATAGCGCTAAAACTTCTCCAGTGTTTACATTGATAACTACTACAGAACCTCTGTGATTCTGAAATGCTTCTACAACTTTCTTCTGCAAATCAATGTCAATTGTTAGTTGTACATCTTGGCCATCTTGCTGCGGTATATTCAATAATTCTCTTATGATACGTTTTTTAGAATTTATTTCATGCTTAGATTTTCCAGATTTACCTTTCAATATATGATTGAATGTATACTCAATACCACTTACTCCTACTTCGCCTATTTTGTACTGTTTTTTTGTATATCCAAGTACATGAGAACAGATCGAACCATATGGATAATAACGCTTGTAAAGAGCGGTTATTTTTGTTTTTGAAGGTTTTATCAAATCAGATTTAATTTTTGATAACGTCTGTAAATTGATTTTTTTATCAGAAATTTCCTGTTCATTAAATACAATTTTATTTACCGCAAGCTCGACACCATTTCTATCTAAAATTTTACCACGTTTAGGTATAATATTGGTAATAAATATTCTATTTTTATTAGAAAGTATTTCGTATTTTTTTTTATTTTGTATTTGTAAATTATACAGTTTATAACTAAAAATCATAGAAATGATAAACTGAACACCACCTAATATGAACGCTCTACGATTAAAGATTTTGTTTTTTGTCCACATAAATTTTTCAATTTAGCTCTCTGTTGCTTATTATGTCAATGTATGTAGGTTGAAAACCTTGACATATGAATTATGAATAAATGCTTTCTTAATTACCTTAATAAGTAAATACAAATAAATATAACTGCAACAAAGTAATTAAAAAGTATAATTATTTAATTAGATGCTAGAGAGCTCTCTAAGTAAATTTTATACTACTTTCCCTCCACCATAACAACCTCCTCTTCCTTTTTAATTAATGTTTAATTTAATATGTCCATATGGTAGAAAAAGCTCTGTTATTTAGTTTTGAGTCTATATATAGATTTAAAAAATAACAAAGAATGTTAAGAATGAAATTCTTATTTAATAATTCGGTTTTTTGCATTAAACATAATAATTTTTATCCATAATAAAGATTAGATCTTTTTATCCCTACCTGTATAATATAGGCTCAAATGAGCTTAAATAAGTTACTTATTATAAATACATTTTTTATAAATAATTTTTCATGTATTTTGCATTAATCAAAATTATTAATCAAAGTTATTGATCAATTTTTATTGATAATTATCTTTAAATTTGTAAAGATTTTAGATGAAAAATTGACAATAGTAATTGCTTTCTATGTATTAATAATACTAATTTCTTTGATTGGAGGGAGGTACAAATTTATTAAAAAATCTTTGGCTATATAAATAATAATTAGATTCGCTGGAACTGTATAACTAATGAAAATTCCATTAAATTTTTAATTTTAGATGATTCGTTATCTATATACATCTGATTTATTATATTTTTATCAATTTTAACTGAAATATAGAAATAAAATCTCCTTAATTGTTAATGACAATTAAGGTGTTTAAATGCATTATTTTGATTAGTATTATCATATGCATTGATTATAAGTGTTAAAGCCTTTTAACTTTTCACTATTTGTTAATTTAAAACAATATTTTATGTTTATTTAAATCTATAGTTTAGCAAGATTCTTTTTTTTTAATAAAAAAGATGATCTTTATCAAATAATTCTCAAAGAACTAATTAATAGTTTTGTTTATATAGTTCGTGTTTACGTGATTTTTATCTAAAATATCTGGAGATTTGTAGATATATGAGGTATATTTGATTTTGCAATAAAATTTTAATCACTAATCGTATTAGAAAATTAATTAATAGCCTTACATGATCAAATCTAACAAGCTTTAAACAATCAAAAATCTTTGAAAAAGATTATATCCTTCTTTAACTCGTATCATGATACGCATAATGAATAATTTATTGTTAATAATAAATATTGTACTTTAATACAAAATATATTCTTGCAATTCAAAATTTTATATTTTTATATATATAGATATAAATGACGTTTTACTTTTTCTGTAATTGTATTTTTGTTGCATATTGTTGCCTTTAAGATTATTTAATATCATTACGTTTTCTTTAAGCTTCTAAACTTCTATAAGACTTGTGCATTAAACGTAGACAGTGTTTTGTAGTGCACATTTTTGTAAATTCATAATAATATTTATGTACTGATAGAGAGAATATGACATGCATTTTAAATGCAATATTTGTGAATATTATATTGTCTTCTACTGCACAGTAGGTGTTTCTGCCTTTTTTTTCGATCTTTACATCATTAACATCGATTACTTTCATCGCATATGTGAGAATAAGTGCTTATTTTTTTAAAAATTAGAGAGAATTTTGTTATCTATTGCAAGTTTGATAACAGAGCAGATATCAAGATTTTTTTTTAGAATTGTTTTAATCATTTTTTCTACCATTATTAAGTTCTAATAATAGAAATTTTTATTACTTATTTTAAATTTGTATCCTTGTTATTCTAGATTATAGAGAAATTTGTTTTAGCACTTTTGTTATATTTATAACTTTCTAATACTATTTTTTGGTGATTCTTTTTTCTATCAATTTTGTTTAACTATTACACAGGATAAATATTAATCCAAAGGCTATTTAGCAGAATATTTCCACTAAATATCGAGACTTTTTAAGGAAAATACGTTTTCTAAAAATGTCAAAAATATTTAAGATTGTTTTTTGAACTTCTAATTAATTAGGTAATACTCCAGATTTGAAACTTATTCTTTATTATTTACTGCTATTTGTGGTCCAATTTCTTTAGAAGAGGCATTATTTTATAATAGCTTGAATTGTGGACTAGAAATTAAGTTTCATTTAAAAATAGAAACTTGACAAATCATGTAATCATTAATTTAAGAATTAAAAAAAGTTTACTGGCAACGATTACTTGCTAAAAGTATTATATATTTTTATTTTATGATAAATACAAATTAATACAATTTTTGTATTTCTAAAATTAGTATAGAAAACTGACAATTTCAGTAGCTTATGTTTTTTTTGATAAATCGTTTTGTAGAAATTTTATATTTTACTTTATCAATCTATTATTTTAAGATCTTAATTTTTAATAATATTCAAATTAGTAAAATTATTTTATTTTTACATTTACATATAGAAAATATTAGGAATATATATTTTTAATATGTAAAGTTGAATAAAGAGTATTAAAGTATAGAAATACTTTATCTAATTAAATTTCAGAGAAAAATTATATAAGAGATTTTAATAAGTTAGCCTAAACTAGGCTGGTGTATTTTTACTAGTATGCGATTTAATAAATTTATAAGAACAAAAAAAAGGATAACCATTGAAATTATTTTGAGTTATGAGAGTTATTAAAATTTAGCATTAAGTTGTTCACATTTCTTCTATCAATATTTTTGTAATTTTTATCTAGATGCGACGTTATATCTGTAATAAACAAAAAAGGGATCTTTTATACATCATAGCGATTTTAAAACTTACTTTTACGCTAAATAAAATGCAAAAACAGTAAAATTTTTTATTTTCCAAATAATATAAATTTATTGGCATGTTTCTTTTTTTTTTGATATAAAAAAATTTAAAATCTTTCATTAATAATTATATTATTAAAGTGATTCTATTTAGTTAATGAATCTTTGATTTTCATTTTTTAAATGATTCTAAAAATACTCTACAACTATAATTAAATTTATTTGATCAATGATAGTTTAATGTCAAATTGGAAATTTGATGGAATTTATTAATTATATCTTTTTAATATTATTAAATTTAAATATGAATATATTTAATATTAATTGCGTTAACAGTTGTAATCTTTTTAAGACTAGAAAGTCAATCCTCATCTAATATAATTTTTCTGAGTAATTTATTTAACTTAGATCTAGCTTTTTGTATTTTTTACAAATCCCAAAATGATTTTGTCTAGAACTTTTCGCTTATCATTTGAAAAACCAAGGAAAAATAATTCTATTTTTCGTAATCAGTATAATACATATGAATATTTTTATAAAAATCAATGACTTGATTGTATTTTTATCAATTTATACAGATTCTCTGTAATTAGACTTCTTGCAAGATCTAATAGATTAAAATCTTCTTCATTGAAGAAGCTCTGTAGTACACTATTATAATATAGTTTTTATTGTTAAATTTTGTTTTGTATTTCACTAGCTTTTGCTTTTCATTCGATTCTAGTAAGCAACAAATAGCTTCAACTATAATTAGTTTTATTTATGCTACTTTTATCAATAACGATGATCAAATTAATATTTGAGATGATTAAATTAATATTTGAATTCAATTTATTACTACCAATTGTTATAAAAACACATGATTATAAGTTATAAATTGTATTTAACAACGAGTAAACGTTATAATTTGATTCTTAATTTAATATTTTTTTTACCTCTTCTAAAACATTATCAACATGTCCACTAACCTTCACATTTTTCCAGATTTTTACTATTTTACCATTCTTTTTTATTAAGAAGGTAGTGCGCTCTATTCCCATGTACTTTTTACCAAACATGCTCTTCTCAATCCAAACACCATATTTTTCTGATATTTTAGTATTTTTATCGGAGACTAGATAAAATGGTAAAGAATATTTAACTTTAAAGTTAGCATGACACTCAAGACTATCTTTTGATACGCCAATTATCACTGTGTCAAGAGCATAAAAATCATTTATCTTATCCTTAAAGTCTCTTGCCTCCATAGTACAAGCTGGAGTATTATTTTTAGGGTAAAAGTAAAGAACCACATTTTTTTTGTTAAAAAAATCACTTAGTGATAAATCTTCACAAGAATCTGTTAATAATCTAAAATCAAGCGCAACTCCTCCTTCTACTAATTCCATATGTTACTCCTCATTGATGATAAGCATGTAATAAATCATATTTTTAAATATTCCAGTTAAAAATCAATTAAGTCATCACACGTTTGTTCCTCATAAAAAAAATTTAATGTTATCGTAGTGCCTAGTTTTGCTTCGCTTTTGATATCAAAAGTTCCACCCATTAGTTCTACTAATTTTTTACTGAGTGGTAATCCGATGCCTGTGCCTTCATTTCTATATCCTGATTCTGCTTGGCCAAAGACAGACATGACTTTATATATGTCTTGTTGCATTATTCCTATTCCGTTATCATGAAATTCAATGGTTAATAAATTTTCTTCTATATTTTCTTTAATTACCATTCTTATTAAGCCATCTTTTGGGGTAAATTTAATTGAATTTGATAATAAGTTTATTATAACTTGTTTCATCCTTTTGGGATCTGCAATAACTAATAATTGTTTGTTAGGTATTTCTTTTTTTAAACTAATTCCAGTTTCTTTTAATTTAGGCGATAGCATATTTAAACATAGATCTATTATTTTATTTAGATTAAACTTCACTTTTTCTACAGTTAAACTGCTTGCTTCAGCCTTTGAAAAATCGAGCACATCATTAATTAATGCAAGTAAATGCGTTCCTGCATTATATATATCATTTGCATATTCTCTGTATTGAGAACGATTCGTTGAACCTAAAGTTTCATTTTTAATTAATTTTGCGAATCCAATAATAGCGTTAAGTGGTGTGCGTAACTCGTGTGTAACACTTGCAAAAAATTTTAATTTATTTGCGTTTTCTTGCTCTAATACTTCCTGCATCTGTTGCAATTCAATATTAGTTGAATGTTGTTTAGCTAGCATTTGAATATTGGAAAAACGCAAGTAAACCATTGTTAGTATCGAAAATACTAATAATAAGCTCAAAAATACTAAAAATAAGCCGTGTATTACAATATATGAGCTATTGTAGTTTTGAATGATCTTTAAAAAAAATGATGGTTTAGTATTATTTTCATGAAATATAGGGAAAATAGAAACTAGTTTGTTTTCTGTAGTGAAAAATATTTCATTGTTGTTTAACAGTTTATCAATTTTAGATTCTGTAAGTAAATGTTCGTAGTTATGATCTTGAGTGCTAAAGTGACTGAATATTATCTTACTATTTTGATCATATAGTATTAAGCTCAAATTTTTTACATCAATGATTGATTGTAATAATTCAGCACGTAATTTTATTAATTGGTTTATATAGTCAAAACTACTGTACTTAATGTAATACTTTTCTATTAAAAAATAGTAATACTTTTTTAGTATAGTATTTTTTAATACATTCTTTATACTTATACTTGAATTACGATAAGAAGAGAGAAGATTGTTTTTTAGTGAGTAATTACAATATACAACAATAGATAAAATCATGAAAATTGATGCCAATAATATGGTAATTTTTTTGTATTTATTTTTCTTTAGTACAGAAAGTATTAATCTATCTAATTTATACATATTTCTCTCATTGCGGAATAACGATTTTTATGTTATTAACTAGAATTTAGCGTATCATATTTTCGTGACAATTTCTTCTATCTTGCCAGTTTATTCTCCTATTAATATAAATTTTTCTTATGGTAAGGGAGTTTATCTCTATGATGTTAATGGTAAGCGCTACGTAGATTTTCATTCTGGAATAGCTGTTAATAGCTTGGGTCATTCGAATCCTAAATTAATTCGTGCTCTTAAATTACAGGGAGAAAAATTGTGGCATGTATCAAATGCTTACAATATAAGTAATGCTAACAACTTTGCAGAAAAATTGAAGCACAATAGCTTTGCTGATACTGTGTTTTTTACAAATTCCGGATCAGAAGCGGTAGAGTGTGGGCTTAAAATTGCTAGAGCATATCAAAATGGAAAAGGTAGCAAAAGTCGTCACAGGATTTTAACATTTCATGGTGCATTTCATGGAAGAACGTTTTTGACTTGCGCTACAAATGATAGACAGAAATTTTCTGAATTATTGAATCCTTATATTGATTGGTGTGATAATATTGAACCTAATATTGATAAAGTGAAAGAAGCAATCATTAATAATATAGGAGTCATATTAATAGAACCAATACAAGGACAAGGTGGGATTAAGGTAATGGATGAAATTTTTATGAAAAAACTAAGGGAGCTATGCAATGAAAATGATATATTGCTATTTTTTGATTGTATACAATGCGGTGCTGGTAGAACAGGAAAATTATTTGCATATGAATATGTGAAAGTAGAACCTGATATATGCGCTCTTGCAAAAGGAATAGGTGGGGGATTTCCAATAGGTGCTTGTCTTGCAACTGAAAAGGCTGCTAAGTATATGAAAGTTGGTATACACGGGTCCACTTTTGGTGGTAATCCACTTGCAACTTCGGTGAGTAATGCTGTAGTTGATGAGTTGCTTAGTTTAGGTTTTTTGGAAAAAGTTAAAATTAGAGGTGAATATTTAAAGAATAGATTAGAAGATTTGGCAAGTAAATTTCCAATGATAGAAAAGGTAAGAGGGAAAGGATTAATGCTTGGAATAAAAGTAAAAATGAATAGTGAAAGGTTTGCAAATGATCTTAGTTATAGTGGCTTACTTACTGTTGGAGTAACATCAGATAATGTTGTAAGAATTTTACCTCCGCTTATCATTAATGAAAAGGAAATTGATGAAGGTATTGAGATATTGACGCAATATTTATCTGATATTAATTTCATTACATAGAAAGTTGATATATGAGACGGATAGAACAAAGCTCCAAATTCATTATTTCTCCCCTCATAGTTTAATTATACGAATTATATTCGCTGTATCTTTAGATTTTTAAGATTGAATTTCTTTTCATTTGCATAACAGAAGTTCAAGTAATCTTATATAAAAGAGTTTATTAGAAAAATATTAAGAAAAATCTTCATGTATTTTTACATTATCATAAATAATGAACGATTATTTATTTAAAGTTTTTTATTTTTTTTAATTTTATTATTCTTGTATCTTTAATTTTATTAACCAATTTTTCTCTTTGCTTCTCTTTGAATTTATTTATATTGCTTCTTAGCAAGGTTTGAATGTGTGGTCTAGTTGAAGAAAAAATTGCTGTTTTATTTTATAATAATTAAGGGTTCTGATGTAATTAAGAATTATGCCGTGTACTAATAATATTTTAGTATTTATTTAACCGCATATGCTACATAGCAATTTAGGAACATTTTCATATTGGGTCGTAATGAAGATGTATAGGAATTTTTCCATTTAAAAATTCTATTTTTAGATTAGTAATTGGTAAAGAGATTAAAAGTAATGAAGAAAAATAAGAATAAATTTCAAATTTACTTTAATATGAGTAAAAACTTTACGCTACAAAATTTTAAATTTATATTAAATATAGTAAAGTTTTTTATTCAAAAGATAATTAATCTCAAAATAATAGACAAGAATTCTTTTTTAAATTAGTTAAATACTATTAAGATATGAACACTTGTTGATAATTCAAGCAATGAAGTAATTAGAAAATGTGCAGTAATAATTATTTTACTTACATTACTCAAATATAGATTAAAAATCTGTCAATCCTCCTATTGAGGAGGAATATGCTACTTCAGATCGTTGTATAGACTAATCTTTCGAAAATTATCTTTGATATATAAAATATAGTTATACATATTATAAAGCTTGATTTTGTTGTGTGTTTTATTAACAAAGGTATTGAATAATCTCACAAAAAGTAAAATAAAAACATATATCAAGTTATACTGCGATTTATTTACATTGGCGATTTGTTATGCAATTAAAGAATATCAAAATAAAATTTATCATCTGATAGGAATTTGAAATGTGTAGAATTAGACAAAATCTTATAAGTGGTTTTGAGCCTGAACTATAACTATATATTATAGTTAATAATAAAACTGAAATTTAAAGGTTTCTTTTCGTAAGTATTAATATGAGTAATAAAAAAAATCAATTCCTCATTCTTATTTAAGAAGACTTCTTGGATTTATTTCATAAATATGCAATGAGCATAATAATTGCATCTAGAAGATTTATACTTCTGCAATTAGATGATACAAATTTAAAACTTATTATTAAAATTAAAATGTATAAAAGTGTTTAATTATTAATTAAAAGATTCTTTAAAAAGTTCTATTACAGGACAATTTTATAATTGCTTAAAACATGTTAAAACCTGTACGGAATCAAGTATTTTTTCGTTTAATTCATTAATTATAGACTTTTTGTTGACTTTTACGTTGTCTATTTTTAAAAAATATTTTTTATAATGGTAAGATTTTCTCCCTAATTAATTTTTTTTTGATTCACACATAGTTATTATGTGTTGCTGAATAAATTTCAGCTTAATTTTTTAGAACATTAAAAAATGACAAATTCACAGACTTTTTAATAAGTCAAGAATTAATAATTCTTAGTTAATTGCTTATTACATACAAAAATAAAATTTCTTAAAATCTTTAGTATTAAACCGATCTTTTTTATTAAGTCATTCTAATATGAAACATGCGAAATAAAATTTCAGAAATATTAAGTTGCAAATTTTTCTCTAATAATCTAATTTTTATTTATCAAATATTGGAGATTAATTATGTATTGTACAAATAAAAAAAAGTTAAGAAAGCATCTTTACATTTCCTATTAAAAAATATTTTTTCATCGCTTCTAAAAATTTTACAACATTATTGGCAATATTCTAGTTGGAATATTTTTATATTTACAAACTTGTTTTTATATATAAAACATAATGAATAATTTGTTTTTTATGCTTCATTAAATTGGCAAACGTATTGATAATCAAAATACTCCATATATAAAATATAGAGTGAAATCGGATTTGTAAGTTTTTTTAGCCTCATTTTCTATTTCTTCTTTGCGCTAATTTTATAATTATAAGCTTGTATCTATCTTAATAAGTTGTATAATTGAGCTTGTTTTTAAAAAAAAGTTGAATTTTGAATTAAAAATATAACAGATTGAACAAAGATATTATTAATTTGAGCAAAATTGACGATAAAGTTATCATGAATACATGGTAACTATGTTTGATGATTTTTTTTTGAAACGATTGAATTAGCAAAATATAAACGAATATTGCAATATTAAAAATAATATAGAGTAATTTGATTATGATACTAATTATAGTATTGCTTCAATATTGATGCTTGTGTCATTTGCATGATGTTCATCATAGCTGTTTAAGTAGTTTATCAAACGAAAGAAAAAAAGTAAAAAGACAATAAAATTAGCAAATTTTACTTACTATTATGTTTTGAAACATTAACAACAAAATAATTCAACTGAAAATTAGTTGACATGTAATTATGCTCTATAATTTTTTAGAAAAATAGAATATAGATAGGCAACAATAAATTGGTACATCTTTCTAAAGAGTTTGCGTCACCAGATCTCATTGATTAGTTTTTTGTAAATTTAAGTAAGTTTGAAGAGACCAGAAGAGGTAGATCAGTGTCGATGATATGACGATTGCAAAGTCGTGTCAAATAAATTTGATATTTAATTTATTTATTTTTGAATAAATTTCATTTGTATTTCTTGCATGCTTTTTTCTATTTGTTTTATTTGCTCTATCAGTTCTTTCTCTAGGTTAAAATTAGCACATAATCTTGCCTTTGTTTTTTCTTTTTGTAAAAAATTTAATTTTTGTTGTAACATTACATTATTCCACGTAATTTCTGCCGATCTTCTTTCGTTTAACTGACTATTTAAGACATTAGTTTTTTCAAATATCCATTTTATTATGGTTTCAGCGTTGTTAGATCGATCAAATTCTTGCAATAAAGCTTCTTTATTAAGCTTGTTAACGTTATTTAATGCTATATTAACTATATATTGTTGTAATTTTTTCATCTTAGTATTGATAAACTCAAAATGAGAAAATTGCTCAAAAAATATAGGATTAGATAAGATTTTGGGAAATTCTATTACTATACGAAGAATTATGGCTTGGTTTTGCTCTGCTGCTATTAATTCTGGAGATTTATTACAGAGATATCTATGCATTGTTAATACAGCAGTTTTATTGTTACAAACTTGTTTTTTAAAACTTCTTCTTAGTTCTCTAATCTTATTGTAAAAATAATCTTTATAATACATTTTGATACTACAATGCTGAATAGCATTGACATACTTCATAAATTTGCACTCAAGAACTGAATATTGTTCAGGAACGAGTTTATTATAATATTGCAAGATATCATTGATTGTATGATGCCATAAATATTCAGAATGTAGCTCCGTCAAGCTATTTAGCTCAGAAAGCACTTCTCTTTTCTTATATTCTAGTTCATTACATATATCATATGGATCTTTATCTTTTGGCAAGGTTACAAATTTTAATGTATACCCAGGCTTGAGTATCGTAAGAGCAAATTCGGCAACTTTAATAGCAGCGCATCGTCCAGCATTATCGCCGTCCATGCAGATAGAAATTTCTTTAGCAAATTTCCATAGGTTTTTTATTTGTTCTGTAGAAATTGCAGTTCCAAGCGGAGCAACCGTGTTACTAATTTTTGCTTGATGTAATGCTATTACATCCATATATCCTTCAACAACAAATATATGTTGTTTTTTACGTATTTCGCTTAATGCAAGATTAAGTCCATACAAATTCTCTTTTTTTTTAAAAATATAATTTTCTGGGCTGTTCAAGTATTTTGGCTGTTGCTGTGATCTTAGTGCGCGCCCGCCAAAACCAATAACCTTACCCGCGATGTTCTGTATAGGGAATATTAGTCGATCGTAGAAATGATCACGATAATCCTTATTTATCAATCCAACGTTAATTAAGATTTCATCTTCTATACCAGAGGAATTTAAATATCTCTTTAAACCAGAGTTTGGTGCATAACCTATCTTAAATTTATCTACGATTTCGGGTGAGATTTTACGATACTTTAAATAGTCAATAACAGCTTGTTTTTTTTGTACAAACCAGTTTGTAGCTAAGCTCATCGTTGAAAATAATTTGTCATTTTTTTTAACGATATTAAGATTTTTAGGTAATTCAACATCTGCAATAGATGCCAACATTTCTAATGTTTCTTTAAAGCTTAGTCCTTCAGTTTTGGAGATAAACTCAAATACATCACCATGAGCAGAGCAACCAAAACAGTTGTACATTCTCTTATTATCATTTACAAAAAATGATGGAGTTTTTTCTTTATGAAATGGACAAAGTCCAATAAAATTATCTCCGCTTTTTCTTAACTTAATTTTCTTGCCTATTATATCGGATAATAATAGTTTCGATTTTATGATATCTGTACAGCTCATCTTTATTTATTAAAGGAATGTTAGAAGAAAAATTCTACAGAATTTATAACACCCCCCCAATTAAAAAATTCATTTTAAGTTTTAAAACTTGATAAATGCAATCCGTACGTTAACAAACGAAGTAAAGGATTGATTAGAAGATACAATTATTATTGTAAGATATTGAACTAAGAAAAATGTGAATTAAATAGTCAATATACAAAAAAATCTACATTAAGAAATGGAGATTATCTGTAAAATTTTAATTTTTTTAAGTAATTAAAATATTTTGTGATATGTCTTTTTTTTCAAAAGAACTCTCCAATACTTAGAAATATTGATATGTGTTTTTCACGCATTTTATTTTAGTAATAAGTTTTTAAACTTCATCAATTCATCATCGGACTAAATTTTTTGATTAGATATTATCTCTACTTTTAAAAAAATAAAATTACAGTAGTTATTTTATAGTAAGTAACAAGAATTGGTTTTTCGTCATTAATTAGTTTTTAATGAGAAAAACTTTTAAATTTTAGTTTTATTATGAGTTATTATATATAGTTTAAATTCAAAATTAGTTATAAGATCTTGTTTAATTCTATACATTTCAAATTCTTGTCAGATAAAATTTTGTTTTAATACTTTTTAAAATTGCTGCAGTAAATTGCAATGTAAATAAAATTGCATAGCCATATGACTACTGATATAGATATCTATCTCCTCGTTTATATGAAATAGGAGAGATTTGCTGCAATAACATGATAAAAACACATCGTACTAAGCAAGTTTTGTATTAATAAAATAGAGATATTAATTGTATTTTTATATGCACAAAATAATTTGTGGAAAATTTTGATTTATGCGACAAACGGATTTGAGCAGTTTCTTATATTAAGAATTGAAGGCATTTATATCTTCAAAAAATATGAGATATTGCAAAATAAAAGATTATTACTGTATTTTACAGCACTTTATTGCTTATATTATCGCAGATGTTTGTTCTTGATTAACATTTTTGCTAGTTTGCCAATGATCCTTCTCACCTATGATAGTTTGCAATTAATTATTTGTTATTAATAGAATATTTCTGCTATAAATTATGCATTATATAATATATTTGTATTGCTTATAATTATAAAGAATTGAAGTTCTTTTTATACTGTTTTTCTTTCTCCAATCTTTTTCTCTGCTAATTTTTAGTATTGAAGTTTTAAAAAAAGCGTGAGTCTGTACGCTTATATACACTAAAATGTAGAATTAAGTTCTTTATTGTTTATTTATATATTGAAAAATATAGTTTTATTTCTTTATTCTACCAAATCTGTGCAAAAAAGTTAATACTATATACAGTGAACATAAATAAATATATTTGTAGAGATCAGAATAATATTATTGTTATAAATCTATTATTATGCTTCTTTCATTTTTTTAAAATTACATTTTTATAATTCTGACATAGAATTTTCTATATATCTGTGATTATTATCGTATTTCTATTTCTCCAGAATTTTATAGGACGTTGTTGTTTTAACTTCTCTTAATTTTAATATTTTTTGAGATATTTAAAGATCAAGAAATGAGATATAATTTCAAATTGTAGTGATTACTTATATCAGTCTTTAAAAAACTTTTAGGATTTATGAAATATTATGTCAAATAAAATTACATTTTTGAATTAGCGTAAAAATTACAAATTTTTAAATAAAATGTATATTATAGTATATTACTTGCGGCACTTAATTTTCTTTAATGCCTTAGTAATTGAGAATTAATGGTCATATCATTTTGTCAATCTGTTTTTATAAATTTTTCTTCTAGTCAGCCTAAAAGATCTTTATATCTGATGATGTTTTTCATACAATTTTATTGTATTACTACACTTCTTATAATTTAACCTTAAAGTAATATAAAAAGAAAATAGTATTTTTATTAGTTATTAATTTTTGTTATGTATATTACATTAAATAGTTCAAAGTAGAGACGTGATGAATGGGATATTAAGAAATGATCAGTACAAAAAGAACTTCAATTTTTTAGTTAAAGCTATAAAACAAGAAGATGAAAAGAAAATTGACAAGTGGTATTATAAAATAATAAGCGATTTATCCGAAACGCTTGAAGGTTTAACGGATAAAGCGGAAGATGTTGCAAGGTATATTTTACGTGATGATTTAGATAATTATTATTTAAGTTTTTTAAACAAGAAGCGATCAAATATTAAAATATTTGGAGTGATTTTAAATAAGGTTTTAGGAAAGGATAGGCGCATTAAAAATATCGGTAATTTTGTGAAAATGTTACCTTATCCTGACATTGAAATAGCCATTGAGTGCATAAATATTCTAAAAAGGTTTTACTCTTTAAAGAATAAAGAAACCAGCACCACTTTTAATTACAAAGATACATTTTTAGATACCGAAAGTGAGTTTTTTCATATTTACGAAGGTCTAAATCATAGAAGTTCATTAAAAAATGAAATTTATAAATGTGAAAAAGAAGTGTCGGATTACCGAAAAGAGGAAGATAAATCCTTGAAAGAAAACTTGCAGAGTTTTCAGCTAACTAGAGAGGAGCCAGTTTATGCAACTATCTCTATAGAGCATATAGAAGCAAAAAAAAAACATAGGCGAGAACGGCTATTAAAATATGATTTGGTAACTCCAAAATTACCTAAATCGATGATGATGCAAGAAAAAACACCCCTTACTAGTCAAGAGATGACACAAAAATTACAAGCAGCATTTAGGGATACGTTCGCAGTATCATTACAATCTGAAAATTTAGATGGGAATGATAACCAAAAAATAAACACAAAACCTAGAATAGTGGGATTTACTCTTAAAGAATCATTCGAAAATATAGTATCAAGACCTGAGGATTATAGCCGTGAACAACAAATAGTGCAAACAAATAATATAGGAGCGCTGTCTTCTGTTTTAAAAGATGCGTTTGATAGCAAGACTAACAATAAAGTAAAAACAATGGTAAAAAATTTTGAACGAGATCAAGTTGAAGCATGTATGGATATACAGCCTGTTAAAAGTCAATCTGTTATGATAACGCAATCAGGTATTAACATTCAGAAAAATTCATTGATGAGTTCTATAACTAAGAGATGCGATAATAAATCTTGCAAAGATTCTTTCCTCACTCATGTAAGTGTGAAGCGTATGATTCAACATTTCGAAAATTATGAGAAAGAAAGATAGATAAATCTTGTAACTTAAGAAGTTTCTATACTTTACTAGTACTCGGAAATTATAGTTACAATTTATTGTTTAATTTCATTCTTGATTTATATCAGAAATTTTCTGTAGTGATTTTTCAATAGAGCAAATCTGACTTGTTTTGTAGTGGTTTTGATCCTACCTTAAGGTACAGGTTTTCTTACCTAGATTCTTTACACGAAAATATGTGTATAAAAACTGTTTACATTTTTAGGTTTATTTATTACTATCGAGCTAAATTTAATAAATTTTAGATTTTTTATTGTGGGGTATATTAGAGGTTTTTATGGTGAAGGTAGAAGATTTAGTAGTTTTTTCAGAAGAAGAGGAAAGAGGGTTTGATCGATATTTTATTAGTCAGTTGAATGACTTCATTAGTCCATTGGATGAAGGAGATGGGTTACGAAAAAGTGAATCGGTTTTAAGACGTTCTTCTTCTGATTCTGGTAGTAGCGATACTACTGTACGAGCAGTTTTTACTAGAAGAAGTCTCATGCCCGCTCTTTTAGAGGTAGCCAAGAATGAAGGCCGACTAAAAAAGCAAAATCTTAGGGATCTATTGAAAAGATTGAAGAGTTTTTATTCTGGTGATATTAAAATAAGAGTAAAACCAAAAAGAAGAGATTGTTTTTTTGACTCCATAGCTCAAGCTTTAAATCAGTTGAGAGATAGAAATCTGCTTGATAACGATCAAATATTTGACGTAAAATTATTGAGGAAGGATTGTGCAGATTATGCTAGAGAAAATGCTGATAAGGATAGTTGGATCTATAAAAAGGTGACAGCAAATATGGACGACTATTTTTTTCCACAAGAGAATTTTCTTAGTTCTTCTTGTTTTGGTGATTCTAAAAATAAAAAGAAAAGTGATATTTCAGATGTGCGAGAAGAGACATTTAGCAAGTATTTAGACCATATTAAAAATGTAGCTACAAAAAGCGGTCCCATTCCTATATGGGGGAGTCCTGAAATTGAAGGTCAAATAATTTCTAATAAGTATAATGTGGTTCTTTATTTTTATTCAACTACTAATAGAGACGATCAAAAAATTACAGTAACTAAGGTTACACCCGGGAGTACTGATTTGGAAATTTTTGTAGAAGGAGAAAACTTTGATCAGTTGTATTTAAGTAGGGATGATAATAAAAAAGTTGTGAATATAGTAAATTACAAGGAGCATTTTTTACCACTTTTTGGAGATTTTGTGCCAATTAAAAAAAATCTGATTTCTAAAAAAGAGACTGACGATTTGTGGAGCAATTTTTTTGATCAAAAAATTAGAGAATATTTTAATCTTGAAGAACAAAAATTGCAATTACGCGTTCAATTAAATCAAAACTTTTTTCCTGCAGTTGATGTTTATAATCAATTAAGAAAAGTAAAATTTGATGATTATTGTTTATATGAATGTGATTCTGGCGCATGGGCCAGTATGGATCGAATAAATTCGTATATAAATGATCAAGCGATTAAGATTGATGATAAAGGTAATGAGCTAGCTTATTATATCGGTCCTAGTAATTTTGGTTTTAATAGCAAAGAAGGAATAGAAGATATAGCTAAGCATATTTGTAGACGAGAGGGTGTCTTAAATAGTTTTTACGGTAATAAAAAATCATTGGATAAGCCTTTTATTGTTATTTCTAATATTGAAACAGTACTTGCTCAGAGCTCTACCGATGTAAATCAAGAAGGTGGAATTCATTGGGTTAGTTGGGTATTATTGCCTAAACACTATCTTAGTTTATCAGGCAAAGAGATAGACAATAATAAATATCAGGTTTTCTTTTTTGATTCATTAAGTGAACAGTCTTTTCCCGAGGGATTAAAGAAATTTTTAATGGAAGGCGGTGAAATTATTGAAGAAACTGATGAAGGTATAAAGCGGATACATTTGATGCCTTTTTGTGAGAAAAATGAGATTGACTTTTGTAATTTGAAAGAATTCACCGGCCAGCAGCGCGGTGTAAATGGTAATGATTGTGGCTGGTGGGCGGTTTATTATGCGCTAATGGCTGTTTACACTGGAGGAGTGGAGTTTCTTGTTCCCTTGAGAGGAAGAAAATTATCTGCGATGCCTTTGCGTAAAATAATAAATTTGCAGGAAACTGCAAGTCAAGAATTCTCAAAGAATGCTCCACTAAAAAATGATTCGAATGTTTCTCTCTCTCAAGAGAAACTATGTGAAAATAATGAAGCTAAGTCTAGTCAGAGATATGCAGTGTTGCGTGAAATGTTGCAACAAAATCAAATTTCTAAAATACCGTTGCATAACGTAGTAAATTCAAGTCAAGTTATACATCAAGAATTCTCAAAGAATGCTCCACTAAAAAATGATTCGAATGTTTCTCTCTCT
>JAJETZ010000002.1:141000-141390 GCA_029784595.1 Wolbachia endosymbiont of Meromenopon meropis | reverse complement strand
CAAGAGAAACTATGTGAAAATAATGAAGCTAAGTCTAGTCAGAGATATGTGGTTTTGCATGGAAAAGCGCGGAGGCGAGTGTTTAGACTACCTTTATTTAATACAGTAAATTCACGTGAGGTTGCGCATCAAGAGTTCTCAGAGAATGCTCTACCAAAAAATGATTCGAATGTTGCTCTCTTTCAAGAGAGACCATATGAAAAAGATGAGGTGAAGCCTCGTCAGAGATATATAGCGGTTTATGGAAGAGCGCGAAGGAGAATATTTAGAATACCATTGCGTAATACAGTAGATTCACTGAATACTGCTCGTCGGGAGTTTTTGGAAAATATTCCACCAAAAAATGATTCGAATGTTGCTCTCTTTCAAGAGAGACCATATGAAAAAGAT